>QILK01000047.1 GCA_003233345.1 Gammaproteobacteria bacterium | reverse complement strand
GCTGGAAGATGTGCAATAAACATGTTTATCCTTATCGTTCAGTAAGATTACTAATAATCTAATCGATACGTGTGCAATTTATAAGGAGAAATCAAGGCAAAATCGAGCTGTGATAATATGTAGTTTTAGCTGATGATTTAAGCTAGTCCCCGATGTTTACGTTAGAGAGAGTTAGTTTGTACTTAGAATTTTCGAAAGTTATGCTATGGGTGAGCTTTTTAAGTAACCTGGCAATCCTATTGATCGCTATTGAGTTAAATACATTAGACTAAAGTTGTTTCATTTCTTATAAGCTAGATTTGTATTCCACACAATAGCGTCTCAAGTTTGTTTTACTAGGTACTTGTAATCTACAACAAATGGAATTTAATACACGATACGCAGCTTTGGAAGAGCTTGCTTTAATTTTGCAATTCCTTTAACCGTTACCTTCGTTTTAACAAGAACAAGAAATTGTAAGTGCTTAAGGTCAGCTAGTTCCCGAAGCCCGGCATCCGTTACCTTGGTGTTATATAAATACAGGGTTTTTAGGCCCCTAAGGCCAGTCAGTGCCTTAACTCCCGCGTCCGTAACGGCCGTAGAACCAAAGTATAGTTTTTGTAGATGCTGAATTTTGGCCAACGCCTTTAGTCCTGTGTCGGTCACTAATGATGCGCCAAGATCCAGGCTGCGCAAACTTTTGATTAGGTCTAAATTTTTTAGTCCTGCGTCAGTTACTTTGGTATGACTGATATCAAGTGAGCGTAAATTTTTAAACCGCTTCAGTTCTTTCAGTCCTCTATTGTTTATACCGGTATTGCCGAAACCCATCGCAAACGGCACCGATGGAGTGGGTAAGTTGATAAGCATGCCCGGTTCGAACTTTCGCCAGACAAAGGCAGGTAGAGAGCTAATAGCTTTTGGTTTTGCCCTTAGATAATGCCAGCCACCGTTCGGACTATGGGCAAGCCAGCCGACCAGGGCACCGGCCTTTCGCCATGCAGCGACCACTTTGGGATCGAATTGCTTACTTGCTTTGGCAGTCTTAGTCGTGTACTGAGCGTTCGCGCTGCTAGTAAATAACAGGGTAAGTAATACGATGAAAAACGAAATTTTCTTGGTTGTGAACATGGGAGCCTCTTCAACTAAAGTGCAATATTTGGTATTTCGACAATGTAAAAAACGCCTAATTATCCAGGCTCTACTGCCGTGTTTATTATTCGTTCTCCGATCTCTTTACTTTGCCTGGATAACCGTAACTTTTCAAGTAAATATTGCTGATCCATGTCCTAAGAGAGCCGCAATTGATTTCGTATTCGCTAACGAATTTTGGTTTCTTTGTAAGAGTGAAAACACTTATACTGTTTCAATTTGTTGGCGCCAGATTATCAGGCGATATATTAATTTACAGGTATATTAATGGGATTTTTTGTCTTAAAAAATCATAGTTTGAATTGTGATAATAAGTGGTACAAAAATTGTAGACAGTATTAAATTGAGAAACAATATCGAGCGAAATGAATATGCCTTGTAGATTGAAGCGTAGTAGGGGTGGCCGGTCTTTCTATTTGTCAAAATTCCATTTCTATTCCTGATCTTTTTCCAGCCACATAAAATAAACATTATCGGGCCATAATGATTGCATCCATGCAATCACAGCATTAATTTCTGCATCGCTTAATTTGTCTTTCAAGGCAGGCATCTCGCCTTTACCTTCTGGGCTTCCATTTTTGATTCTGTCAAACAGCCATTTTTTGGGATGATGCCATGTATGGGCCGTACCATTCAGGGGTGGTGGTAACCAGAAACCATCGGCCTTTTTTATCCGCCAGTTAGCATTACCGACCCCATTGACACCATGACATTGGAGACAATGGTTTTTATAAACCGTCTTGCCTGCCGCAATCACGGCTGGGTCCGGTATTGGTCGGATAGGTTTTTCTGTTTGCTGATTATCGGTTTCTACTTCATGATCGTCTGAACGTTCGCAAGAAACGCTAGTTATCATAACGATGAAAAATACAATGATTTTCTGCTGATACAAATTCTGGCCTCGATGATTATATCTTTGGCAATTCTAATATAGTTCCCTCAATTCCTGCAATACAAATTTTTTGTGTTGCAGTACAAATAATCAGTTTTTTAGCGGGTATTAATCCACGCGAGTATTACTAGGTTATCGAAAGACTTAACCGGGTAAATGCGTTTTGTGGCTCAACGGTCAAGCTCAGCATGATAAGTTGAGATATTAAACTCTTTTAGTTCGTTTAGGTATTCATTCAGCGATACCAAGCCAACACAAGGTTTGGCCCCTGTATCGAGTAATTTTCCAGCCGACAGTTTTTTTGCGAGAACAATTGCAGGGATAGGGGGGATTTGAGGGCCATCGCCATCTTTGGCGATGATAAACCATTTTATTTCTTTCACCTTGCCGTTTTTACCTTTGCCTTTGATTATCATATGCATGCCACCATCGGGGGAACCAAAATAGTCGAACCAGTTGCTAACGTTGAGAAGAAAAGATGCTTTATTAGTAAGATCCAAGGGCAAGCCCAGCCTTACCATCCACGACATAATCCATATGCCAATATGCATAAAAGAAAGCTCCATTCCCGCCGAAAAACGTATAGATTTTATGCCATAACGTGCGGGTAGCAAGTCAAGATCTGGCACTTCGCAATTTGCCATCCAGCGTTTCCCAAGTACGGGATAACGCTGTCTGTAAATATTCTGCCACCCATAGTTTTTTTCATGTCCTGGAAACGGCTTTAGTAGTTTGCCGACATAACTCATGATCGCTTTTGTGGTGGCTAACCCTCGATTGGCTTTCTGCCCTGGGCTGATGCCATACCGCAGAGAATCAATTTGTGAAAATTCATCTTTGTATTGTTCCAGTACAGCAGAAGATAATCCTGGAACCGTACTTGCGCCACTAACGAGCAATATGCCCGCTGCTTTAGCTTTATCATTTAACGAGGTGATGCCGGTTACAAATTCTCGACCATCGGCAAGATCGATATAGTGTATATTATGCTCAATACAGGATTCCGGTACGGCGTAATCACTGAACTGGAAAGGACCGCAGGTATTGATAACAATTTTGGGGGCGTATTTTTCTAACGGTTCAGCCAGTGCCTTATTGATATCGAAAATAGCGGTTTCAACGGATACATCGGGATAGTTTTTCTTAATTTCATCGGCGAGTTTTTTTGCTTTTTGCTTATTTCTTCCGGCAATCATAATCGGTAAACCCGACTTCGCCAGGGCAACAGCGATGCGGCTACCAAAATTACCATAACCACCGAGTATTAAAATTTTATTCATGGTTTAATTTCAAACACGCCTCTGTACTCGTAGATTTTTCCAAACCAAGGGTGAACGATATTCATTTTCATGCGAAAGCTATTGTTGTTTATCGCTGTTTCTTCTGCATAAGTTTTCCCCAAAAATAAAGTAAGTGGAATAGGGATAATCGTGCCCAATATTTTCCATACATAACCGCGGTGTTCGAGTATCACTTTTTTGCCGTTATAATAACAACGGTGTTTCCAGCCTATGCCAAATTTCATAAACTCAATGATGACATCATCTTTTGTCTGTACCATTTTAGATAAAAAAATATAGGGCTTTATATTTTCGAAGTTAAAGATACGCTCAAGACAAAATGCCGCAGAATCAGGCTCGCTCTTGAAGTACACCGTAACGGGTATATCGTTTCCCTGATGGGGAACCAGAGCCCCGAATATCCGCAAAAAAGGCGAGAGCAACCTTACCAGCCAGCCAAATTCCACATCCATTTTACCCACTGTGATTACCACATCATCACAGTATGGACGGTTAGAATAATGCCGGTGCATGACCGGTGGCAATGAAGGCCACTGCGCGCCAAAGACAGATTGAAAGATTGGGATTTTATTTGTCATATACTAATCTGCTATATTAGTCATTCTTTTAGTGTAGATTGCAATTTTATATATATTATGGCTGATTCTGTTCATTGAACATACTATATATCTTTATAAACTTTATTCGTCAGGTGAGTTGACTAATAGTGCAACTATTTCCGTTTTGGAAACTATTCCAAAAGCAGGAAAATCTAAGCAGAAAATTTATCCCGCTCTACAAGTTTTACATTGGCGTTGTGATTGATTTTACTATTGCAGGGGCGGTCTTGTATATGCCTATTAACTGAGTAAGTTGCTGAAGAACTGGAAGTGAAAATGAATAGTGCGTTTATCTGGTTACTATCAATTGATAAAAGCAGAGTTCGACGAGCTATTTCATAATTAAACTATTCAAATGAGACTTTGTTTTGTAGTTTTGGCCTAACTAACAGGGTTAGTAGAAGACTTGACCCCATTTGTTATGTTAGTGTAATTAAGTGGGTGGGCTAAATTATTAGAATAATGGAATATGATAAAAAAATTAGGAATATTACCCAAAAAAGCTAAGAAATTATCAGCCAGTCAGCGACTAGTTTTGAAGACAACTCTTGTGAGTGCTTCTGTGCTTGCATTTTCAGGCTGTCGTGATGGTGGTTCAAGTGCCGGAACAGAGACCGGATCAACTCAAGCGGTTGCTTTAAATCCTATTCATGATATTACGGTCAAAGAAGGCGCGCTAATCACCTTAGAACCAACGGCAACTAATTCCAGCAGCAACAGTTTAGTCTTTAGTTATTCCGGTTATATGACCAAGTCCACTAAGCAAACAGCCATTGGCGACGCGGGTGTCTATTCTGTCCGGGTGACCGTTAGCGATAGCCGCTCATCCAATTCCCAAGATGTGAAAATTTTTGTGTATACCGCTAATGTCAATCCACAGGCGCTGCATTTAATTCGTAGAATTACTTTCGGTTTGACGCCTTCTTTATATAAAGAAGTGGGTGCTTTGGGGATTCAAGGATTTATCGATCAACAGCTTGATCCTGCCAGTATAGACGACAGTAAGTTTAAGCAACGGATTGCAGGATTAACGACCAACACCCGGGCGGATTTAAGATCTTGGACGCTCATGCACATGATCTATAGCCGCCGGCAATTGCTTGAGGTTATGACCTGGTTTTGGGACAATCATTTCAATACCGACATTAATAGCTTGAGCGGTAGTAAGGCGATAAATAAATCACAAGAAAAATTTGAACGTCGTGAAAATGAAGCGTTTAGAGGAAATGCCCTGGGTAATTTCCGACAGCTTCTTGAGATTAGCTCGAAAAGCCCTGCTATGCTTCTTTATTTGAATAATGCGCAGAATAGAAAAAGAGATTCAAACGAGAATTATGCAAGAGAACTTCTGGAGCTTCATACGCTAGGTGTTAACGGAGGTTATACGCACTTGGATGTTGAAGCTGGTGCAGAGATATTCACTGGTTGGCAATTAAGAAACCTGAGTTTTTTCTTTAATGCTGCTCAGCATAATAATACTGCCCAGCGGTATTTGGGCGTCTCCATTCCTTCAGGTGGTCTTGCTCAAGGCGAACAGGTCCTTGATATTTTAGCTGCACATGCTTCAACGGCGCGATTTATTTGTACCAAGCTGGTCGCTTTTTTTGTAAACGATATTCCGCCAAAATCACTCGTGGATCAATGTGCTGTTAAGTTTAAAGCTACGGTGAATGATCCGAATCAAATTACACAAGTATTACGGATAATTTTGACGTCATCCGAATTTAATGCACCTGCAAATAAACTCGCAAAAGTTAAGTCTCCTCTAGAATTTGCAACTAGTCTTGTTCGAGTGTTAGAGGGTGAATCAACGGGCCAGCGGCTACAAATTCACATTGCTAATATGGGGTTGGGCTTATATGAAAATCCATGGCCGACGGGTTGGTCCGATAAAGGTGTTGACTGGATGAGTTCGGGCTTGCTGCTTGAAAGAATCAAAGCGGTCGAGTCTATTTTGCGGGTAAATAAAACAGAAAGCCTAAGGACAGATTTGCTCGCCTATTTTTCTGCTAATGGTGCAACAACAGCAGATGCTATTGTTGATTTTTTGCTGACCCATCTGCTTGGAGAGTATCCAGCTCTGGCACGTCAACAAGCGATAGCTTTTCTCATAGGAAGCAATGGTTTTAATTTGACTGATAGTAATGCAAACACGCGATTGCGACATTTATTGGAAATAATCACGAGCTATCCTCAATTTCACTATCAATAATAATAACTCGTTATTTGGAGAATAGGTTTGAATCGACGCAAATTTCTTAAGAATGTATTAGGGACAGGTGCGGCTATAAGTACCTGTACGCTCGGAAATATGTTTGGCATGTCGGCAGCGCAAGCATCTCACTTTGCTGGAACAACGGCACCCACGTTAGTAGTTATATTTCAGCGTGGTGGATGTGATGGCTTGAATACGGTTGTGCCTTACGGAGACGCAGAATATTACAACTTGCGATCATCTATCAGCATCGCCGCGCCTAGCGCAAGCAATGCTAATGCGGCATTGGCAATTAATGATGTCAATCGGGGACACAATAATTTTTTCGGATTAAACCCCAATATGTCCTCGCTATTACCCATTTATAATGCTGGACATTTGGCAGTATTGCCAACGGTTCACTATCCGAATAACACACATTCGCATTTTTCCGGACAGGATTTTATTGAAAGCGGTATTCCTAATAGTATTAATAATGGTTGGCTTTACCGACATTTAGCATCACAGTCTAGACTTGGTGGTCTTCAAGGGCTAAGTTTTGGATCAGATCTGGCAAAGTCGTTACGCGGCAATGTGGTCGTGCAGTCGCTAACACTTTTGCGAGATTTTGGTTTCCCGTCTGCAGCTGGCGATATAATGACAAGATTAAGACAAAATGTCCTACCATTGTACAATACTCCTGCGACTGCCAACCCGGCGCGTTTAGTGAATAATACCGGAAAAATCATGTTTAATAACATTGATACGCTGTCTCAAATTGATACGATAAACTATCAACCTGCTAATGGTGCAGCTTATCCAGTCACCGCTTATGGCCAACGTTTAAAAGAAACAGCTCAGCTCATAAAAAATGATGTAGGCGTAAGGGTAGTGACTATCGATTTGAATGGTTTTGATACTCATTCGAATCAAGGTGGCGCTGAACCAACAGGTAGTCATTCGAGGCGCGTAAAGGAATTTTCGGATGGAATTGCGGCCTTATATACGGATTTAGGGGTTCGCATGGATAGTGTAATTATTTTAACGATGACCGAGTTTGGGCGTACAGCAAAAGTGAACGCGAGTAACGGAACGGATCATGGTGATGCAGCTTCATGGTTTATGGTGGGGAAAAATATTAAAGGAGGTATTCATGGACGATGGCCAGGTTTAGGTCAAACACAATTGAGAAGGGGGCGGTATTTACAGTATACCGTGGATTACCGAAATGTGTTTGGTGATATATTGGTAAAACATCTTGGTCATACCACAGCAAATATTGCCAGCTTAATTCCATCTCACACCTATAGCCCAGTAGGATTGTTTATTTAGGAATGGGTCAGTCTGGTGGCTCCCGAGGAAATTCGCTCTGTTATGATGCTATCAGATTCTACCATTATCGATTGTGCGAGCTATTTTTTTACCTAGTCTAGGTCGAACGTAAATAATTCACTGAGCTTTTGGAGTTATTTCGACATCACGTGTTTTTTCTTCTGTAAAAACATCAATAGTTTTATTGCCCCTCATCTTAGGCGCTTGGTTGATACAACAAGTACTACAAGGCTCAATATCTAAAATAGTGGATCTTGTACTTTTATGTATTGCTAAGTATTTATATATCGTAGAAATGTCAGTTTTGTCTGAAATATACGTTCAGCTAAAGAAGCGCGAAAAATATCTTAGGGGAGAGTTGTGCCCCGATAATACATAGCTCTTAATCACTTCCAGAATTTCTTGGGCTATATTTTTTCGAATTCCGGTCTAGTATAAAAGTTAACTAGTCGATATTTAAAATTGTTAATTACCCGTTTACAAGGGTGTTGCAATTGAAACTCTGTTTAAATTTATCCAAATCACTGTTTTCTATTTACCAGGAGAGACAGTCATGCCGAAAAGAAATTATTTAAAAAATGCCAATGTTAAAGCCGATATGCCCGATAATCGTGATTGGATGTACCAGCCAGCACTAATTCAGCTTGAAGAGTCGGTAGATCTACCAACGTCGTTAAAAATTCTGGATCAAAAGAGCGAAGGTGCCTGTACTGGATTTGCTGTCGCGGCTGCCATAAACCATTTATATACATTTGCTCAACAGAAGACCCGTGTTAGCCCGCGAATGTTATATGAAATGGCAAAACGCCATGATGAGTGGCCTGGCGAGACCTATGATGGCTCTAGCTTGCGGGGGGCTATTAACGGCTGGAAGAATATGGGTGTTTGTGAAGAAGAAAAATGGCCGTATGAGGAAGGTAAGCCCCGGGATCTTACGATTAAGGCCGCTAAAGACGCGTGCAAGCACAGTATTGGTGCCTATTACCGTTTACATCCCATTATCTCTGATTTTCACGCGGCAATAAATGAGGTTGGGGTAATCGTTGCCTCGGCAAAAACACACTCTGGCTGGAGTAGTCCTAAGAATGGTGTCATTAAGTTTATTGACAAGAAAGAAGGTGGCCATGCATTTGCGATTGTTGGCTATAACAGTAAAGGTTTCTGGGTACAAAATTCCTGGGGACAATCATGGGGAAACAAGGGCATCGCACTTTGGAGTTATGAAGATTGGGTTAAAAATGTAATGGATGCCTGGGTGTTTCAGCTGGCGTTATCGACGCCGCAAATTTTTGGTATGCTCCCAGCCTCTTCGCGTCTATTGACTAATACCGAGGCTGGGAAAACGCGTAGACGTTCTGTACCCAGATCAAAAATAGCAGGACATTTTGTCCATATTGATGATGGTCACTATAAAACCAAAGGCCGTTATTGGAGCAACCAAAATGACGTCGAACAAACCGCTAAATTGCTTGCTGGGAGTAAAGAATACCAGCATTTACTATTTTATTTTCACGGCGGTCTCAATTCACCTCTCGATTCGGCAACGCGCATTGCCGCGATGAAAGAAATATTCAAGGCCAATGGAATCTATCCCTATCATATAATGTATGACACCGGGATTGTTGAAGAACTAAAAGACCTTATTTTTCGCAAAGAAAATTCCGCTGAGGATCGAGTGGGCGGTTTTTCTGATATGACGGATCGGTTTATTGAGGGACTATTGCGTCGACCCGGAGCCTTATTATGGAACGAAATGAAGCAAGACGCAGAAGACGCATTTACGGCTAAAGGGGCTGGAACCGATACGGTAAAACATTTTCACAAGCAACTTGGTAAATCAAATAGTAAGGTCAAACTTCACCTGGTTGGCCATAGTACGGGTGGCGTTGTTATTGGGCATTTGTTAAAAAGACTGAATACAAAAACGATTAAATTTTCTACCTGCAGCTTAATGGCACCAGCTTGCACACTGGATCACTACTATAAACACTATTATCCGGTATTACAAAAAAAAACCAAGATCAAGATTGATGATTTTTCAATTTATAACCTAAAAGACGAACTCGAAAACGATGATCATGTTGCCAAAGTTTATCGAAAGTCATTGCTTTACCTGGTATCGAATGCATTTGAGGAAGAAAAATCGGAGCCGTTGTTGGGAATGGAGAAATTTAGAAAACAGGTCAAGCTATCCCACAACCAACCTAAATTTATCTATTCCAATGGCATCGAAAGAAAGCAGAGTCATAGTAAAACTCACGGTGGCTTTGATAATGATATTTACACCATGAATCATATTATGACCCGAGTGCTGGGTAAAAAACCGAAAAGACCGTTTTTGGAAGCGGATCTTAAATATTAGATTGGAAATATTATGTAATATTTAAAAACATTTCTAGAGAGCGTACCTGACATCCTGGAATTATAAATGTCATGAGCCTTGGTCCAGGCTGAATACAAGTTTTCAGGATGTTAACCGCAATTCGATAACAAGACTTTTTATACTGGAAAATATTTAAGTCCGCCCAACAAAAAACCGCAATGAACAGTGATACGATTAACGGCGGTTATAAATGATCAGAATTTGCGAGTATAGCGAAGGTAAAAATCGGTATCTTCGCGTTTTTGTAGACTATTAGTGACTTGATCTATGTCTTCACGTCGTCTGATACGTGCTTCAATTTTTTGTTTCTTATCAATAGCCCATTTATAACGTAATTCTAACAAATTGGTGTTCTCGCGAAAGTCGGGTGATATTAAATAACCTGCGCCTGCGCGACCGATAACTAAACCAACGCTATGCTTAGGCACAAAATTGACGAGGTTGAAGGTAACTTGACCGGCAAATCCGTCGGTATTGTCACTAGCGCCTATTGATTTCGACGCTTCGGTTGGTGTATTGGGTGCGTATCCTAGTTCGAGTCCAATTAAAAATTTAGTTTGTTTTTTGCCAATGGGCCAGGCTGCTGCCATGCGACCTACAATGGCCCAATAACTTTCAATTTCGCCTGATGCCGTTCCATCTTTTCTTAAAGAGTCCGGCAGATAACTGATATCAAATCCTCGTTGTACAATGGGACCCAGTTTGCGTTTATTTTCGATGCCGGTGTAATAAGTCAAGCGGCTGCCTGTCTCTGAAAAATTTAGGGGTTTGCGTCGCACAGCGCTGGCGCCTTCGTCAGAATTATATTGTATAATTGTATGTAGGTTCCAGCCATTATTGCCTTTATAAATGGCATAGAGACCATCTGTCCAGGTAATATCAGTATTCGGACTATCGTTTCGAGAAAGCGATTTTTTTGCAACACCATCAAGCTCGAATTTTGTTTGCATCCGACCTAATTTTACTTTCCATTGCTCGCTGGGTTTGAAACCTATATAGATCTCATCGATGGTAGAGTCTCCAGCACGAAGGCCATCCGTTGATGGAACGCTTTCAAAAAACTCGTAGTTGTTTTCATTTTTTTCGTCAGTAGAGTATCGCCCGGCCCACCGAGCCTTTGCATACCATTGCTCGGAAAGTTTAGTTTCTAGCCCAATGCGCAAACGCAATCTAAATTCATCCGTACTATTAACCGAAGTGTTACGATCTTCTCTGCTTTTAGAGAAATACCCTGTGCGAGCATCTCCTTTAATGGAGAATGTGTCAGATAATTTAATTTCAGCACTAATATTTGATATTGACGTTAAAAAACAACAAGTTAAACTTATTATTATATGTTTTTTCATTATTGCAGCGACCCTTATTTAGTAATGCGAATCATTATCATTTATATTAAAGCGCTTGTCAATATTAATATTCTCTAATGTAGAGTGAAATATATCTTGGAATAGATTTGGGAATAGCTTTGCTAGTAAAAGCGGGGTATGTTGTTGTCAGGATGGCATCAATTGCTCGGTAGTTGGCTTATTCCGAAAAAACTCATCAGCATCATCAGCGTCAACCGCATTACCTTCGTTATCGACCAGTGGTTGATCGGCATCGTTCCAGCCACGTAATCCGGTTTTTAATGACTTTACCTTTTGGTACCCCAGGGTTTGCATCACCCATGCGGCGAGGGCACTGCGATTACCGGATCGACAAATGACGATGACCGGTTTTTCCCTGGACAATGCCAGTTCGGGTACCGTATCGTCATACCCCCAGTCACACGCGGATTCGAGTATTCCCCGAGGAACATTAATGGATGCTTCGATATGCACGACAGAAAACTCACTGGCTTCGCGTATATCCAGAAACAGTGTTTCACAATCGTTCAGGTTTATGTCTTCAAGATCCCAGGGAAATACTTCGTCGATTTGCGGAAGGATATCCGCAACCAATTGTGTATAAGTTTTCAATGCCAGATTCTCTCTAATAAAGGTAGCCCGGACTTCGCTGCGCGAAGTCCGGGCTACCTTTATTTATTAGGTCTTGTTGCATAATTCTTGTTCCACGGCGATCACCGCTGCTTCGACGCGGGAGTGTACCCCTAACTTACGTAAGATTGATTTAACATGCAGTTTAACCGTGCCATCGGAGATCCCCAGATTGCGTGCGATTACTTTATTACTCTGTCCTTCGGCCAAGTGGCATAATATTTCAAACTCCCTCGGTGTCAGTTCGGAAAAAGGTGTGGGTTTGTTTAGCGATGGGTTGTTGCCGTGTTGTACGACTTTTGCCAGGACCGGAGTCAGTTCCGGTGCGACGACGGTTTTGCCGGCAAGCACGTCTGTCAGTGATTTCACCAGGTCATCCGGATCAATGTCTTTTAACAAATAACCCTGGGCCCCGGCACGCAGGGATTCGATCAGGTCGCGTTCTTCGTTACTGGTTGTTAACATGACCACAGGGGCTTCTACTTTTGCTTCACGTAGCCGCCGTAAAGTTTGTGACCCGGACATACCTGGCATGCGCATATCTAATAAGATGATATCCGGGTTTAGTTCCCGGGCTTTTTCAATGCCTTCATCACCGGATGCAGTGGCAGCAATCACTTCGATTCCACGTTTTTCCAGTAGCCCTTCCAGTCCAATTCGGAATAGGGCATGGTCATCAATTAGTAACACACTCATTTTATTATTCATAAATTATGTTGCTCTGCAAATTTTTCGGTTTTTTCCTTATCTGAGGAGATCGTTAACACAATTTGTGTACCGTCTCCAGGCTCGCTTTCAATACTGAGATTACCGCCGAGCCGGTGCGCGCGCTCTTTCATGATCGACAGGCCGACTTGTTCACCTGGGTTGCCACCAAGAATCGGTTCACCGATGCCGATACCGTCATCTTCAATCAACACAATATGATTCTTGTCTGCGTCTTGCGATAATAAAATCCGCACGGATCTAGCCTGACTGTGTTTCTTAATATTATTAAGTGATTCTTGTATAATACGTAATACTTGCATTTCACGCAAAGACGATAGTGAAGTTTCTTGCCATTGATTGTGAAAATATAGCGAAATATCCGAAGTTTCCCGAAATTGATGTATAACAGTTTCAATCGCGGCTATCAACCCACGTTCATCGAACGGTGCGCGAAAATGGGCAATCAGTTCGCGCAATTCTGAATAAGCTTCATCAAGACCGTTGCGGATTTGGTCAGACTCCCGGTTGGCAGCTTTTAGGTCTTGCGAGGCTAACGAGTCGATTAATGTACGAATCTGAAATTTTAAAGCGGCTAATGTTTGCGCAAGAGAGTCGTGTAGCTCGTGTGATAAAAGATTGCGTTCCCGGTAGATAGACAGGCGTTTTGATTCGTCTTCGGTATAGGCCTTTTCCACGGCGATGCCTAAATGGCGGCCGATACTGATTAACAGTTTTTTAACATCTTCTTTGTCGAGTGAGCTAGGTTTTTTCACAAACAGATTATAGACACCCAGATTTTTATCATGATATTGCAACGGTACGGCGATCATCTCCATATCGGGATCGCGGAAAAAGGGTTGTCCTTGGTAAATCTCACAACGGAGTATTCTGTTTTTTGAAAGATACTCGCCTTCTTGTAAATCGCTGCTATACATGCAGTGTATTACTGGTGTCAGGTTTTCAACTTCGTATTTTCGATCTTCCAATCCAAGGCTGCCGACCAAACGCATTTGGCCATCATAGTTCGCGAGTCTGACCGTGACCGCTTCAGCATGTACGACTTCTTTTAGCATCGGTAAAAAACGTAATAATAAATCTTCCAGGCTGTTAGCGATATTGATGTTGGCAGCAACATCATACAGAACTTCAAGCGTATGTGTTTTTTGTGCACTACGTGCAGTTTGCTTTTCCACCTCAGATTGCATTTCCGTTGACAGGGTCTGTATTTTTGCGCTTAGGTTATTAATATTCTCGATAAGATTTGGATAACCAATGCGGCCAGCGGGTGGTATACGCGCAGTTAAATCGCCCTGTATCATATTTTCTGACCATTCTGAGATCAGCAACAGGGGCATCGCTAACCGGGTGGCGACCTCGGACCGCAATCGATATAGCAGGTAGAGTCCGGCGGTGACCAGTAGCAATAAAACAGAAAGGAAAACGCCGTCATAGTGGGGTAAAAAAATTATGCCCAATACCATCAAAACAATCAATACTGCTGTCAGCGATATAACGGTAATGATCTTAAAGCAAAACAGGCAATTCAGATCACTGTTTTTATGTAGATCATGGTTGGATAGCGCTGAGGTTTTGAGTCGGGTGCTTTTCATTTGTCGTGTTTATTCAGCTTTTTTTTTAGCGGTATTGGCCGCAGTTTTCGGCGCTACATATTGTGGATCTAGTGGATTTAGAAAAATAAATTTGAAGTTTTCCGGCTCATACTCCACATAATCCATTGTCGCATCTTCGAGTAAACCTTGGCTATTTTTATCAACGATGATTAAAATATCGTTAATTTTAACGACTTCGTCGCTCTCTTTTTGCTCATCGAATCCCATGGTATATTCGATATGTTTGTCGTTAGTAAAACGGGCGGCAATACGCAATGCCATCGTTTCGGCGTTTGACTCTTTTTTGGCAATTTGAATCTGCTTTAGTGCATTGTCAGTAACAGTTAACATGAAATCCTCAATTTAGTGATTGTGCTTTTATTTTTCTGACAAAGGTCAGAAACCGTGTAATCCAGTGATTTGTGCCAACATTGCGAAAGTGGCTGTAGTTGGCAACAAGATTATACAATATCAGCCCATCGTGAGTCCCATCAATACCAAATCCACGTTTCACTGTATAGGCAAATCTCGACAATTTCTCGGTATTATCCAGACTGGAATAGTGGAATTCGTGTGCGGGCAGCAGGGCGGTTTGCTTGTTTTCATTAATATTGCTATCCGTTTGTGCCCACAAGTGATTGCCGGTTTCTGCCAGGGTGACATAACCTCGGCCTTGAGGTTTTTCATGCAGTTTAATGTCACCTGGAATTACGCCAACCATGTTTACTTTATGTTTTTGGTATTCGATACTGCGGGCCAGGTACATTAAACCACCGCATTCGGCATAGGTCGGTAATCCGTTCTCAATGGCGGATTTGATACAGCGCATTAATGCTTGATTAGCAGATAATTGTGGCAGATGGGTTTCCGGAAAACCACCGCCGATAAACAAACCATCAATGGCCGGTAGCTGTGTATCGCTTAAGGTATTGATATAAACCAATTCAGCGCCTTGCGCGTTAAATGACTGCAAGTCATCCGGGTAATAGAATCCAAACGCGCTGTCTTGTGCGACGCCGATACGCACGGGTGGCTGGTCGTTGAGTTTTAATTCAGGGACGCTGATATCGGTCGACTCAGCCGGCGTTTCTGAGAGTGTCAGTAGTGACTCCAGATCAACGCTGTTGTTAATGTGGGTACTGATGATAGCAATTTTTTCCAGTGATTTGACAGCCTCATTGCTAGGCACAAGACCCAGATGACGTTCGTCAATACACAGTTGCGGGTGGCGATGAACCGACCCGATGACTTTGACATCGGTATAGTGCTCAAGTATGGCCCGCAGCTTGGCCTCGTGGCGGTTACCACCGACATTATTTAGAATAACGCCTTTTATCCTGATCGAGGCTTCAAATGATTGATAACCCAGCACTAACGGAGCGATACCCCGAGTCATTCCGCGCGCGTCAAGGACGAGCACAACCGGTATATCAAGTGTCGTGGCCATGGCAGCGTTACTATTACTGCCGTCCAGGTCAAGCCCGTCATACAAGCCTTTATTGCCTTCTATAATGGATATATCGGCTGTTTTACTATGCTGCCTAAACAAGGACTGGATCTCCAGTTTACCCATGGTATAAAAATCCAGATTATAACAAGGGCGTTTTGTCGCCATCGATAACCACATTGGATCGATATAGTCAGGCCCTTTTTTAAACGCTTGTATCTTTAACCCGCGTTGTTGTAATGCGGAACAGAGGCCGATTGAAATGGTTGTTTTACCGGAGGATTTGTGCGCCGCTGATATAAAAATGGAAGCCATATGCAGGCTAGCTAGGCTGCGACACCAAATTTATTTTTTATACGTGCATTCCACCAGGACAGAGCGAGTGCCTCTGCTTCTTCCATGGTCGATGCTCTTTTCATCATTTTAAGGGTAATGGCAACGGTACCGGTAATCGAGGCGATAGCGTATTCGTCATCATCGTCGCCGTTCCAGACATTGAGTAGGCGCTGGGGGTCGAGTACATCATCGCGCATATGTCGACGTTTAAATAACGCTGGCCATTCTTCATCAAACATTTTGCCGTTTTCAACATTCTGGGTCAGACAGATATTGTCCGGATTACGTTCAATTTCGCCACCTTCACCCTTGAGCACGGTCAGGTGAGGCATTTCCAGCAGCAGCGCCGCTTCTTGATGCATGGGGCGATAGCCAGGATGAAAAATACCTTGCATCACATATTTTGCCGCAAACGGATTGAGCATCCGTGCCAGTGTATGTACCGGGGAGCGCAGTCCAAGGATGGGTCTGAGTTCGATGATATGGTGTAATTTGGGAAACAGGTATTCGAGATCCATATAGGCAAAGTTCCATGTTTGCAGACTTTGCTTGATATCTTTCATGGTTTCACATGATTTTAATCCGAGTATTTTGAGAATGTCTTTAGTGTACATTCGACCGGCGGTATGGCCGCTGGCGCCGTGCATAAACACATTGATGCCATTTTCCGCTAGCAGTAGGGTAGACAATAAATACCAAGGTAGTTGGCGTTTTTTACCGGCGTAGGAGGACCAGTCAAGGTCAACGGTAGGAATATCTGCGGGAACTGGCTGGAATTGCTTGCAGGCATCGACAAACCCGGTAATTTCTTCTGGTGACTCTTCCTTGACCCTTAACAACATGAGTATGGCGCCCAGCTGTTCCGGGCGAACCTTGTCTTCCAATATCATCCGCATCGCATTACACGCCTCTTCACGCGTTAATGAGCGCGACCCGTTTTTACCCTTGCCGAGTATTCTGACGTATTGTGCAAATTCATGTTCCGGATTCATAATAGTAGTTTAGTTCACTTTATATTATTTGGCAGTTGTGGCTTTATAATGCGGATCAGTCACCGCGTCGCTAAGGCTGTTAGGCAAAAAGCGCAATACTTTACAGGCGAGAATAACCATGATCAGGGCAATCCCGACACCGCCAAGTCCCAGTAATATTTCTGCAATCGTTGGCGTATATGCATAGTATTTTTCTGCATCTCCAAAGGTACTACTGATGACTTCATAACCTGGGAATATTTCCAGAGGTATCGCTTGCCCGCCAATGATCGTTGTATACAAATAGGAAGCCGTGCCAATAATAACCAGCACTGATGCGATGGCGATCATGATTCGCGAGTTTCCGAGCTTGGAGTAGAGCAGGGCCAGTGGTAACAGGCCACCTAAAACAACAAAGCCTATCCAGAAAATAGTAGTATGAATCGAATCACCGGTTAATATAAATTTTTCAAACGCATGATGTTCTGCTGCATATAAGTTGGTGATATGGAACACCAATACCATATATAAACTGGCCGCAATAAAGACACCTAACAGGTTTTTTAATCGTTTGACCAGTGCATCACCCAACTCACGACCGGTACCCGAATACAGTGCCATGATTAACAGCAGGAAGATGGCTAGTCCAATCGAAAATGAAAAGATAATAAAGGTGGGTGCCAAAATAGCAGCATCGTATGCCGAACGGGCGACTAAAAATCCAAAGATAGACCCTGTGCCTGTTGTGAGTACCAAGCGCCATACAAAGGCAAACGTACCCATAAATTTGTAATAACGGGAAACTGAGCGATCCATCATCGTCCAGATATAGACGGCAACGATTCCCATAAAGCCAACATAAAGCAAGATGTTCCAGGCGAATATCGACGTAAGATTATAGACTGTCATGGCAACAATCAGACGATCCGGGCGACCCAGATCGAGCACCAGTACCAGCAGGCCACCGAGCAGTAGAGCGATCGCCAGAATGGCGGATAATCGCGCCAGAGGTTTATAGGCATGTTTATTAAAAACAGTGCCGATAGAGGCAATATTTAACGCACCTGATGCGGCGACAATGAGAAGAATGGCGAATACATGTGGCATACCCCAGGCAATTTGATTGTCCATACCAGACACCCAGTGACCATTATGCTCCATATACAAAGCGGAGAGTCCGCCCAGTCCAATCATACCAGCGAGTATCACTAGTACCAGGTAAAAGCCTTTACTGTTTCCATCTATTTCTGAATATCGAATCTTGCTCATTATTTATAATCCTGAAATATAGCCTCGATTAAATGCCGCGATAGCGCACGCCTGTGTTAAGTCTCAGGTCATCGCGTAATTGTGTGCTGGCCTGTTTTTTCATTTCTTTGGAAACGACACTGTTTTGATCTTTCAAGTCACCAAAATAGATGGCCTTGTGGTTACTTTTATTACAGGCTTCCACACATGCAGGCTCGCGTCCTTCATCGACTCTGTGTACACACAGGTTACAGCTTTCAACACAACCCTGGCCGCGTGGTGCATAGGGCTTTTGATTTTCGATTGGCTCATGAATAAAGGAACGTGCCTTATAGGGACATGCCAGCATGCAATAGCGACAACCGATACAGGTATGCATATCCACCTTAACAATGCCATCTGCACGCCGCATCGAGGCACCCGTTGGGCAGACATCGACACAAGGCGGGGATTCACAGTGCTGACACAACAGTGGTAACGACAGCGTGTGACCGGTCTTTTTGTTTTTTAATTTAACTTTACGAATATAGTGTGTCTGTTGCTCGGGCCGGGATTTGAGTTTTTGGCCATCAACGGTTTCATTCAGACCAAATTCTTTATCACAGGCAGTGACACAATCATTACAGCCTTCGGCGCATTTATTGGTATCAATCAGCATGCCCCAACGTTTTTCCGAGGTGACCGCTTTAGGTTCGTTGCCAGCGTTGGCCACGTCGATAAACTTGACACCAGGTGCCAGACCAAGGGTGGCCACAGCAGCGCCGGCTGTTATAAAATTTCGACGGCTTTTATCAGGGTGATTTTGCTTACTCATTTTGTCTGCTTCTCCTGGGCTGTCTTGGGTGGCGACTTTATGAATTTAATCTTGCCAGTTGGTTTGGAATTATGACAGCTAAAGCAGTCTATGTTGACAGAGACTTTACGGTGACACTGGCTGCAAAAATGGGTATTGTCTTTGATTGAAACCGGTACAATTTTGTTATCGACCTTTTTTCTGGCATGACAATTTATACATAGCTCAATACTATAATTATTTTTTAACACATTTTTTGGCCAGCGTTTGCCCAATTGCGTGGTTTCCTTGCGTTGGTGCAAAATATAGTTCATATGGTTGAGGCGCATATCTTTTGTATCACGCACGCAGTTTTCACCCTGAACGGTTGGGTCAACCAGCTTGCTAAGTTTTTTCTCGGGTGCTTTTTTATCCGCGGCCATCCCCAGTAAGGGGTTGGCCAATACGGCAATAGCAATTAACAGAAGTTTATATTTTTTCATCTACTGCGTTCCTGAAGTTTTACTCGCCCATTCCCATATCGATATAACCCGTTGGACAAACATCCGCACAAATATGGCAACCAATACAACGTGTATAGTCGGTATAGACATATCGACCCATTGTGGATTCCTGTTTAGGCGTACGGTGAACCGCATCTTGAGGGCAAAAGATAACGCAGTTATCACACTCAAAACACATGCCGCAGCTCATACAACGCTCCGCTTCAGCTTTGGTAGAATCAGCATCGAGACCTTCCATACGTTCACGATAACTACCAATAACACTGTTTGCGTCCACTGGAATATCTTCACGTAAATTACGCTCGGTAAATTCAAAATGGCCGAGAAAAAGTTTGGTCGAAGGAATGATTTCGTGTTTGGAACGATCTTCGTAGTTATGAACGGCAAAATTTTCGGTATTGGTACCGCGCATATCACCTTGCTCAGTGGCAACAAAATCAGCCGGATCAAGGTCGGTTTCACGTAGTTTGTTCAGCAGATCGTAATGATGTACGTCGACCTTGGGACGATGCCCCATATTGAGCTTATTCAGGTAATCGTCAATACTTTGCGCGGCGATTGAAGCTTGGCCAATGGCGGTTGTCAGCAGGTGAGGGCGAACGATATCACCGGCGACAAAATGGCCGGGTTTGCCTGGCACCTGATAGTTTTTATCGGCATCGATAAAGCCATGTCCGTTATCAAATTCGTCAAGATTGGTCATATCGCCTTTTTGGCCAATTGCAGAAACCAGAAGATCACATTCAACCGTAAACTCGCTTCCTTCTTTGGCAACGGGACCTTTGTCGGTCATTTCGCACTCAACAAATTTAACGGCTGTGACCCGCTTATTACTGTCGATAACCGCTTCCGTTGGCATAATACTACCGCGAATCTCAACGCCTTCGTGGAGTGCGTCGCGAACTTCATGTTCCGTGGCGGTCATGCTTTCAACCGGAAACAAAGAAGTGAGTAATACGGGTACCCCTTCACGAGCAACGGTGGAAGCCACGTCATGTGCGGTATGACCCATGACAACGTTTTCGGGTCTGTCTTTAGCGTTTATCTTATTAATTGCCCCCAATCGGCGGGCAACGGAGGCGACGTCAATGGAGGTATCACCACCACCAATAACAATCACACGACCTTTGCTCATTGCCTGGAGGCGACCTTCATTAAATGCTGCTAGAAAAGCGATACCGGAAATGCTGTTATCCGCATCACTGCCAGGAACGGGTACGTGTTTACCCGAGTGAGTGCCGATGGCCCACAACAGTGCGTCATAGTTTTTTTCCAGATCAGCAACCGCGATGTCGGACCCAATACGGGTATTGGTTTTTACCTCGACACCCAAATCGATAATGCGCTTGATTTCTCCATCGAGAACATCACGTGGTGTACGATAACCGGGAATACCATAGCGCATAAAGCCACCGAGTTCTTCATGGTTATCAAAAATAGTACAGGCATGCCCTTGACGGCGTAACTGATATGCGGCGGCGAGGCCTGCTGGCCCACCACCGATAATGGCAATTTTTTTGCCGGTGTCTTTAGGAGGTGCATCAAATGTATAGTTGTTCTCAAGCGCCGTGTCACCGATAAATTGCTCGACCGAATTGATTCCAACATGGTCTTCAACTTCATTTCGATTACAGCCATCTTCGCAGGGTGCCGGACATACGCGGCCCATAATGGACGGAAAGGGATTGGCATTGGTTGAGCGACGGAATGCATATTCCTGCCAGTCCATATCACCGCTGGGTTTTTCGATACCACGAACGATATCCAGCCAACCACGGATATCTTCGCCAGCAGGGCAACTACCCTGACAAGGCGGTGTTCTGTGTACATAAGTAGGACATTGATGCGAAGTATCCGCCACAAATATCCGGTCTGTCATCGCGCCCCAGGACTGATCCCCATCCTCATATTTGCGAAATGTCAGGTTCTTTTTTACATCTTCACTACGGGTAGCCATTACTTTGGTCTCCTGTCATATCTAAAATCGTTTATGTTGCGTCATCTTCCGACTCATCTTATTTCGACTCATCTTCTTTCGATTCATCTTCATCGGTTTTTTGTCCGGTCAGGATAAGCGCATCGCTGACCAGTTGATGTACACTAACTATCATATCCATGCTCATTTTGTAGTAGGGCAGGACTTTGGAAAATTGACTCTTGCAGATGGCACATATCGCTGCCATATTGGTAACACCATTTTCTTCTACAACATCATGCAGTGCCTGCATCCGTGGGAGCGCACCTTTGACACGAACTTCGATTAAATCATCCGTCAGGATACCGCCGCCACCGCCACAACAATAGGTGCCTTCCTTAATGGTATCTTGATCCATTTCGACATAGTTATTACACACCGCTTTGATCACTTCGCGGGGAATATCAAATTGTCCACCGGCCTTGTCACCCATACGCGATGCCCGGGCCACATTACAGGAATCATGAAAAGTCATTACCCGGTGATCGTTGCGAGACTTATCGATACGTAATTTGTTGCGTTTAAGTAAATCGTTGGTAAATTCACAAATATGCTGTGGAATAGGGTAGTTTTGGTCGAGAAAATCAAAGGGCCCGGCTAACGTATTCCAAAAGCTATAGGCAACCCGCCATGCGTGTCCACATTCGCCATGAATGATGCGTTTAACACCAAGATCAATCGCCGCTTCGCGGACGCGCATCGAGACTTTTTGCATATTGTCGTAGTTACCGATAAACATACCAAAGTTAGCCGCCTCGGAAGCATAAGAACTTATTGTCCAGCTAACCCCGGCTTCGTGAAAGACTTTTGCATAGCCAATCAGCCCATCGATATGCGGTTCGGCAAAAAAATCCGCTGACGGTGTAATTAACAGAATATCAGCGCCCTTAACATCCAGTGGTAGTTTGACCTTGACCCCTGTCTCTTCTTCTATGTCTTCTTCCAGTCCTTCCAGGGTATTTTTTAAAGCCGGTTCTGGAAGACCGAGGTTGTTACCAATTTTGTGTAGTTTTGCGATAATTTCGTTACAGTATTTTTGCCCGATACCGACCGTATCAAGAATTTCGCGCGCCGCCATTGAAATTTCTGCGGTGTCAATTCCGTAGGGACAATAGACTGAGCAACGTCGACATTGCGAACATTGGTGGTAATAGTTATACCATTCGTCCAGTACTTCTCGGGTTAATGGTCGTGCGCCAACCAGCTTGGGAAACCACTTGCCCGCAAAGGTAAAGTAGTAACGGTATACACTGCGTAATAAGTCCTGGCGTGCCACTGGCATGTTTTTCGGGTCACTGGTACCAAGAAAGTAGTGACATTTGTCAGTACATGCGCCACATTTAACGCAGCTATCCAGGTAAACCTGTAGCGAACGGTATTTTCCGAGCAACTCCTGCATTTTATCCAAAGCAACCTGTTTCCAGTTTTCAACCAGTTCGCCTGGAAACCCGAGGGGCTCATTATGGATTGGTTTGGCTATAAAGGGCCCTGAGCCTTCCATTGTGCCCATTTTAATCGCGGGGATTACCGGATATTCTGTATAGGCAGGTGTTTCAAAATCAGCCACTATCTACTCCTCATCAATTACTTATTGCCGCGGGTTTTGTCTAGCGGGACTGCCCAGTCGGCAATGTGTCTTTGTTCACGCGAATTATCTTTCTGATTTCTTGAAGGGCTGAAGAAAACACCGGGTGCGTGTAATAATTTACTAATTGGGAATATAAACATCAGGATCGCGACTAGCGCCAGATGTATCAAAATTAATAGCTCAGTCGGTACTGCGACTGGTTGCAATATAAATAATCCGACGACAAATGCACGTAGTTGCATTATATCCACATGCGATACAAATACCATTAGCATGCCTGTCGCGGCGATACCAATAATAAGCAATAACATTAAATAGTCAGAAGGGCTGGAAATATAACGCACGCGGTCTACAAATATTCGTCGGCCAAGTAATCCCAATAGGCCTATGACCATGGTATAGCTGGCGTACTTCCCAAACGATTGAATTAGTTCCAGACCAATAACGGCACCGATAATGGAGTCCTGGGGGAAGACGTAGCGCAAGTGGCGAAGAAATACCAGTACTAGCGATACATGGAATAACCAGCCAAAGATCCATGTCCATTTATTGGCTTTAAACAGACTTTCGAAAAATACCACTTCCCGCCCCATGCGCATAATGACGCCGGTATTTGTCAGCGGTGCTGGCATAGTCGGAATTTTTAGCGGCGCAGGTGTTTTTGCGTATTGATAAATTTTTCGTCCAAGCCCAATAAACAATACTAAACTTGCGGCGTAAAACATTATTACGTAAGTAAACGACAGAAACGACATGTCTCTGCTACCTCCTGACAGCAAATTCTATAAAAGGGGGAATCCCTAGAAAAGGCAAGAACCGGCTGGTTCTTGCCTAATGCACTAAACGCAACCAGTGGGTTTAGGCAATCCTGCAATTTTACATGCTTGCTTGGCTGGACCATAGGGGAACAGCTCATATAAATATTTGCTGTTACCTTTATCTTTACCAAGTTTTTTACCAATGGCTTTAGTTAATACGCGTACTGCAGGTGCGATTTGGTACTCGGAATAATATTCACGTAGAAAATTAACAACTTCCCAATGACTATCACTCATATCCAAATTTTCGCTTTTTGCCAAAGCGACTGCAACTTTTTCGTCCCACTGGCTGAGATCTGCGAGGTAACCCTCTTCGTCAGTTTCGTATGACTTACCGTCTACTTCTAAAGGCATATTTAAGTCTCCTTAATATATATAAAAAAAATTTTATAACCAGGACTGTACTGAATCGTGCTCAGTCGTCAGGTCAACAAAGCCTGAATAATCTACCGTTTTGATACCATCGATCAAACTGGAATTCATGCCACGTGCATCCAAGTCAGGTTGTAATACATAAACCTGCTTGTCTTTCAGTGCTTCCTTGACTGAATCAGTAAATGTGGTTCCTTCGCGTGATGCATACACACCATCTTCTATAAACAAAATAGAAGACCCGGGTTGGGCGCATTGTAGACATTTACTTAAAGCGTCATTATTAAACGGAGATTTATTAACTGTATGTAACATGCTCATTATTTAAATCCTCAATTAAAAGCTTAATACGACGTTTTGTTCTTCCATGATTTTCCCTAACTCATCAGCACTGACAAGTTTGATGGAATCTTTTTCCGCATAATCGTCATCTTCATCTTCGTAGACCAAATGTTGTAAATCATCCAGCGTTAAACCACGTGTTTCCAATGATTCTTTTTCGACGTAGATTTTTTGGATATCGTAATCACCTAAGGCTCTATATGTGGCTGAGAAATTTTTAAGACCAATCGCCTCAGTTTTCTGACCTTTGGTAAGCTGATAAACACCATCATCGATAAACGCCAGACTAATATCCTGGTCAAATGCCGCTGCAATTAAAACAACTTCAAGCGATTCCCAGGCGTAAATTGTTCCATAGGGCGCTTTACGGTTGATATACATAAATTTCTTTGTGATTTGTTCTGCATCACTCATGGCTTACTCCAATAATTTAATCGCCAAACACGACTAGTCGATCAGATTGGATGCCAGCTTCAACTAGCTGGCCCAATCCGGAAATACGAAAACCTTCGGCAATATTACTTGCGTCTTTTCCGTTTCTTTCCATCTCACCCTGATCCACAATCCCGCGCCGTTGAGCGGCGGCAACACAAATAACCATATCCAGGTCATTCTCTTTTGCCAGTGCACTCCAGCGATCAACGACATTACGGTCGTCTTGGGGAGGAGACGTTAGTCGTGTTCCATTATTGACACCATCGTGATAGAAAAATACACGATAAATCTCGTGGCCCTTTTCCAGCGCCGATTTGACAAAGTTATAAGCCGTGTCTGACGCTTGGTGTTGATAAGGGCCTTCATTAACTAAAATTCCAAATTTCATAACTGATAATAACCCTTAGTTAGAAGCGTATATGCGTAGAAGCATTAAGGCTCTTACGCGCACCACGCCAGTTATCAATATGGAACTTGGTAAATGGCAGGTTGGTCATTTCAAAGAAACGCGCCCAGCCAATACGGTCAATCCAGTCGTTGATGCGTTCCCATTCGCGCGCACTTTCTTTGTAAACCTTAAGAATGCGTTTAACAATCGCCGTGGCTTCAGGCCAACGTGGCGGATTATTAGGAATGCCGGCGGCAACCAGTTTTTGAAAGCTGGGTTTGCTGCGAGCGTTGGAATGATTACCACCAACCCATATTGCCAATTTACTATGCTCAGCATCGTTAATTTGCATGGGCGGGCAAGGTGGGTAACAAGCACCACAGCAGATACATTTTTTCTCATCCACTTCTAACGAAGCTTTACCATTGACCATTGCTGGTCGAATCGCAGCAACCGGGCAGCGGGCAACCACAGAAGGGCGCTCACAAACGTTAGAGACTAGATCATGGTTAATCTTCGGCGGTTTAGTATGTTGGATATTAATGGCGATATCACCTTGGCCACCACAGTTAATCTGGCAGCATGATGTGGTGATATGAACCCGGTTTGGCATTTCTTCTTTTTTGAACTCATCGATCAATTCGTCCATCATCGATTTAACAACACCCGATGCATCCGTACCCGGAATATCACAGTGTAACCAGCCTTGCGTATGGGAAATCATTGCGACTGAGTTTCCAGTACCGCCAACAATAAAACCCTCTTTTTCCACTGCTTCAATTAACGGTGCCACTTTTTCTTCTTTATCAACCATGTATTCCAGGTTGCTTCTAAGCGTAAAGTGAATATGCCCATCGGCAAAATCATCACCTATGTCACAAAGCTTGCGCAATGTAAATAAATCCAAAATACGTTGCGTGCCAACACGGACAGTCCAGATTTTGTCACCGCTTTTAGCAATATGACATAAAACACCTGGGCGTGGACGAACATGGTAATCCCAGTTACCAAAATTCTTTAACATTACCGGATGGACATACTGTAATCCGTCCGGACATCCTGATTCAATCGGTGAGCGAGGGGTACTTGCTGTAGCCATTTTATCCTCCAAAAATTCGACCCTAAAAATTCATACTAAGCCAATTTAAACTGCGCTAATCAAATATTAAGCGGCAGTTTCCGACTTGCGATTGTTCCATTTCTCAGCTTCTTCGTCCCAGGTATCCATGCGCGCATAAGAGCTTTCACGTGGATGTGATACCATGTTTGGATCAACATCAATACCGATGCCTTCGAGGAAGTTGATCAAACCGATACGCTCAATCATTTCACCCGTACGTTCGTGTTCCAAGGCATTTTCGGCAAAAAAGTCGATAGTCTCTTCTGCGATTTCAACGATGCGGTCGTAATCTTCATCCGATTCCATCTTCAGAAATGGAACGATTACCGTACCCATTAAATCACCGATTTTCAGTGTACGTTTACCACCAATCAGCAGTGTGACACCTTTGTCATCACCAGGTGACAGCGCTTTATTCATTACATTCAGACAGTGCATGCAACGGACACAATCGCTATTGTTAATTTCCAGGGTATCGTCGTCTTCCAGGGATATACAGTTAGTGGGGCATCGACTGATAACATTGTTAATGACGTACTTACGGCCTTTCTCTTTAACAAAAGCCTTAACTTCGTCCTGTTTGACTTTGATTTCATCGCGCCAGGTGCCAATAACGGCGAAGTCAGAGCGTTCAATTGCATTTTGGCAATCGTTAGGACAACCGGAAACTTTAAATTTAAATTTATAAGGCAGTGCAGGGCGGTGAACATCATCAGTAAAATTGTTAACCAGTTTTAGATGCAGCTTGTGCTCGTTTGCGCAAGACTGTTCGCAACGTGTCGCACCAACACATGACATGGCTGTACGCACACAAGGACCCGCGCCACCAAGGTCAAAACCATATGAATTGACTTCATCAAAGAAATGCTGAGTGTTTTCGGTCGTGGTACCGATAAACATGATATTACCTGTTTGACCATGGAAGGTGATCAGACCAGAGCCATATTTTTCCCAGCTATCTGCCAGTTGGCGTAATATACCGGTTGTATAGTGGTTACCGGCGGGAGGCTGAACACGCAGTGTGTGGAATTCCCGAGACGCTTCAAATTGATTTCCAACTTCAGAAAATCGTGGAATAATGCCACCACCATAACCAAAGACAGAAACAGTACCACCTTTCCAATAACCTTTACGTGTTTCGTAAGAGTGCTCCAACTGTCCTAGCAATGAATGATTCACTGCCTGTATTCTTTCGTCTTTATGATTATCCGCAAGATCCCTTATTCCAGTTATAAAGCTGGGCCAAGGACCTGTTTCCAACTGATCAAGCATTGGGGTTTCATACTTTTTGACCATCGAAGTACTCCTTAAACATTAAGTTGGGCGTCGTTCAGTCTTTAGCTTAAGACTTGAAAAACATCGTTATGGGTACAATATTAAAAAAGGCATGTTGCACTAGGCATCATACCTTTGTAAATTTCTACCAATTTTCTGTTTCTAATGATTAGAAATATCTATAATGCCGATAGATCTGACTAATAGAAAAGACTAGATTTCATAATAGAATTTTAATAAGACTCTATAAATCAAAAGAATCCCGCTGATGGGATGAATTAGCAAACACTTATATCTCATAAGAGATATTATTATTCATCCCAAACTAAAAATGCTAATAAAAACAACAACAAGTGTTCTTGCTCAAGCAATGGAACATTGTTTGTTCCAATTCACCTTGATCCCTCGATCCAGGCGTTACTTCGATATAACAATGTGCAAATAAACTCAGTGGCGGCATTTTAACATATATTTGTTAAGAACAGGAATCTCTCCAATTGGGGATGGTAACGAATCAAATAGGTATAAAGCCATAAAATCGTTGCTAGAGAACATCGCTTGCGCGATAACACGAGTATAGTTAGACCATGACTAAAAATAATTCCTATAATTTAGACAATTTATTAGAGGAATCTCCTTTTGATTTAAATAATGAAGAGGCTTATCAGCGTTGGCGTGAATTTAAATTATGCGGATATCCGTTAAAAATCGATACGATTACCCAATCTATCGCCAACCCTAAACAGATAAATCTCGAAGAGAAATCTTTGATCCTGGCGTCCTGTGAACGTTACAATTTTTGTATTATAAAAATCGACGGTGGCTTGGCAGTAAAAAATGATCTTAAAAAGGTTTGTCGTCAACTGGGTTTAAGCCAGTTGGATCAAAACTTATGTTCAGACGAGGAAAGTATCTCGAAGATTAGCGACCGTAAAAACAGCCGGTTACATAATGCTTATGTACCCTATTCTAGCAAGGGATTAAGTTGGCATACCGATGGTTATTACAATAGCCTGGATCATACCATTAGGGGTATGGTGCTCTATTGTCAAAGTCCGGCACAATCAGGTGGTAAAAATGAGTTTATGGATTTTGATATACTCTATATATTGTTGAGAGATTTGAATCCAGATTATATACGTGCATTGTCAGCGCCAGATGTCATGACAATACCGGCCAACATTAGCGACGGCAAGATGATTCGTCCTGACCAGACCGGCCCAGTATTTTCAGTTGATGCCAGCACGGGGCATTTGCATATGCGTTATTCGGCACGTAAGCGCAACATCGCTTGGCGTGAAGATTTAGTGACGCAAGAGGCTGTTAATGCGATTGAGAATATATTGAACGCAGACAGTGATTATATTATTAGTTATATACCCCGGCCCGGATATGCTGTGGTCAGCAATAACTGCTTACACAATAGAAGCCGTTTTACCGATAGTAAAAGCGGTGATCACAACCGTGTTATTTATCGGGCAAGATTTTATGATAGAGTTTCTTGAAATGAAAGGATAGGCAGGCTGTTATTATGTTGTGGTTAAGCGAATTGATGTTACAAAATATGGAAATGGAAAGCTTTGACGAATTAGCCGAAGCCGTTAAACTTAAGGCCCGTGAAGGCGAGATTTTTTTTCGCATCGATGTCAAACCGCCTTATCGTGATACGCCGGAGAATTGGGAAGATAAATTAGAAGCAGCTTTTAGTGGTGATGTAAG
>QILK01000131.1 GCA_003233345.1 Gammaproteobacteria bacterium | reverse complement strand
ATCTGGATAGATCTGGAGCATTTATAATGAAACAGTTACATCGTACATTAAGTAAGATCAGTCTGTTATTTGTTGCGCTGGTATTTACGTTTACGGCTCACGCTGCACCGGCTACGGGCGACAAGGGTACTATCAAGGTAGGGGTTCTGCATTCCTTATCTGGAACCATGGCGATTAGTGAAACCTCACTTAAAGATGTGGCACTGATGACCATCGATGAAATTAATAAAAATGGTGGTGTGATGGGCAAGAAGCTGGTTCCGGTGATTGTTGATCCGGCATCAAACTGGCCACTGTTTGCCGAAAAGGCAAAAGAACTATTGCTCAAACACAAGGTTGCCGTTGTCTTTGGTTGCTGGACGTCGGTATCACGCAAGTCGGTATTGCCGGTATTTGAAAAAAATAATGGTTTGTTATTCTATCCGGTGCAATACGAGGGGCAGGAACTGTCGCAAAATGTATTCTATACCGGTGCCGCGCCTAATCAACAGGCTATTCCAGCAGTGGAATACTTAATGAGTAAAGATGGTGGTAATGCCAAACGGTTTGTTTTGCTTGGTACCGACTACGTGTATCCAAGAACGACCAACAAAATTCTGCGGGCTTTTTTAAAGAAGAAGGGTATCGCTGAAAAAGATATTATGGAAAAATATACGCCCTTTGGTCATGCCGATTACCAGACAATCGTTAAAGATGTTAAAAAATTCGCCGCTGGTAAACGCACAGCAGTGATTTCTACGATTAACGGTGATTCCAATGTCCCTTTTTATAAAGAGCTGGCGAACCAAGGTGTCAAGGCAACGGATATTCCGGTTATTGCGTTTTCTGTCGGCGAAGAAGAATTGCGCGGTGTTGATACAAAGCACCTGGTAGGACATCTGGCCGCGTGGAACTATTTTATGTCGATGAAGGGTGATACCAATAAAGCGTTTATAAAAAAATGGAAGGCCTTTGTAAAAACGAAAAAACTATCAGGCGGTGACAAGCGGGTAACCAATGACCCAATGGAAGCCACCTATATTGGTATGCATATGTGGAAGCAGGCCGTTGAAAAAGCGAAAAGTACCGAAGTAGATAAAGTACGTGCGGCCATGTACGGTCAAAAATTTCGTGGGCCGTCCGGTTATGAGATTACCATGGATCAGAAAAACCATCATTTACACAAGCCGGTTGTGATAGGCGAAATTCGTAAAGACGGTCAATTCGATATCGTTTGGAAAACCAAAGGGCCAATCAAGGCGCAACCCTGGAGTCCGTATATTGCGAAAAAGGCAAAAAAATAGATAGTAGATACCTATATCTGTAACAATACAGTTTACCTTGGCTCTGGGCGATTCGCTCAGCGGCCAGGTATTTGCGGGATAAATTGATTTTTTTGCTAATTGAATGAGTGTAAATAAAATAAAAATATTTGCTTGCTGGTTTATCCTTGTGATATTTTCATCAACTGTCATGGCGGCAGAAAAGCAAATACCAGAGAAACCAGAAAATCAAAAATCGGATAAACAGGTAGAAAACAAATCTCCCGAAGCAATCACTAGTCTACTAAAAAAATTAACATCAGAAAGCCGCGCTGAAATTCGCGAGGCCATCCATGCATTGCAAAAACTCGGTGATCCAAAAACCATTCCAGCGTTAAAAGCACTAGGCCTTAGAAGGTTACGTGCGACACCTGCGGGTCAGGTAGTGATCGTCAACGAAGATGAAACGAAAGCAAAAGATAGCCTGACAGGTAAAAAAATCAAAATTGATGGGCTTGAGCTGATCGAACCAACGGTCAATAATTCTATCCGCCGGGTTGCTAATACCGCGATATTTTCCATACAGCTATTATCCAGAGACAGTGCTATTCGTTATCGGGCAGCCCGGCAATTATCCCGGGAGCAGGAGTCGCAAACAGATCTCGAAGGGGTTATCAGAAGGGCCTATTTGCTGGAAAAAAAATCGAATATTCGAAAATTTTTATCATTGGCAATTGCCAAAATCGATTTTGAAGGAAATGATGAAAAAAAGAAAATTGCGGCTATTAAGGAATTTGAGAAGCAAAATGAATTGTCGGTCAAGGAAAAGCTTAAAGCTCTGTTAGCTAAGAATGATAAAGGCGAGTATCAGGAGAAAAGCGGAGAAACAAGAGCAGCTGCGAAGGCGGCATTGGAAACTCTGAGTAATACGGAATTTATCAGTAACCAGATCAATACACTTTTTTTTGGTTTGAGTTACGGTAGTGTATTATTACTGGCAGCGATGGGGTTGGCAATCACCTTTGGTGTCATGGGTGTAATCAATATGGCACACGGCGAAATGGTGATGCTCGGTGCCATGACCACCTATTCAATCCAGTTGATATTTCAATCTTATTTCCCCGGGGCGATGGAATATTTTCTACTATTGGCAATTCCTTGTGCTTTTCTGGTATCCAGCCTTGTGGGTATTGGCATCGAAAAAACAGTTGTTAGGCATTTATATGGTCGACCGCTGGATACATTATTGGCGACCTGGGGTATCAGCTTAATCATTATTGAAATAATACGAAAAACATTTGGTGCGCAAAACGTTCCAGTGAAGGTGCCGGACTTTCTGGTGGGTAGTACGCAAATATTTGGTGGTGTCGTTATACAATATAATCGCTTGGCAATCATTGTATTTTCGATAGCGGTTATAGGCATCGTTTGGACTATCTTGCGTAAGACTTCGTTGGGGCTGCAAGTGCGAGCGGTTACCCAAAATCGTAGTATGGCTGCGAGTATGGGCATCTCAACAAAAAAAGTGGATATGTGGGCATTTGGTTTTGGTTCCGGAATAGCCGGTTTGGGAGGCGTCGCCTTGTCGCAAGTAGTCAATGTGGGTCCGGCAATGGGTCAGTCAATTATTATCGTGTGTTTTCTTGTCGTCGTACTGGGCGGAGTCGGTAATCTGGCAGGTACGGTGATTGGTGCATTGTTAATTGGTATCGTTGCTAAGTTTATCGAGTCCTTTTTTGGTGCCAACCTAACCGACTTTGTTTTGCTATTGTTTGTGATCGTTTTTATCCAGATGCGGCCACAAGGTATGTTTCCGCAAAAAGGCCGCGCCGCCGAGAACTAGTGTCCGCCCAATTAATTTATTAAACAGTTAATTGAGCATGTACTCCGAATTTCGCACTGCAAACGCCGGGGAAACGAACACAATGATCGCAGGCTAAGTCAGATATGTCAGACTATTATTTCTAGCAGCGGGTTTTTAGTTGAATTTATAGAGGTTATTCTTTTCCCCCGGCGTTCGCTGCGCGAAGTCCGGGCTACGTGAACACACTGTGTGTGAAAAAAATAATTATGATTGAATCTACTAATAAAATTCCAGCAACCAGACTTCTGTCCGCTAAAGGCTGGTCATGGTTGTTAGGTTTATTTCTAATCGCCGCCATTGTGATACCGATTTTAAACCGGGCTGTTTCCGCAGATTCTGCTTTCTATATACCTGACTGGGTAGTGGAAACATTAGGGAAATATATGTGTTATGCCATTATGGCACTGGCGATTGACCTGATATGGGGTTATACCGGTATATTAAGTTTGGGCCATGCGTTCTTTTTTGCACTCGGTGCTTATATTATGGGAATGCATCTGGTCAAATATATGAACGATGTTTTGCAAACCGTACCGGACTTTATGCAATTTATGCCCTGGAAAGAGTTTCCGTGGTTCTGGAACGGTTTTGAAAATTTTGGTTATGGCCTGATGATGGCGATGCTGGTACCGGCTTTAATCGCATTTGTGTTGGGATATTTTGCGTTTCGATCGCGAATCAAGGGTGTCTATTTCGCCATTATTACCCAGGCGCTTACCTTTGCCATGTGGCGACTGTTTCTAGTGAATGAAACCGGGTTTGGTGGCAATAACGGTTTTACCAACTTTAAGGGCATACTCGGTTTTACCCTGGCAAACGATGCTGAGACAAAATCATTGGGTTTGCTGTCAGATGTGGCGACAACCAAGTTAGGTCTTTATATCGTGACCGTGGTGGTCTTGTGTCTATGTTTTCTTGTTTGTCGTTATATCGTCACGTCAAAATTGGGTAGAGTACTAAAGGCGGTACGTGATGCCGAGCCTCGGGTCGCTTTTTCTGGATATAATACCCAGCGTTACAAGCTGTTTGTCTGGACTGTATCAGCGGTGTTATGTGCCATTGGTGGAATATTATTTGTTCCCCAAGTCGGTATCATTAATCCCAGCGAGCTTGATCCAACAAAATCGATCGAGGCGGTGGTCTGGGTAGCTGTTGGGGGCCGCGGTACTCTCGTGGGCGCGATTCTCGGTAGCGGTGTTGTTAATGGTACCAAGACCCTGTTTACCACCGGTGATCTTGCCAGTTACTGGCTATTTATACTCGGCGGACTGGCGATTATTGTGACCTTGTTTTTCCCCGGTGGGTTAATTGATAAAGCATCGCATATCAAAGTAGCCCAGTCCATTGGCCGTATTATGGGGGCGACTGACAATCGCTACGCATTTTCGAATTTGATTCCCCTATTAGTACTGGCATTCTATTTTGGTTTTATTGCGCTTATCGCCGATTATTCTACCGGACATTTTCTCTGGACTGATTTTAAGAGCAACTGTCTATGGGCAATCTTGGCATTACCCCTTTATATCCTGGTCAATGCGATCTATCAAAAAATTAACAAAAAATCACTGAGCCTAAGCAAACTACCTGGGCAACAAATAAAACAGATAATCGATATTTTTGCAGCACGACGCGTCATTGTTAATAATTGTCTCTATGGTGCCCTATTAATAATGGCTGGGTTTATCGCCAGTGCGGCCAGTAAATGGCCGGGCACTTTTGTCTTATTATGTCTATTTATAGTGCCGTTGATGCTCATTGCTTCAGGAAAATGGCTATCGCTTAAACGCAAAAGTCAGTTATATATGGCAAGCTATATTCTATTGACGCTAATATTGGCGTTATACCCGGCCTGGTTTGTGTATAGTGGATTTTATATTGGCGTCGTCTTGCTAATTGTTTTGTCGGTCATACCGTTTTCACCCCTGTTCAAAAATGCAGTTCGCTCGCCTGGTGTTAAAACGCTGTCGCCGATTATTATATTTGTCGCTTTATTATCTTTTCTGTTTTTGTTTGCGGAAAATTATTTGCCTGTGGATAAAACCAGTGAATATTTTTTTAAAATTGACAAACCGTACAGTTTCTTTTTACAAGTCACAGAATGGTTTTTTAGTTTGAGTGGCGAGTTGGCCGACAAGGCAAAAATAGAAATAAAACTGTTTTTTATATTGTGTGCTTTGACTATGTCTTATTATCTGTATCAAAACCGAACCGTTAAATCTAAAGGTCTCATAGGAAAAGATTATGGATAAGCCAGAACACGCTGCAAAAGCGACTGCTGGGCATCGGCCAATACTGTATCTTGAAAATGTATCGGTGAGTTTTGACGGTTTTAAAGCACTGAATGATTTAACAATATATATTGATGAAGGCGAGTTACGTTGTATCATTGGTCCCAATGGCGCGGGTAAAACTACCATGATGGATGTCATTACCGGAAAAACCCGACCCGATCAAGGCAGCGTTTATTTCGGGCAAACACTGGATTTAACCAAGTTAGATGAATATCAAATTGCGCATGCCGGTATCGGCAGAAAATTCCAAAAACCAACGGTATTTCCGGCACATACGGTATTTGAAAATTTAGAGTTGGCCATGCATACTAATAAAAATACTTGGCATACTTTATTTACCCGGCTTACCGCAGAGCAAACTGCCAGTATTGATGAAGTGCTGGAAACGGTCGCGCTCAAAGACCAGAAAAGTCAGCAAGCAGCCTATCTGTCGCACGGTCAAAAGCAATGGCTGGAAATCGGTATGCTGCTAATGCAAAATCCACGGGTATTGTTGGTCGATGAACCGGTCGCCGGCATGACGCACCAGGAGTCTGAACGCACGGCTGAGTTATTAACGAGTCTGGCGGGCAAGCATTCGGTTGTTGTAGTAGAGCATGATATGGATTTTATCCGCTCCATTGCTAAAAAAGTAACGGTCTTGCACGAAGGCAGTGTATTGGCAGAAGGTCCAATGGAAAAGGTGCAAAACGATGCAAAAGTAATCGAAGTATATTTGGGTGAGTAATGGCAAGTAACGGAGCGTAAGTTTTGCTTAAAACGGTTGGTTTAAATCAATATTATGGCGAAAGTCATACGTTATGGGATACAGACTTGAGTGTCAAGGCGGGTGTGTGCACGGTATTGATGGGCCGTAATGGCGTTGGTAAAACGACGTTATTAAAGACCATAATGGGCCTGCTTAGCGCTGAATCTGGAAAAATACAATACAACGATATCGACTTGTCGTTATTACCGGTAGAACAGCGTGCGCAACTGGGGATAGCCTATGTGCCTCAAGGGCGGGATATCTTTAGCCAAATGACCGTCGAGGAGAACCTGCAAGTCGGACTTTCAGTAATGAGACAGGGGTCGCAAAAAGTCCCGGCTATCGTTTATGAATTGTTTCCGGTGTTAAAAGATATGTTGAGTCGGCGCGGCGGTGATTTGTCGGGCGGGCAACAGCAACAGTTGGCGATTGGCAGGGCGTTAACGCTAAATCCAAAATTATTGATCCTAGATGAACCCACCGAAGGGATTCAACCGAATATTGTTCACCATATTGGTGATGTGATAAAGCAATTAAATGAAGAAGAAAATATTACAGTTTTACTGGTAGAGCAAAAATTACCCTTCGCCAGAAGGGTCGGCCATGTATTTAGTATTCTTGATCGCGGACGTTCCGTCGCCTCAGGTAAAATGAGCGAACTAGATGAAACCTTGGTGCAAAAATATTTGACGGTTTGATTCGATTCAGAGTGCTATAATCCTCTCCTGGTTACCTGGTTACCTGGTTACCTGGTTACCTGGTTACCTGGTTGAGTAGCCCGGACTTCGCGCAGCGAACGCCGGGAAACGAACCGGGTGACAACAGCAAAGTAGCATATGCTAGAATATTGTTTCTTACAAGCGTAGCAGTTTTTTTTTGAATTTAAGAAGGTTATTCTTTTCCCCGGCGTTCGCTGCGCGAAGTCCGGGCTACGTATGGTGATTGTTTTGAAAAACCGATATAAGGTTAGTCCGGTATTATTGTTAGTTGGATGGATTATATTAGCCAGCGCTCATGCTGAGGTTAATGATGCTAAGTCCTATATTGAGCAAAGTCTGGAAAAACTAAGAACCGCAACAATTAATCATAGAAAAACCTGGGGTTTTGGAAAAGCTAATACCTGGTCAGTGGATCAGAAAAAGGGACTTATTCGCTTTAATTTTTCCAATGGCAAAGTAGTTACTGCACCCGTACAGATTATCGGTACCTATGCGGACAATGGCACTTTTATGTGGAGTTGGGACCATCCTTCCGTTGAGGCCGCTTTAAATAAACACGCCAGCCTGGTTAAGCAGTTTGGCAAGAAGCATAAATTGCAAACCCTGTTAATACGCACAGTTAAAATTAGCGAAAAAGAGGCATGGAAATACACAGCACTGGCAATGCGACTTGGGAACGCAAGCGGTGCGTACCGGGCAAAATCTGGAAAAACCTGGATCTATATGACCTTTGGTAAAGTCTCTGTGAGCAAAGTAAAATAATCGATGACTTTGATGGATTTTTTTACATTGCCTTATGTTATTGCGTTGATGTTTTTTACAATCGCGTTTATCTATTCTTCGGTAGGACTTGGCGGTGGATCGGCTTATACGGCTTTGCTGGTGATATTGTCGTTTAGTCAGGCAGTCATTCCAATGATTTCACTATCACTTAATATTATTGTTACCTCCGTCGGTAGTTATAATTTTATCAAAAATAAATTATTAAGATTTAGATTAATAGCCCCGTTTTTATTAACCTCCATACCGATGGCATTCTTAGGCGGGATGCTAAACCTGCCAAATGAAATATTTCAATGGATACTGGTGATCTCGCTGTTATTTGTTGCGATGCGCATCTATTTTTGGAAAAATACATCGCTTAATTTAAAGTTGAGTTCAACGGCCAAGCTTTTACTATCGCTAGTGTCTGGCAGTATCCTTGGTTTTGTTGCCGGTACCGTCGGGATAGGTGGCGGTGTTTATCTAATTCCTTTGATTATTATTTTTCGACTGGGCACCGGAAAAGAGGCCGCTGCTTGTGGGGCCGTATTTGTATTTATAAATTCGATCGTCGGGATAACTGCCAGACTACAATATAATTCGATTAATCTACTGGAATATATACCGCTGGTGGTAGCGGTTTTACTGGGCGGACTATTGGGTTCGTATCTGGGTGCATTGCGTTATTCCGCAAGAACGATGGAAAAAATACTTGGACTTATTATTTTGATAGCAATTATTGCCGTGGCCAGAAAACTCATAGACTAACAGGAAATGAATTGAAAGGTATTTGTGTTAATAAAATTATGCTTCTGCGTTCTTGTTTTTGTGGCTATTTTCGGGCATCGTAAGGGGCTGTTTCTAGTCAGACGATCAGGTTTTGACGGGAGTTAAATATGTTAATCATGTTGATAGCTGGATTACTGATTTTTACCGGCTTGCATTTATTACCTGCTGTTGTCCCTGCCAGGCAAGCACTTGTCAACCGGTTCAGCGAGAAGTTATACCTGGGTTTGTATGCGCTGATTTCCCTGAGTGCGCTGGTACTGATTATTATTGGTAAAATATACGCAGAATTCACGCCGATCTGGAATCCACCGACATGGAGCAAGCACGGTACCATGTTATTGATGAGTTTGTCGTTTATCTTGTTTGCCGCTGCTGATATGCCTTCCAACATCAAACGTTTTACACGTCATCCAATGTTATGGGGTGTTGTGGTCTGGTCTTCGGCGCATTTATTGGCAAACGGCGATTTGGCATCAATGATACTGTTTGCCGGATTTGGGTTGTATGCTATTGTGGCAATGCCGTTATTGACACGGCGTGGTGATAAAAAGCAAACACGCAAACACCCTTTTTACAAAGATCTTATACTCGCGGCGGCCGCTAGCTCAGTCTATCTGGTCGTACTGTTTCTACATCCCTATCTATTTGGTGTAGCAATCATTTAATCACTAGAAACACACAACAGGCGTAGCCCGGACTTCGCGTAGCGAACGCCGGGGAAACAAACATGGTCATAACAGCAAAGTAGGTTACAAGAGGGTTAGCAGCGTTGGAAAAAGTATCGATATTTGTAGATGTACAGAATATTTATTATACAACCAAGCAAATATTCAATTGTCATTTTGATTACAATGCGTTCTGGGCCGAAGTGACGTCGAAGCGAAAGGTGGTCGCGGCGTATGCCTATGCTATCGACCGTAACGATCGCAAGCAGGCACAGTTTCAGAATATTCTTAGAGGCATCGGGTTTCAGTTAAAACTAAAACCTTATATAACCCGGCGCGATGGTACCGCTAAGGGCGACTGGGATGTTGGCATTGCCCTGGATGTTATCGAACAGGCCAGCCACTGCGATACCATTGTATTGGCTTCCGGCGATGGCGATTTCGATTTGTTGGTCGCAAGAGCAATTAAAAACTATAAAGTTAATGTCGAGGTTTATAGTGTCGAGCCTTTAACAGCCCAGTCTTTAATAAAAGAAGCCTCAAAATATATACCTGTGTCAGATAAGTTGTTGCTACGAAATTGAGGTAATATATTTTTTTGAAAAAATGTATTCACAAAAATTAACGGTAGAAAAAAATAGTGATAAAAGCTTTAATGTTGGATATGAATAGCACCTTTATGTTTGGCGAAGACCGATTTTCAACTGAAGAGGATTTTTCAAGCTATTATCGCTCTATTGGTGGCCATAAACTAGCGGATGATATCAATCAGATTATACGCAGTCTCTATCAGTATCTTGAGCAACGGTATTCAGATGCAAACTATCGTGATAATTTTCCATCGGTAGTCGATGCGCTAAATCACATCCTTCCTGAGCCGATACCCAAAGATGAAGTTGATAAAATTGTTAGCACTTTTTCCTATCACGAATTGGGTTATATTCCTGTAGAATACATAAGCGCACTACATGAATTACGAGATCAGTTTATCTTGTCAGCTGTCATCGATATTTGGTCACCTAAGACGCTCTGGTTAGAAACGTTTCGGGATACGGGTATTCTGGATTTTTTTTCAGTCATTTCATTTTCATCGGATATCGGTAGCGTCAAACCGTCGGAGAAACCATTTAAGGCAATCGTAAAGGCGCTTTCGCTGGATAACAGTGAAATATTGGTGGTTGGCGACTCGCCAGAGCGGGATCTGACGGGAGCTAGTAACGCTGGTTTAGACTGTGTGCTGGTCGGCGGGAAGACTGATAACAGGGCCATACGAGAATATAAAAACCTAATACAGTTTTCCAAAAATATTATTAATGGCGGGATCTAAATTAATTTATATCTGTGTTGGTCGTCATCATTTTTTAACATTACCTAGAACGAGTTGCCCGGATTGGTGGTGAAATAGTTTTATAAAGGTGGGGATATGTAGTAATCTGCCCAATTAATTTTACACTTAGAAACAGGAATAGTTATGGTGGATTTAACAGATGACCTGGACGAAAATTATGAATTATTTGTACAGGGCGTAATCGAGTCACGGTTGGTGTGGGGATTGAAATCTAAAGACGGTTGGGCCGTTTGTTCTTCTAACGAATTTGAGGATGCCGAAGTCTACCCTTTCTGGTCCAATGAAAATGATGCGCAAAAACACTGTAAGGATGAGTGGTCGGATTATAAATCTGAGGCGATAGAGTTTGACAATTTTATCGATAGCTGGTTGGCGGGTATGCTTGAAGACGGTATATTGGTAGGGGCTAACTGGAATAAAAACCTGGAAGGTTATGAAGTTGAGCCCGCTGATCTTGCAAAAGAATTGTTGGGTGATGCGTTTCAAAGCGATTAGAGGCTAAAGGAGTCGTAGGCAATGTATGTCGGTGGATGTCTTTGTGGTGCTGTCAGGTTTGAAATAAAAGGGAAGATTGGTAACATCGTTTATTGTCATTGTTCGCTGTGCCGAAAAGCCCAAGGCAGTGCTTATGCGAGTAATGGCATCGTTGCCAGTACTGACTTTAGTTTTACCTCAGGCGAGGCAGTTCTGACGGGGTATGAGTCCAACCAAGGGCAAACTAAATATTTTTGTCGTCATTGTGGTTCACCTATTGTTAGTAAAAATATTGCCCATCCAGATCAGGTGCGTATCAGGCTGGGTACTATTGAGTCCGCAATATCGGAAAAACCGCAAGCGCATATTTTTGTAGACTCCAAAGCGGAATGGGATCAAATCTGTGATTCACTACCGCAATATAGCGAATATGAACCTAATCGATAAAATTTAGCGCCACTTTTGCAGGCGATCTTTTAGTCACTTTTAACTTTTTCGCTTTTCTTTTTAATTCCAACATCTTAATCGTTTGCGGTTAGCATATTGGCAATAGATACTTTTTCGTAAAAGCGATAATATGAGTAGTCTAAATCTGTTACTTGAATTATTAGCGTCAAAAATAAATTACTGATTTAGTCTATAACTGAGTAGGACCGTTGTGACAGCAGAAATACAAAATTATTTATATGAGCATATCCCCTTGTCTAAATCGATGGGGGTGCGGGTAGAGGAAGTTAAAAATAACCGGGTAGTGCTTTTTGCGCCTTTGGCAGCAAATATCAATCACCGCGATACTGTTTTTGGTGGTAGTGCGTCAGCGTTAGCTATATTGAGTGCATGGACGCTGTTAAATTTTCGACTGAAACACGAAGGCTTGGATTGTCGCCTGGTGATTCAGAAGAATAGCGTAAGCTATGACAAGCCAATTACCGGCGATTTTCTGGCAATTTGCGAATTCAGCGACGATCTTCGCTGGAAGAAATTTAAAGCAATGTATAAAAGAAAGCATAAAGCACGTATTCAAATAGACTCGCGATTAGAGCATAAGGGGGAGACTGTTGGATCGTTTTCGGGACATTTTGTTGCTATCGCGGTTGTTTAAAGTTTATAAAAAATTTATGCATAATGAAATAGTAAGCTAAACAGGTAGGGTGCGAATAATAATTAACTAAAAATATTAAGTGGGAGACAGTATGTTGAAAAATGGCGTGGCTAAAGTAAACGGTACTGAACTTTATTATGAATCACTGGGGGCTGGCAGAGCGATAATATTTTTACACGGTATGACGTTGGACAGGCGTATGTGGATGCCTCAATTTAGTGGACTCGCAGAAAAGTATCACCTCGTCAGTTATGATGCGCGCGGCTATGGAAAATCGGCGTTACCCGGTACCCAGCGTTTTTCGCATGCTGAAGACTTGAACGCGTTACTTAATGAATTGCAGATAAAGAATCCAGTGTTAGTGGGTTCATCGATGGGCGGGCAGACCGCGCTGGAATATAGTATAAGGTATCCACAGGCCGCCGATGCGCTGGTACTTGCCAGTCCAATGTTATTAGCCTGGGAGTTTTCTGATATTGCTAAATCAGTTTTTAAGTCAATTGAGCAAGCCGTTACGGCTGATGGCTTGGAGGCGGCTAAAAAAGTATGGCTAGATTCGATTACTTTTGAGCAGTCGATGAAAAAACCAGCAGTAGCAAGCTTAGTAACGCAAATGGTGGAAGACTATAGTGGCTATCATTTTGAAAAAGAGTCATTAAATAAATCGCTGGAGCCGCCGATGGTCGAGCAACTTGAGTCAATCAAGGTGCCGGTAATGGCTGTCGCCGGCCAGCAAGAATTGCCCGATAGCGCGCAAATTCTGGAAATCATCGCCGCTAAAATATGGCACAATAAAACATTGTTACTAAAAGATATCGGTCATCTGGCAAACCTGGAAGATCCCGAAAATTTTAACGAAATGCTTGATGAGTTTATGAGCCTAATCACCAGTTGGGGTAACGTGTAGCCCGGACTTCGCGTAGCGAACGCCGGGAAAAAAGAAATAGGATTCAAAATTCAATTCAAACAGACGTATGCGCAAGGCAGTCGGTAGCTGACTAGGGCAGGGGAAAATAGGATGTTCGTTCTCCCGGCGTTCGCTGCGCGAAGTCCGGGCTACTTGTTTGCTAGAGGAGGGGTTTTAGTTTGAACCAGGCTCATTATGCAGTGATTTTTCGGGCTCGGTTTGTATCCCTACAAATACCTGCGGATAAAGAATATGTGCAAACAATTTTACGAATGCGTGATCTAGCGCTAACGTTGTACGGTTGCTTGGAAATTTTCAGCGTGATGGAAAAAGGCGAAGAAGTAACCATTTCTTATTGGAGCAATGAGGATCAAATTATTACCTGGAAACAGGACAAGGAACATATAGCTGCTCAAAATAAAGGTAGCAAACAATGGTATGAATCTTATAAGATTGAGGTTGTAAAGATAGTGCGTGAGTATAGTGATTTGAACAGTCTGCTAATCAAGTAGGACAAAACAGAATTTTGAATTATTGCCCGCAATGTAAAAGTCAATTAACAATCAGCGTTATTGATAAAGTAGAGTATCAGGCCTGTAGTGCAGCGGATTGTCACTATGTTGTATGGGATAACCCAGTTCCAGTTGTAGCCGGTGTAGTGATATACCGTGAGCAGGTGGTTTTGGCGCAAAATTCACAATGGCCTGATAAACTATTTTCTATTATTACTGGTTATCTGGACAAGCACGAATTACCCGAGCAGGCGGTGATACGAGAATTGAAGGAAGAGTTGGGGCTACATGGCGAAGTCGAGTCGTTTATTGGCCACTATATGTATAAAAGTAAGAATCAGTTATTGATTGCTTACTCACTACGGGCTTCCGGAGAGCTGGTGCTGGGAAATGAAATTGCAGAAACCGAACTCTATACCCGCGAACAGTTATGTCAATGGATAAAGACATCTCCGTTAAAATTAAGTGTTAATATCGTTAAAGATTTTCTAACAAACTCAGTAAAATTAAAGTTAAGATAGAGCCTAAATGTTATTAGCCATAGACGTGCATTACCAAGGCGAAAGTGCCAGAATTGGAGGCGTTTTATTTAGTTACTGGAGCAATTAGCGGGTAAAGCGTGCAGACAAACTAAGTCGAATGAAAGGTAGTGCAGGAATTTTACCAGATCATGAATAAACCAGCGTTTCCGCAACGACAGGCTGTACTGGAATCGAAAAGATTAATATTGCGCTTATTTGCCATGGACGATGCGCAACGTATACAGCTATTGGCCGGTGAAGAAGAAGTCGCGACTATGACCAGCACTATACCTTATCCTTATCAAGATGGGATGGCCGAAAAATGGATCACGATGCAACGTGCCTGGATCGACAATAAGACGGCGATGACTCTAGCGATTACTTTGCGGGAAACCGGAAAATTGATTGGCGCGATTAGTGTCAATTCAATTAACAATGGCGAAGGTGAGTTGGGTTTCTGGATCGGTAAAACATATTGGGGGCGCGGTTACTGTACAGAAGCTGTTAGCGTGTTTAGCACCTATTGTCGGTCTCAATTACACTTGCGGCGGGTATATGCGCGCCATCTTACCCGAAACCCGGCGTCGGGTAGGGTTATGCAAAAATGTGGGTTTTCTTATTGCGACCTGACTACCAATTTATTGCATAGAAATGGGGTGAGCGAGTCGATAGAGCACTATGAGCGGGTGTTTGAGGAAATAGTAGAAAAATAAATAAAATTCCCGGCTAACTTAATGATATTTTTACTATAAACGGTTGCTATGGTCACTCTGAAATAAAATAAAACACTGAAAACTAAAAATTAGTGGGTTTTTACAGCGAAAAATAGGCTATTATTTGTGGAGCCAATAGAGATACCAGCAGTAATGAAATAACTTTTTATATGTGCAATGATACCCTTGTTTTGTGATTAGGTTGGTAATAGGTGAGACTATTATGCGGTTAATTGTTATATCCAGTATTTTGTTTTTACAAGCGTGTTCACAATTCGGTGGTAAAATTGATACTCGAATGGGTGAATATGATTCTCAGTTCTTGATAGACCAGGCCGCAATCGGCAATGGATCAGCACAACATCGACTTTGTTATATGTATCTGTATGGTCGAGGTATCAATCAGAATTATGAAAAGGCCGCGCACTGGTGTGGTAAAGCGGCAAAAAAACGTTATACCCGGTCAATGATTTTATATGGAGAAATATTGCTGCATGGAAAAGGGCTACCTAAAAACGAAAGATCGGCATTTTATTGGAATCACCAGGCAGCCCTGTCTGGAAATGTACATGCGCAATATGTGACGGCAATAATGTATATTACCGGTAAAGGTGTTAATAGAAATGTCCCTAAAGGTATTTATTGGTTGAGCAAATCTGCAAAAAGGGGATACCCGCCAGCAATACGTGCGATAAAAAAAATAGAGAAACCCAAGCCACTTATTATATAGTTACGCTATGAAAATTGATCCCAAAGATGCAAAAAAAATTGTAGATATCAGCCTGGCAAGAGTCGCCAGAGGTGATGTGCAAAAGGAAAAATATCGGAATATAGTAATATTGTTATTGATTATTGCCAGCTTGTTAGCGCTGCCATTTCTGTTTAAACGCGGAGACTATGCGCCGAAAATAAGCGGTGTGGCGATACCCATCAGTAGCAAGAAAAGTGATGGAAAAATTCAAGTGATCATCAATCAGGATAAAACCGGCCACTATCGATTTGTCGGCAAAATTAATGGCAAACAGGTGGTATTCTTACTGGATACGGGTGCGTCGCTGGTAGCCATACCTAAAAAACTGGCGATCTATCTGGAATTGGTACCTGGTCAAACCGTTCAGGCAAAAACAGCGAATGGTATGTCAACAAGTCGCTTAACCCGGATAAACAAGCTTGAGGTCGGCGGAATCACCTCGCTAGGGGTATTAGGGGGAATCGCCGATGGAATGGGCGGAGACGAAATATTGCTGGGCATGAGCTTCTTAAAAAAATTGGAAATACAGCAAAAAGCGGGAAAAATTACGCTGATCAAATAAAATATTTGCTTAGCCATTATGTAGGAGTAGTTATGTTTGTCGCAATGAACAAGTTTAAGATTGTTTTAGGGAAAGAAGAAGAATTTATTGGGATCTGGCGCAACCGGGATACCTATCTGCAAGCGGTACCAGGATTTGTGCAATTCCATTTAGTAAAAGGCGATGTGAGTGATGATTTTGCGCTGTTTGCTACCCATTCAATTTGGGACTCCAGAGCCGCATTTGAAAACTGGACTAAATCAGAAGCGTTTAGAAAAGCACATGCAAATGCAGGAGAAATAAAAGGCATCTATCTAGGACCGCCACAATTTGAAGGTTTTGAATCAGTATTATAGACAGAATCTAATTTATCTATAGCGCCTGACTTCCAGGCGCCCAACTCACTTGGCAAAAAAATCTGTTGTTTACTGTTATTATAAAATAATTTGACGGTTAAATTCGCAGGTACGGCAATTCTGTCTATACTTAAATGTACTAGAGATACATCTGAATAAAAATCAGAGGCTTGGTAAATTATCTGGGTATTTTTTTTACCAGATTTTCGGGGGAAATCCATTGGTTCTGAAACGGCGATAGAGATTTATGAATAAGTTGTCGAAATTACTTTCCTTTTTTAAAGATCTTTCAATCACCTTGTGGGTGTTGCTCTTCATTACTATTTCAGTTGTTGGTACAGTGATTACCGGTATGCAGGCCTATACGACCAGCCGCGCGGTTATGCTCGACAACGCTTATCGTAGCAACCTAAACCAGGTATTAAAGATAAAAAATTATGTGGCTCGTCAAAATAGTAACCAATCTACCAGCGCAATAATTGCCGATTTGCAGAAGCTCTGGGTGGGCACTGAAAAAGTATATAAGGGAAGTTATTTTTTCGTTATAAATAAAAAAGGAGATATTATTTTACATACCGCATTTCCTCGACTGATTGGTCGTAATATTAAAAATAAAAAACTGAATAAAGAAAGTATAACAACGATTTTACAATTAATAGAATTGAAAGCAGACTGGATGGGACGCTACGTTTCGTCAAGTGGGGAAAATCAAATTGCTGCATTTACCTATTCGCCTGAGTTAGATGCGGTTCTTGCTGTACATGTACCCTTTCAAGAAATCGAAGGTGTCATCAGAGATACTAGCTTACCGTGGATTATAGCGATGGTCATTATGGGCGCAGTGCTGATGCCGATACTGATTTGGTTACTCCATCGTGCTTATATCAACACCCAAAACCAGTTGAAATTTGCCAACCATACTTTGAATGAAGAAATTGGCGTAAGGTATCGTGCAGAGTCGGATCTGGCACGCCACAAATACCAGCTTGAGGAACTAGTGGCCGAACGCACAATAGCGCTTAGATCCTCTAATCAGGAGCTGGAATCATTTAGCTACTCTGTTTCGCATGACTTACGCTCACCCCTGCGTAGCATTGACGGATTTTGCAATATACTACTGGAGGAATATGAAGATAAAGTTGATGATTCGGGAAAGAACTATTTACATCGTATTCGTGCCGGTGTACAGCATATGGGTGAATTGATCGACGACTTGTTAAAATTGTCGAGGATGAATAAAGCTGAACTGGAGCGGGTGCAGGTTAACTTGAGTTCGATGGCGCTGTCCGTTTTTAATAAATTAAAAGAATCGGATCCGAAGCGTAATGTAGAGCTTGTGGTTGCGCCGGAATTATCCGTTTATGCGGATGTTAATCTTATTGAATCAGTGTTGGTTAATTTGATTGGAAATGCATGGAAGTACACCGAAAGAGAAAAAAAGGCCAAAATTGAAATAGGCCGTCAACATGAGAATGACAAGGAAATATTTTTTGTAAAGGATAATGGGGTTGGGTTTGACATGCGTTACGCGGATAAGCTCTTTGGTGCTTTTCAACGGTTACACAACGTGAAAGACTTTCCTGGCACCGGTATTGGATTGGCGACGGTGCAGCGTATTATCTTACGTCATGGGGGCAGAATTTGGGCTAATTCGGAAATAAACGAAGGAGCCATTTTCTGGTTTATATTACCAAAAAAGAGCCATCTCCAGGAAATTGAAAAGGTTAATGAGAAAATTAATGATTTTATTCCTATCGTAAAAATAGAGAAATGGAAAGAGAACAACACGACAGTAAACAATAATAACTAGTGCAGTAATACTAGTTTAACATTAGCCTACGCCATTTTTTCGCCATAATTTATCAGTTTATCTACATTGCCGGACAATATTAAGGCCATTCACGACTGTTATTATTTCAAGTAGTGTAAATTTAATGAAATAGCTACGGGATGGTTACGATGGAGAAGAGTAACGCTAAGAGCGGAGAAGAGCGCGGCAAGAAACCGGATAAGAAAGGCAAAATCAGTGGCAACCTGTTTGCCAGTTCATTTAAGAAAAATATCAAGAAAATACTGTCGGAGAATTATCGTCACAGTGTCGCAATACTGAGAAAATTTTCTAAATCACGCGTGGGTAAAGCCTGCGGGCTTAGTGTCGTAGTTTCACTGGTTGCCGTCTTGTTTGTGGACTACTTTACAACTTTACGTATCGTATCCGTCTCTGAAACGAGAGATCTGGATGCTCGCGATGGTAAAATAGTTATTCGTTATTCTCAGCCTGTGACCCGAATCCAATTTCGAGCCAAGCGTTGGGAGCTTACTACCAAATCAGAACTGAGTAAGGATGGTTTGAGCGAAACACATATTCTTAAGTATCCAACGCCTTACAAGAGTGAGTTTGAGCTGGTGCCATCGGAGCAGGATGAGCAGTACAAATTGATGGGTCTTTTTAGAATTCGTGCGAATATAGCACTAAATACTGGTATAGAAAGCGTTAAAATAGCCAGACTTGACCCGGCAGAGAGGTCATTGCCAGAACCACTGTCTCTAGGCAATCGAATATCGCTTGTTTTTAACGGAGAGTTTAATAAACGATATCGCGAACAAAAAATTTTACAACCGGAAGAAATCGATTTCGTAAAAATGGAACCAAAGGTCAGGGGATATTATCAATGGTCACGCAATAATGAACTGACTTTCTATTTTACCGAGAATAAACCGGCTTATGATACAACCTATTCCTTTAAAATATTTCCGGCCAAACTCATTGATCATAAGTTACAGAAGTGGGTTGGCAAAAAAACACAGCTAACGTTACGTACCGCTAAAAATGATATCAGAATCAAGCGGTATTCGATAGAGGACAAGGCCCAGTATAATGATGTGTTGGCGATAAAATTTTCTGGAGACATGGTAAATGCATTAGATGTTGACCAGAAATTATCGAGTGTTAATCCACCGGCAACCTTGGCGCCGAAAGTTGGTGGCAGCTGGAAATGGATTAATACTTATACATTACAGTTTACCCCTAAAAAAGAATGGCCGATAAGAGAGACAATAACGGTAAAGGTTAATAGTGATATTAATAAAGAAAAAGACCGACCATGGCGCTATAAAACACCCAGATCGCATTCGTTCTATGTAGAGCCGGATGAGCAGAAAATAGAATCGTTCAAGTTTAGTGAAAAAAATATTGAGCTTAATTCAATATTAAAAGTGAATTTCAAACATCCATTGGTGCATCGCAAGCAACTTCGTATCAAAATAATGAACAGTTCTGATCAGACGGCAGCACCCATTGTGATCAAACCGTTTGTGGCGGGTAATTTTTTCTGGACTAAAAAAAATGTACTTGCCTTTAAACCAAAAACCTATTGGGCCGAATTAACAGAATACAAAGTGACGATTAACCCGCGCTATAAGCTGAATCCACGTTATAAGTGGATCGAAGATGGGAAAGTTGAGTTCGCGACTGAGGAAAATGTCGTGCACGCAAAATACTATTTTACGCCAGAAAATAGAGTTAGTTATGATCTATTAAAAAATAAAAAACGGTTATACAGCTTGCGTACTAATATTAAGCCGGAACAGCGCCTATGGATAAGGTTTGATAGGGATCTGGCTCGTTACGTTAATAAAAAAGCAAAACTGGACGATTTGCTAAGTATTAGCCCGTCTGTTAACGCCGATTACACCTGGTTGGATGATAACTTGCTGGAGATAAAGCCAAAATCAAATTGGCAGCAGGATACCTATTATAATATTCGTCTTAAGCAAGGGTTATTGTATGCGGCTCAGCAGCATTTTAAACAAGGTGAGGGAATTTTTCAATTTACGACTGCGCGTAATATCGTTTCGATTCAAGGTAGTAACCAATACTCCGGGAATCGTGACCAGACTGATTTAATTCAGCGACCGGCTGATGACTTTAGCGTTAAATTTTCGAAAAATATGAAAACGCATTTGAAAATTGGTCAAGCATACTCGTTACTTTCTACAAAAATAAAACTACCCGTCAAGATTACACCGCCGCTTAAGGGTTCTGTTATTTGGAAAAATAACAGAGAATTAGTGATCAAACCTAAATCCTATTGGAAGCCGGAAACCGTTTATGGGATTAGTCTGGGCCAACATTTGCTCCCCCAGCAAGAAGCAAGCTATGAATTTGGCGATAACGTCTTTTTCAAAACACAGAAAAATTATTTTCAATTAAGAAGTTTTACGCCGCGAAATATCATTGGTAGAAAAACAGTTGTTGAAGCAGTATTTAACAAGGATATTAAACCGAAATATATTAAAGTTGGTAAACCAATATCAACAACACTTTTTGCCATTACACCTAAATTACCGGGAAATTGGTCGTGGGTTTCCGCCAATACCATTCGATTTAAGCCTGAAAAATTGCTCGATCTTAATACGCGTTATCGTGTGACCTTTGATCCCAACAAGGTAAAAGACAAGCAATTTAGCTGGTATCTGGGAAAAAATAAAAAAACCGATTTGTATGATCTAGAAGAATATAATTTCAGAACCAAGCAGTTTAGGGTAATCCGGGCTGCACATGTATCAAAATTTGATGAAAATGATCTTTTGAAAGAACGCTTTGTTATTCGCATCGCCCTGTCAGATCCAGTTGACTTTGATGAATTCAGGAAACATTTTTCCATTTGGTATCAAGGAAAAAACGATCGTGATGATGTTGTGAAAAAAGCGATTACTTATAAAGCAAAGGCGTTGGATAAAGACAATGTCAAAAATATCTTGATCGAGAGTAACTGGACTCGACGTGTACAGAGCAAGGACCGAAAGGTTTATTTTGGTATTACTAAAGGTTTAAAAGCACAAAGAGGCAATATCGGATTTGAATCAGATTATCAAGACCATTTTGTCCAGAATGCCTTAAATCTAGTAAAAATTAATAAAGTGGTGTGGCAACATAAATTTGGTGAAACTACTGCGGTTATAACCGTTAACGCGCCAATTAGAAAAAATGATCTGAGCAAGTACTTATCCGTTCGCCATACCGCAGACTTAAAAGAGAAAAATCGGGACTGGGAAGGTTCTGAGAAAATGAAATTCAGACTTAAGGTTAATACACAAAAAACCAGAAACAGGAAGCGCGCTAAAGTCACGGTCTATAGAGTTAAACTAAAAGATGGGTTTAAACCAGGGCAGAAATACGCGTTTGTAATTAATAAGGGGTTATTGGCGCTAAACGGATATATCTCGTTAAAAGACAGCGCCTTTAAATCACAGTCGACTGATTATAAAAATCGCTTGTCGTTTGCCAGCAAGGGAATGTTTCTATCTAGAAAAGACATGAACTATTTACCGATTAGAATTGTCAATGAAAAACGGGTCAAACTGGTAATCGAACGCATGTATTCGAATAATGTCAGCTATTTTCTCAATAATAAGAGTAATTACGTTACCCCTTCTGTCGCCAAAAAAGTATTTGAAAAAAAGTATAATGTGTCTGAGTTGGTTAAGACAGAAGAAGTACACAATAAGCAATATGTCGCCACCCTTAACATGAATGCGATGTTTAAAAACAATCCTCACGGTTTATATCGAGTAACGCTTTATTCTCTCTATAAAAATAAACCTGAAGATAAGAAGGAATATCAAAGACAGACAGATTCACGCTGGTTTTTGGCAACGGATTTAGGTCTGAATGCACGTTCGTATAAAAATGGCGTATTGGTCTGGGCTTCTTCGCTTAAAGATGCATCATCTTTATCCAATATTGATGTGAGGGCAGTGGATGCCTGGAATCAGGTTATTGGCAAAGGCAAAACTAACAAAAAGGGTGTCGCGATCATTAAGGTACCGGCTAATAGCGAACCGAAGCATATCATTGCAGTGTCAGGTAGTGATATGTCTCTGCTTAACCTCAGAGAACATAGCGTCGAGCTGGGCGAATATGATATTGAAGGCGTTGAGTCTCAAGGACAAACTTTGAAAGCCTATTTATATTCATCGCGCGGTGCTTATCGACCCGGGGAAACGGTAAAGCTGGTGGGCGTGATCCGTGACCAATCTGATAATTTGCCGAAGAAGTATCCCGCCGAAATAGTATTTTATTCACCATCGGGTTCCATTAAAAAGAGGCAGAAATTCAAGATTCCGGAGAATGGCATTTATACCTATGACTTTGCTACCGATGGCGCTGATGAATCCGGGAAATGGAATGCGACGATACGCTGGAAGAAAAAAAACATTGGCAGTTATACATTCCAGGTTGAAGAATTTATTCCAAATAAAATTAATGTATCGATTGAAGCGCCAAAGCTAGTTCGCCTAAAGGAGCAGGCGATCAAATTTAATATTATTGGCGAGCATAAATTTGGTGGGGCAGCAGTGGGGCTGGAAGCGAATGCAAAAATAAAATTATTTGAAAGTCATTTTTTGCCCAAAGGCATCAAGGGTTACCATTTTGGTAACGCCGAGAAAAAGTTCGAAGCTATTGAAAAAACGTTCGAAGGCAAAACACTGGAGGCGAATGGAGGCGTTGAATATGTTTACGGTATGCCCGATACTTTTGATGTATCAACCGGTATCCGTGCGCAAATAGCCGCGACGGTTATCGATGATGCCGGCAGGGGCGTATCTAAATACAAGTCTGTAAATATATTACTATTTGATAGCTATATTGGCCTAAAAAATCTTACCGTGGGTGGTTTTAGTAAAGACAAACCGGCTCGTTTTCACATGTTAAATGTTGATGCAGAGGGAAAGTCTATCGATAGCGATAAACGCAAATTCGATATCAAGGTCTACCGAATGAAAGAGTTGGCTTATTTTCGCAAAAATCAGCGTGGCTATTATCGTTATGTGACTGAAAAAGTAAAAACTCTGTTCACGACCTTTGGTGCGAAGCTGGAAAATAATGATTATTTTGAATTTATACCGAGTAGTCCGGGTGAATATATTGTCGAGGCAATAGACAAAAATAGTCAGCAAAAAACCCAATTTAAATTTAGAATATGGGGTAGTGGCCTGGCGCATCGTTTACAACCCGATAAAATAACCATGCGCGCGATTACCAAAAAGGTCCAATCCGGTTCGCCGATAAAGATACAAGTCAATGCGCCGTTTAGCGGACAGTTGTTGTTAACCGTAGAAAGAGAAAAGGTGCTGTATCATAAAGTAATGTCGGTATCGCGCGGCATAGCAGATATTACGCTTCCGGCTAACGACGAGTTTTATCCCAATGTCTATATCAGTGCAACCCTGATACGTCAGGTCAAGCAAAAGAATATCCATGACGCAATTATTGCACGTGGTTTGATGAATGTGCCCGTTTACAATCAAAACCGGAAGCCAAAACTTGAAATAGAGGTCGCGGATTATATTGAACCGGAAAAAACGGTGAGCGCGAAGATTAAAGTACACGGGCAGCACAGAGGCGATGTTTATTTTACCCTGGCCGCTGTCGATACTGGAATACTCGATCTTACTAATTTTAAATTGCCATCAATTGCTAACTACTTTCGCACAAAAATAAAACTGGAAACATTGCATCATACCATGTATCACCTAGTCATGCCTTTTACCAGGGAAACCAAAGAACGGATAAGCCCATCCGGTGACGAGGACGAGGCAGAGAAAAAACGCTTGGTTAATCCGGACTCGATGGTACGCGTAAAGCCAGTCGCCTTATGGTCGGGGGTCGTAAAGCTGGATAAAAATGGTACCGCGACTGTCAATTTTGATATACCGGCGTTTAACGGATCGTTGCGTTTTCATGCAGTGGTATTTGGCGATAAACGCTATGCGATGAGCAGTAAGGACGTATTAGTGTATGACAAGCTGATATTACGACCGGGAGTCCCCCGCTTTTTTTCTGTCAACGATGAAGTGATCATACCCGTTACCGTTTTTAATAAAACAGGTAAAACGGATAAGGTGAAAATATCTATTCGTACCAACAAGCATTTGTTATTACACGGTAGTCACGAGCAGACTGTAGAGATCGCCAAGGATAAAAAGGCGCGTGTAGAATTTCGCTTAAAAGTAAGCGATATTGCCGGTATAGCCAAACTGGACTTTATCGCGGAAACCGCAGATCTTTCCAGAAAAAAACAGGTGCTGGCACCTGTTCGTTATGCATCATCGAAGCGCACTATTGGCGAGCTTGGGAAAGTCAAGCAAGGGACACCAAAAACGTTGATCGTCCCCAAAGTTTTTATCGACAAATCCATAGACTACCGCTTCAATATAAGTTCAAGCCCACTGGCAGCCTATGCCAATAGTCTTGATTATCTGGTTCAGTATCCGCATGGCTGCCTGGAACAGACAACTTCAAAGCTCTTCCCCATGTTGTATTTTCGCGATCTGGCGACTGCCGCAGGCATATCGGCAATGTCAGATAAACGCCGTGAGAAGTTTATAAAAGCTGGTATACAGAAGCTAGAACGGATGCAAAGTAATAATGGTCTGTTTTACTACTGGAGCGGATCTCGGGAAATTAATGATTGGGCATCAATATATGCTAGTCATTTTCTTGTCGAGGCTAAGAATTTCGGTTATAAAATAGGGGACAAGACCTGGAAAAAAATGATAGTACATCTTAAAAAAGGCTTGGGTAGCGATAATGTAAAATCGGCTCCCGCCTATAATATTTATAAGCTCTATGTGCTGGCTCTGTCCGGTGAGAACGTTATCGCGCATTTGAATTATATTTTTGACAATCAGCTCGACAATCTTGCCCCCCATGATAAGGCGCGGCTGGCGATGGTATACCATTTGCTTAAAGAGAAAAGTATAGCTAAAAGTATACTCAAGGACATTGGCGGACTATCCCGGTATAACGAACTTTACCGAAAAACTGGTGGTAGCTTTGCATCGAATATTCGAGATCTTGCGATTGTACTTGACGCCTATGTATTGATTGATCCGGCGTCAGTAAAAGTCAACATCATCATCGAGAAACTGATTTCTATGTCGGATGGCGGTCGCTGGGGTACCACGCAGGAAAACGCATTTGCCTTTTTAGCTTTGGGAAAAGCTTACAGCAAAGATGATATTGCTAATGTCAACGCGACGGTCATTTTGGGTGATGGTACTCGAATCCCGTTTAAGAAACATTTGAAGTTAGGCGTCGAAGAATATCGAAAGGGTAATATTCGTATCGCTTTGACGGGCGAGGGAACCTTGTCTTACTCCTGGGAAGCCAAGGGTATTCGCAATAAATATACAACTACCCGAGAAGACAGTGGGCTTGTCGTTAGAAAGCGCTATCTGGACAAGGAGGGTAAAGAGATAGATATCAACAACATTAAACAGGGTGATTTGGTGGTGGTGGAAGTATCCATTCGCAGTAGCGCAGGCCATATTTATAACGTTGCAATTGTTGATTTGTTGCCATCCGGGCTGGAAATAGAGAACTCTCGCCTAAGTACCTCCGCTAAACTCGATTGGACTCACTCGACCCTGAATACTCAGTATAAGGATATACGCGACGACCGCATGGTGCTCTATGCCGATGTGAGTCCCCAGGTGGTAAAACATTATTATATTACCCGGGCGGTGACCGCTGGCGTATTTTCAGTACCGGAAATACGCGCGGAAGCCATGTATGATCCAAAAATATTTAGTTGGGCGAATAAGGGTAAAATGCGTATTGTTGCCAAGAAAAAAATCAACAAAAAATCACTCGTATTGAAATAGGGCGTAACAGGAAGGCATTATGAAGTTATTTCAACGATTAAAACGAATAATGCTGGCGCTATTAGTGATGGCGCTGGTTTTTGTAGCCATGTTGATAGGGGTACCGATACCGTTGGAAAAACTTAACGCGCCACAGGCATATCGATATTATGACCGTAATGGTGAACTGATTAATCTGTTGATTTCATCTGATGGTTACTTGCGTATGAAAATACCTGTTAATGATGTTTCCCCGCTGTTTATTAAAACGCTGTTGTTATATGAGGATAAATATTTTTATAGCCACGTTGGCGTTAACCCCGCTTCAATGGTTCGCGCTGGTTTTCAGAATATGTTTTACAATCACCGTCGTATCGGTGCATCAACGATTACCATGCAGCTGGCACGCATGTTACAGCGGCGGCAAAGAACATACTGGGCAAAAATAGTCGAATCTTTTAGAGCCTTACAATTGGAAATGCGTTACCACAAGGATGAACTGCTTTCATACTACCTGGCAATTGCGCCGTATGGCGGCAATATCGAAGGATTACAGGCGGCTTCGAACCTATATTTTAACAAGTCAGCAAAACAGTTATCGGTAGGCGAAATCGCGCTGCTGGTTAGTATTCCCAAATCGCCTAATACCCTGAGACCTGACAAGCATCCTGCAAACGCCAAAAAGCGCCGCGATAAAATTCTAGCGTTGATGCTGGCAAACAAGCTGATTACCAAATCACAACACCAGCGTGCGCTGCTGGAGCCGGTCAAGGTAAAGCGTTTGCCGCTAGTGAATGAAATCCCACATACCGCCTGGCGCCATCGCTTAAAGCATCCAGAAAAATATCGGGTTAAAACCACGATCGATTTAAATACGCAGACGATCGCTAAAAAGCTACTCGCAAATCATCTCGAACGTTTAAAGCAATACAATATTGGTAATGGCGCGGTGGTGGTAATAGATAATAAGACCCGCGATATCCGTGCATTGGTAGGTTCGGTTGACTATTTTTCGAGAAAAAATCTGGGTGCTAACAATGGTGCGTTTGCAGCTCGTTCTCCCGGCTCTACATTAAAGCCATTTTTATACGGCTTGGCGATTGAAAAAGGTTTGGTTGCGGAAAAAAGCGTGCTCTATGATTTACCGATAAACGTCGGCGGCTATGCCCCGCAAAATTTTAACGGCAGATTTAACGGGCTGGTTACCGTCAGGGAAGCACTCAAACAGTCACTGAATACCGTTGTCATATCGTTATATCGTCAACTAGGTGTACACAGTTTACATGATTTGCTTCAGCGAGGTGGTATTACCACCCTGAGCAAGCCTGCCGAGTATTATGGGTTGCCCTTGGCGCTGGGTGGTGTCGACGTCAGGTTGCTCGAATTGACAAATTTATATGCCTCACTTGCTAACGAAGGTGTCTATCAACCCTACCGGCTTATTCAATCAGGCACCGATAGCGTTAATGATCGTAGCAAAAGGCGGTTACTCTCAGCGGAATCGAGTTGGATTATAACCAATATATTGACCGATGTATCAAGGCCGGATTTTCCGGCCAGTTGGCAGTTTAGTAAAAAGCGGGCAACCGTCGCTTGGAAAACCGGTACCTCGTATGGTAACCGGGATGCCTGGAGCATCGGTTATACCAAACACTATACGGTTGGCGTCTGGTTGGGAAATTTTAATGCCAGTCGTTCAAAAGCGTTAGTGGGCGGACGATCTGCGGCGCCCATACTGTTTGATATTATTCAAGGTTTGGAGCCGGGTGGAGACCATGGCTGGTTTGCAAAACCAGCCATGGTCAAAAAAAGAAAAGTCTGCGCGCTAAGCGGAAAATTGCCAACACGCTTTTGCCCGCTGTTAAAAACTGAATACCACGTTGCCGGTATTGGTGGCCCTGCTAATACCGAGCATTGTGATATTCATCAAAACATCGTGGTCAAGGCAATAAATTCGCCCACTGGGAAACCCTTTTCTAAAATTTATGAAGTGTGGCCGCCAAAAATAGCTAGATATTTTTATAAACACGGCCAACCAGTAGATCGTGTGCCTGCCTATAAGATAGAAAACATGACAGCAGAAGCTTATTATAAACCGGTGATTGTATCACCCAAACCCAATACAGAATATGTACGTCGGCTTGATCGCTTGTCTGCTGACGAACATGGTATTCGTTTATCGGCGGCAGTGACCAATCGAGTAAAAAAGGTATTTTGGTTTCTTAACGGCCGTTTGATTCAGGAAGCCAAGCCGTACGAGGATATTATTATTAATCCAGCGCCAGGTACATACCAGTTAACATTGATGGATGATGTCGGGGGTACTGCGTCGGTAAAGCTTAGAATTAAAGACCATCGGAGTATTATTGCCAAAAAATATAGATAGGAAAATTATCGACTAACATTTTCGCGGGTATCCTTTGTGCCATAATAAGGTAATAGCGATCATGTGTGCTCATCACCGATTTGCCTGGATTCACCTATTTACGGATGGGACTGGTAATCCAGATCGAAACCAGGCACAGAACGGCTTGATCTATCTGTTTTATTTTTTGGTATTAGAGGTGAAATAAGGGTCCCCGTCTGTATCAACAATACAGCCATAGAGACTGCTGGTATACGCCTCTAGTAATTTATCATCGTTGGCGAACAAGCTGGCACTCATATAAGCATGCCACTCCTTATTGTATTTCTTATGGCAAGTATCAAATTGTGCCTTTACCGCTGCAATACAGGCCTTGTCCTGCTTGCCGCAAACTTCTATTAATCCGCTTTTTGGAAAAGCAGAAGCTGCCTCATTAAGGGCATAATTATTAAATACATAGTCACAACTTGCCAGCATTGGTAAACACAGGATCAAAAATAATTGTTGGTGCTTTTTCATAGCCTTTTTCTTAGACGAAATCCGAGACCCGTTAATTGTAATTGGAAAATTCATCCCTTTCAACAAAGATTGATATTAGTATTGAGATTTCTTGCTGGGCCTGGTTTTGATCCGAAATTATGCGGGTATGCCATCGTGAAGGTTATGGAAATCTCGTTGAGATTAAACATGGAAACGGCCTGGTTAGCCAATACGCATATAATCTTCAAATTTTTGTTAAAGTAGGGGATAAAGTACGAAAAGGACAGCGGATAGCAAAGATCGGTCACAAAGAAAATACAGGGAAATCTCATCCTCATTTTCAAATAATCAGGGACAGTCACTTTAGTGAAAGAAATAACAACATAATAAAAAAGTCGTTTGATATCTTGTTCATTATCACCATCGTCGCTATTTAATATTAATTAAAACCTACACAGTAGGTCTAATTATAGTTGATTATTTGCAATCTCCACTCTTTGTTTTATAAGCTCGTAAACAACCTGCTCGTAGACAGGGCTGGTTTCCTGGCCACTTCTATTTTCTAACACAATAATTTCCTTGGCTAATTTTGCAAGCTTTGAAGTACCTTTAATCGTTTTCAGCTCATCAATTAACGTTTTCGTCGGTACCCTTTGTGCCATAATCAGGTTATCTCGTAGACCCTGCAGCATAATATGCGAGCTGCGTGGATAGGTA
>QILK01000088.1 GCA_003233345.1 Gammaproteobacteria bacterium | reverse complement strand
CCGCCGTTAATGTCGTCTTACCGTGATCAACGTGCCCTATCGTGCCAACATTTATATGCATTTTCGATCTATCAAATTTTTCCTTCGACACCGGGAACCTCCACTCGCTATACGTAAAAATAAATTCTGCCAAAGACTATTTTTAAAACAATATATATAGTATCTTTGAATCGTATGCTGTAATAACGTACAGCATACCTAACCAACCTGTCATCAACTATTGCCAGCCAGCAAAAGCTGAATTTAACCGTGCGACCCCATTTTGGAGCCCATAACCGGACTTGAACCGGTGACCTCTTCCTTACCAAGGAAGTGCTCTACCGCTGAGCTATATGGGCAAATTATTCACCAGAACCCTATTTTAGCAGCAAAGCCTGATTTCATACGCAAAATGACTAGAATTCTGCTATACCTAACCGTTTTCATCTTATTGGAGCGGGTGAAGGGGATCGAACCCTCATAATCAGCTTGGAAGGCTGGAGTTCTACCATTGAACTACACCCGCAATATTAACCAAAATGACCCGAAGCCTCATTACCTCCAGATATTGGTGGAGGGGGGAGGATTTGAACCTCCGAAGGCTAAGCCGTCAGATTTACAGTCTGATCCCTTTGACCACTCGGGAACCCCTCCAAAAAGCCAAGCAGCGTATTTTGCGGCACCAACAAATGGGTGTCAATAAAAAACCTTGAATTTCGTGAAAATACTGGAATTTGTGTCTTAAATAATGCTGTCTTGGATATTTCCGGGATATTTCTGCGACTTTGTTAACAAACTCATGCATTTTGGCAAATATCTATCGCCCAATAATGACTCCCCAATCCTGGGTTCTAACAATATCTTACTAACAGCCTTATAAGACCAGCAAATACCCGATAAACAAAAACAAGATAGTATAAATTAGACCAATCCTGCTAATTTTGATATGTTAGCGGCCCCTTATTTCTCAATTTGGCGACCATAGGGACGACTGAATTTCGATATGAGCGAGTAATCATCGGTACAAATATAGTCTAAGGCAAATATATCATGAAAATTACAATTTATGGGTCTGGTTACGTTGGCCTGGTGACAGGTGCCTGTTTTGCACAAATGGGCAATCACGTTTTGTGCGTGGATATTGATAGCAACAAAATCGCCTTACTCAAGCAAGGAAAAGTACCCATTCACGAGCCAGGGCTAACAGAATTAATTGAATCCAATTACAAATCTGGCCATATAGACTTTACCACTGATGCCAATGCCGGGGTACAACATGCCGCCATTCAGTTTATTGCCGTCGGCACACCACCCGATGAAGACGGATCGGCGGACTTGCAGCACGTACTGGCTGTGGCAAAAACTATCGGCGAATCAATGCACAGTGAAATGATTATCGTTGACAAGTCTACCGTACCTGTCGGGACCGCCGACCAGGTCTCAAAGCAAATCAAGTCGGCCTTGGAAAAAAGAGGGAAGTCCATAGCCTTTGAGGTTGCCTCCAACCCTGAGTTTCTAAAAGAAGGCAGCGCAATCGCTGATTTTATGAAACCGGACAGAATCATTATCGGCGCACAACAACAACAAACGATCGATACACTAACCGAGCTATACTCACCCTTTAACCGCAGCCATGATCGTATTATTTCCATGGATACGCGTTCAGCAGAATTGACAAAATATGTTGCCAATTCCATGCTGGCGACCAAAATAAGCTTTATGAACGAAATGGCAAATCTGGCCGAGTTACTTGATGCCGATATTGAAAAGGTGCGTATTGGAATCGGATCAGACCCTAGAATCGGCTACCATTTTATTTACCCGGGTTGTGGTTATGGTGGCTCCTGTTTTCCAAAAGACGTGCAGGCGCTGCAGCATACTGCCAAATCATTGGGCTATGATGCGCAAATCTTAGCGGCCGTCAAAAATACCAATGAACGACAAAAAATCCACTTTGCCAACAAAATTACCCAGCACTATAAAAACGACCTCAAGGGTAAAACATTCGCTCTGTGGGGGTTATCTTTCAAACCCAATACCGACGATATGCGTGAAGCACCCAGCCATATTATTATGCAGCACCTATGGAATGCAGGTGCCACCGTTCAAGCCTATGACCCGGTAGCGCTAGCTGAAGTAAAACGGATATATGGCGAACGTGATAACTTGGTTTATTGCGATTCTGCTGAAACCGCGCTCGACGGTGCCAATGCACTGATAGTGGCAACAGAATGGACACAGTTTAGAACCCCAGACTTTGACCTGTTAAAACGCAAACTGGCGGACGCGACCATTTTTGATGGACGCAATTTATACGACCCACAACAATTAAAAGAAAAAGGGTTTTTTTATTATGGAATCGGTCGCGGCCGCTAACCAATTCTCCCCAAACCTTACTAATATCAAGTCACAAATTAAAGAAAAACGGACAATGTACGCTATTTAGTTCATACCACATTTTGGAAAATGGGTAATACCAAAGACATTTTCACCAAAGGATGTTACAACTAAATGCATAACAATACTTTACTAACAGTTAATGCCAGCAATTCAGCGAATTCAATTATTCTGGATACCATGACACTGGTATTTCCCGAGTGGACTACGCTGGTCGCTAACTCCAGTAATCAGGCCCTGGAGAAAGCTAATACAACGAGTATTCAATGGGCGTTTATTGATTATGATTTGCCGGATACCAACGGCTTGGAACTGGCTATCAATTTTCGTTTACTTTACCCTGCCGCCAGAATCACATTACTGGCAGGGCAATACAATCCTGGCATCCATGGTTTAGCTGCACAAATGAACGTGGAAATATTATATAAACCCGTTGATGAAAGAGGGCTTCTTTCACTGCTCCCTAAATCTGCATAATCGCTTTAATGCCATTAAGGTTTCATTGTTATGTCTGAGCATTTAAAGCAACTTAACATCGCCGTCAAACATCCAGCTATCGCTGATTTTGCCAAGGAAATAAGCGAACTGGGCGATACTGGCGCTATTATACTAGACTCGACGCTGCAGATCGTCTTTTGGAATAACAGGATCGCCGCCCTCACTGGAATACCCCACGCCTCGACCACAAACAAAAAACTGTTTCAGGTGTTGCAGCATTTTACAAATTCAGCCTTGGAAGTTAGCGTTAATAAGGCATTAAAGCAAATGCTTGCATCGGTCATCGCTGACTCCCCAGAGCAGCCGCTGGTCTTGCCTGTCAAGCCATTGCGGTCACCGGCACATGCTATTTCACTGAGCCACTCAATTTCTGTCAAGCCGATTACCAGTTTTGATGCAGACATTTATTGCTTAATCCAGGTTAAAACCGTCGATGGGCAGCTCGAACCAGCTTTTAACTATGCGACTGCAGCACTAGAGGTCATATCCGACGCAGTCATTGTAATCGACAGCAATAATATGATTCAGTATACCAACCCAGCCGCAGAACAAATGACTGCCTGGTGTCAATCGAATGCACAGGGGAAAAGTCTACACAGTATTTTAAAAATTTATAATGAAAAAAACCACGAACCTATCCTGATATCATGTAACGAGGTAGGTAATAGCGGCGCATCAACGCGCCGATTAGCGGTGACCGTTGTGCGTAAGGATCACGTCAGTATCCCTGCCGAACTGACCCTGTCGGCAATCACCACCCCCGACAACGACGAGCAAGGGATTGGGGCGAATAGCGGTCTGATTTTGGTATTGCGCAGCCAGTTTGAAAAAAAGGAATACGATCGAAAGCTGGAATGGCAGTCGACACACGACCCGTTAACCGGCCTGCTAAATCGCTCTGCATTTGAAAAAAGATTACAACATTTTATCGATATTAGCAGTAACGATATTAACCAACCTTGCCTGCTGTATCTGGATCTGGACCAGTTTAAAGTGATCAATGATTCTCATGGACATACCGCTGGTGATGAATTACTCCAGCAAGTCGCCGATCTATTACAATCCAGGCTCAGAAATCAAGACATACTGGCAAGATTAGGCGGCGATGAATTCGGTATTCTACTCGATAATTGTCCAGTGGCCATGGCTTATAAATTCGCTGAGGAAATAGGAATCAGCATACATAACACCGATTTTACCTGGCACGATAAAATTCATAATTTAACGGTCAGTGTTGGCATTGCCCCGATCACCCGTAATACCCGGAGTTATGTTGCTCTTTTAAGCTATGCTGATACCGCCTGCTATATTGCCAAAGACGCTGGCAGAAACTGCATACACATTCATGAATTCACCAATTCTGCGCTAATCAAAAGACGCAACGAAATGCAGTGGATCTACCAGCTACAATCAGCAATGAGCCACAACAACCTGCTATTACTCGGGCAGAAAATTATTCCCATCAATCAGGTTTCTACACTAAAACCTCATCTGGAAGTACTGCTGCGACTTGTTGATAATGAAACACTGGTCTCACCAAGCGAATTTATTCTGGCCGCCGAAAAATTTAATCTGATGCCTAAAATTGATCGATGGGTATTTAAAAATACGCTGGATATCCTCAGAAACAAGGATCTTTCTGCGTGGGACGCAATCAATATCAATTTTTCCGGGCAAAGTTTTAGCGACTCTTCTATTGTTAAGTTTATCACCGACGAAATCATGGAAAGTGGACTTAACCCGGCGAAAATATGTTTCGAGATTACCGAAACTGCGGCCATTAATGACCTCGAAAGTGCGGCCAAATTTATGCATAAATTAAAATCAATGGGCTGTCAGTTTGCGCTGGACGACTTTGGCTCGGGCTTATCTTCTTTTTCTTATCTGAAAAAACTGCCGTTTGATTTTCTAAAAATTGACGGCGAATATATTCAGAAAATGAATGAAAATCGTGTCAATTATGCCATGCTGGAAACCATTAACCAGATCGGTCATGTATTCGGCGCTAAAACGGTGGCAGAATATGTTGAATCGGAAGAGTTGCTCGAGCAACTAAGAAAGATGGGCGTCGACTATGCCCAGGGTTATGCGATTACTAAACCTACACCACTGAAGGAAATATTCAGCAAGTAAACTGGTTTAAACCCGAACGAATTCTATCGACGTTTTCCTGGTAAGCAGTAAATAATACTGACTGGTAATGGATGCTATCTTTTCTGCTGTAGCGAAATTTTCCGAACTTAAATCGTCCGGCTTAAAACGAATTCCGTATTTCGTTTCCAAAAAATCGATCAATTCCACATACTGGTAAGTATTTAGAAGTTTTCCACAAAAAAGCTGCGTTTTAGCCGTTACCACCCCAGCCTTTTTCGCCGTATTAGTTTTAACCCATAAAATCACAGTATTGATTAGTAATTGCTTCTGTTCCATATTGTTACCCGCCCATCCTTTTGTATCTGGCTACTTAACTCACGCCGTTAATCCACTTACTCTATAAACGCAGCAAATCTGAAATGGTTTAGTCTTGAGTGACCTCTCTTAAATTCAGTCGACTAGTCACTTGATTGGGTTCAAATCGCCTTCATAAAAAAAGCCGCTTATTTTAAGCGGCTTTTGCTAACATTTTATCTAGAGGCAATAACGAATAATATTAGCTATTCCTACGTGGGCAGACGGGTCTCGAACGTTCAGGACGGCTTCTTTCTGATCTCTGTACTTCGGGTCTTTGTACAACGGGTCTTTGTATCTCTGGTCTTTGTATCTCTGGTCTCTGTACTTCGGGTCTCTGTACGACGGGTCTTTGTATTTCTGGTCGCGCACTATCCTGCGGTTTTGAGCCCCTATATTGGTTATCCTCTTTATAATCATGGTCTTTATGATCATGATTGTCTCTATCGTATTTCGAATCTGGACGGGAAACCACTGCCACCTTGGTCGGCGTTACTTGTGCCCCGTAATCAGGAATATCGGAATCAACGATTGCACCCGGGTCATCATGATTAACCACGTTCATCGTCACTTCATTGGGATTTGGTAATCCATCGGCAAATAACGTACTTGCAGGTACGAAGATACACAAAAGCAAAAGAGTAGATTTAAGCATCATGCTAGCCCCCTCTGGACAGTTTTTTTAATTAGTTATTGAGTCAGTTGTTGCTCACGACTACGATAAAATCAATAAACAAATCATAAAAAGCTGATACAACTAATACTCAATATAGGTAATATTTTTTAGCGCTTTATTCAATAGAAATTATTAAAACCGTGATAATTTCCATATTTATTATGCGTTTGCAATTTATTATTATCAAAAGTCAGGTGCTCAACCACCATAAGTGAATAATAATTGATCACTGAGCATGTTGCAATAAATATTTGCCAAATGTGACCTATATCACAGTATTTATTTTATACTACTTTTTTAAAGGTAATTAATCTGAATAAATAGAGGCCGAATAAACTGAACTGACCACCAGGTGGGAGCGACAAATAGGTAACACCAATAAATAACAACAGATAAATAACAACAGATAAACAAGCAAGTAACTAACAAGAGGACGCCACCATGACCGACTATATCAAAACCAGATTTGCAGCTCTATGCTTTGTTGCTATTATCACATTAATGATATTGTAGTGAGTTACTCACGCTGTCGGGACAAGCGTCAGTGGCGGGTTTTCGGTACAACAGGGCTTATGCTTTCCGAAAACAGCCTTTCTATATCCACGGTATCAAATTGATAGTTCTGTTTACAAAATTCACATTTAACACTGACAACCTTTTCTTTTGCCAACACCTCACTGACTTCCTGATAACCTAGACTCTGCAACATATTTTCGATACTCGGTTTCGAGCATTTACAGCGGAAGCTAAGACTTTCTGCTTCAAAGAGACGGACATCCTCTTCATTGTATAAACGATGGAGTAGTTCCTTGGTGGGAATATGCAAGAGCTCCTGCATGCTAATCGTATTACTTAAGTGATTGACTCGCTGCCAATCGTCACTCTCTTCCTGGTATTGATTGTGAGTACTTTTATCGTTCTTTTGCGGCATAAGCTGAATTAGCAAACCCGCCGCAGTTGCATCACTGGCACCCAGCCATAACCGGGTTTTCAATTGCTCGGAGCGATCAAAATAATTTTCCAATACGCCCGACAACGTATCGGCGCATAAATCTACTATACCCTGATATCGATCACCAAAATTTTCTGGCTCTACCGTGATCGCCAGTCTGCCATCACCCACAAGCTCATTTAAAGACCACTTGTCACCGGCGTAGTTGGCCTCAGGGTCCCACTCAGCCATACCGCGAAAAGTACGTTCCGAAGACAACTGCACTAACAGCAGTTTAACCGGGCCACTCCCTTGAATTTGCAGATTAAGTGATCCATCAAACTTGATGGTGGCTCCCAACAAAACCGTCGCCACAATCGCCTCGCCGAGTAAGTCACGCACGGGCGGCGGATAATCATGATATTTTAACGCGGTCTGAAAACTGGCGTTGAGGCGCACCAGTTCACCGCGCATATCCGTGTTTTCAAAGACAAAACGAAATAAATGATCTTGATCCAACATCACTATTTTAGTTTTTTCTTGATTAATTGGTTAAGCTGCGCCGGATCCGCTTTGCCCTTTGTCACTTTCATCGCTTGGCCAACAAAGTATCCAAGCAATTTCTGCTGCCCGCCTTGATACTGCTCGACCTGCTTTGGATTGGCCGCAATAATATCATCGACCAGCTTTTCCAGCTCGGCACTATCAGTAATGGGCTTTAACCCGTGTTTGTCTATTATCGCTAACGGATCACCTTCACCATTCCACATATACTCAAAAACTGTTTTGGCAATTTTTCCGGTAATCTCGCCCGCCGAGATTAGTCCAACCATCACACCAAGATCCGTCGCTTTAATCGGCGATTGCGCTATCTGCATATTTTCCTTGTTTAAACTAGCCGCCAGTTCACCATTGACCCAGTTTACTGACAACTTACTTTGCTTGCCGGATGCGTCAACAACCTGCTCATAATAAGCCGCAAGGTCTTTATTCGACGTTAAGATGCTGGCATCGTAAAGACTTAATGCGTATTGATCTATAAAACGGCGCTTTTTCTGATCCGGCAATTCCGGTAATGTCTTTTTTTGCGCTTCAATAAACGCGTCGTCTATTTCCAGTGGCAACAAATCCGGATCGGGGAAATAGCGATAGTCGTTTGCCTCTTCCTTGCTACGCATCGAAAACGTTTTATTCAGCGCATCATCATATAATCGCGTTTCCTGTACAACCTTCCCGCCACTCTCCAGAATCTCCGCCTGACGTTCGATCTCCACATTAATGGCACGCTCAACAAAGCGGAATGAGTTAATATTTTTTAACTCGGCCCGAGTCCCGAGCTTTTCTGCGCCTTTTTTCCGTAGCGAGACATTAGCGTCACAACGAAACGAACCTTCCTGCATATTGCCATCACAGATTTCTAGATACTGAACCAGTGAATGAATTTTTTTCATATAAGCGATCGCTTCTTTGGCTGACCGCATATCCGGCTCTGACACAATTTCAAGCAGTGGTGTGCCCGCGCGATTTAAATCGATACCCGTCTTGCCCTGGAAATCTTCGTGCAATGATTTCCCGGCATCTTCTTCGAGATGTGCGCGGGTAATACCAATCGTTTTAGATTCACCGTCTTCCAACTCAATATCGATACTCCCTTTGCCGACAACGGGCAATTCAAACTGGCTAATCTGATAACCCTTGGGCAAATCAGGGTAAAAATAGTTTTTTCGGGCAAAGACCGAGCGTTTTGATATTGGCGCATCGACTGACAATCCAAATTTCACCGCCATGGTGACCGCCTCACTATTCAATACCGGTAAAACACCCGGGAAACCCAGGTCTACCGCGCAAGCCTGTGTATTTGGCATGGCCCCAAAGGCGGTTGATGCACCCGAAAATATTTTGCTCTTAGTGGATAATTGCGCGTGTATTTCCAGGCCAATCACTACTTCCCATTCCATATTCTCTCTCTCAAATAAAAAATGTTAAGAAAACGCTTTTGGCGACTGCTTATGCCAATCGGTTTCCTGTTGGAATTGATGAGCAACGTTTAAAAGCTTTGCCTCACTAAAATAATCACCAATAATCTGCAACCCAACTGGCAAATCATTGACCATACCCGCTGGAATTGACAGTCCCGGCAATCCAGCCAAGTTTACTGCGATGGTAAAAATGTCGGATAAATACATGGTCACCGGGTCGGCAGTTTTTTCGCCCAGCTTGAACGCCACTTCGGGCGTGGTCGGGCCCATAATCACATCGACATCGCTAAATGCAGCCTTAAAATCATTACTAATCAAACGTCGGACTTTCTGTGCCTTTAAATAATAAGCATCGTAATAACCGGCTGAAAGCACATAGGTACCAAGCATAATACGGCGCTTGACCTCGTCACCAAAGCCTTCGCCACGACTACGCTCGTACAAATCTTCAAGATTTTCCGGATCATCACAACGGTGACCGAATCTGACACCATCGTAACGGGACAAATTGGACGAGCACTCTGCGGGCGCCACAACATAATAGGCAGGCACTGATAAATTGGTATTCGGCAAGGTAATTTTTTTGATTTTGGCACCAAGCTTTTCATAAACCTTAATCGCTTGCTCAATACTTTGCGCAACACCGGTATCAAGCCCATCGCTAAAATATTCATTCGGCACACCAATCGTCAAGCCGCTGATAGAATCCCCTAAAGATTTTGTATAATCTGGGACCGGTTTATCAACACAGGTGGAATCACGCTGATCAAATCCCGACATAACCTGCAATAAATAAGCGGCATCCTCGGCACTGCGGGCAAACGGTCCGCCCTGATCCAGGCTGGATGCAAACGCAATCATGCCATAACGGGAAACGCGACCATAGGTTGGTTTTATTCCGGTGATTCCGCATAAGGCAGCCGGTTGTCTTATTGAGCCGCCAGTATCAGTGCCCGTTGCCAGTGGGGCTAAATTTGCAGCCACCGCTGCCGCCGATCCGCCCGATGAACCACCGGGAACACAAGCGGTGTTCCATGGATTTCGTACCGGGCCGTAAAAACTGGTCTCACTGGACGAACCCATCGCAAACTCATCCATATTAGTTTTACCCAACATAACTGCGCCATCTTTTTTCAATAACTCAGTGACGTAAGCGTCATAAGGCGCGGTAAATGAATCCAGCATTTTTGATCCACAACTGGTCTTTATGCCATCCGTGCAAAAAATATCTTTGTGCGCATAGGGAATGCCGGTTAATAGTGACGATTGCCCGGCTTTGATCCGCTGGTCTGCCTGTTTTGCCTGCTCGAGCGCGCTATCATCACAGACCGTGATAAACGCATTCAGTTTTGAGTCCAGCTTTTTAATACGCTGTAAATAGTGTTGTGTTAATTCAACGCTGGAAAACTCACCTTTTTTAAGTCCGTCATTCAATTCGACTATCGATTTAGAGTGCATTACATGTCTTTCCTGATCTTTTCCTGGTCATTATTTTACTCAAACGGTTAGTTAAAGCTAATCACTATTCTGTTATCTATTCGTCTAACTATTTTTCTAACTATTCTTCGGCTTTTTCGATAACTTTGGGCACCAGGTACAAACCGGCTTCTACTAACGGCGCATTTTCCTGAAAGTACTTGTGCTGATCTGATTCGGTGACACTATCAGCGCGCAAACGTTGACTCTGATCTTGCGGATGCGCCATGGGTTCAACATTTTCAGTTCCGACATCATCCAACTGCTTTACAAACTGAATAATATGACCCAACTGCTGTTGATAAGCTGGAATTTCTTCCGAATTAATTGACAGCCTTGATAATTCGGCTATTTTTGCAACAATATCTTCAATTTTTTCTTCTGTCTGGTTACTAGTAGACATATAGGCTCCATACGCGACATAATAAGACCGGGTAAACTATCATAATAAAGATATTCGGTACACTTGTATCGATAAAATCAGGGACACCCTTGGATAGTTTACGAATTAGCATATCTGGTCTATTTTAACTAATTATAGATGCACAAATACGACACGAATCTTGCAAGTATAATTGTTGAGATAGATTTTTTATTAATTTGTATCGATAGTTGATTTAACCGCTTGCTCAAAACGCATAGCATTGATAAAGTTAACTATTTACATACTTTAACGAAGGGCAAAATAAGGAACATGTTTAAACGTTTACGAGGTATGTTTTCCAATGACCTGTCAATTGATCTTGGCACGGCCAATACTCTGATCTATGCCCGCGGCGAAGGAATCGTCTTAAACGAACCCTCTGTTGTTGCTATTAGACAGGATCGTGGTCCCGGCGGACCCAAATCAATCGCGGCTGTTGGCAACGAAGCAAAAGCGATGCTAGGTCGTACGCCAAGCAATATTATGACGATTCGACCGCTTATGGATGGCGTTATCGCAGACTTTACGGTTACCGAGCGCATGCTACAGCACTTTATTCATCAAGCGCACGAAACCCGGTTTTTTAAACCCAGTCCACGGGTTCTTATCTGTGTCCCTTGCGGATCAACCCAGGTAGAAAGACGTGCGATTAAAGAGTCAGCACAAGGTGCTGGTGCGCGAGAAGTTTTTCTGATTGAAGAACCCATGGCCGCAGCGATTGGTGCAAACATGCCAGTTGATGAAGCCCGCGGATCGATGGTGCTCGATATCGGTGGGGGCACCTCTGAGGTTGCGGTTTTGTCATTAAATGGCATTGTCTATTCTGCTTCCGTCAGAATTGGCGGCGTCAAATTTGATGACGCAATCGTCAATTATGTGCGCCGAAATTACGGCACCCTCATTGGCGATGCCACCGCAGAAAAGGTTAAACATCAAATCGGATCAGCATTTCCTGGAAGTGAAGTAAGGGAAATGGATGTCAAAGGCCGCAATCTCGCCGAAGGCGTACCGCGCAGTTTTAGTCTCAATAGCAACGAAATTCTAGAAGCACTCCAGGAACCTTTGTCAGGCATTGTTGGTGCGGTTAAAGCAGCGCTTGAGCAAACACCGCCAGAATTGGGCGCTGATGTTGCTGAACGTGGCATTGTGTTAACCGGTGGCGGCGCATTACTAAGAGACTTGGACAGGTTACTGATGGAAGAAACGGGGTTACCCGTTGTCATAGCAGAAGACCCTCTGACCTGTGTAGCCCGTGGTGGTGGCAGAGCATTGGAACTAATTGATGAGCACGGTGGCGATATATTTATTACCGAATAGATAGGGCAATAATTGCTTATTATCACTTAGTTTGACTAGATCACATGTCGTTTGATAAGAATTAACGATCGCCAGAAAACCATGCCTCTGTCATTCCGGCGAATATCCACTACTATCCAGAATAAAATGAGGAACTCGAGATAAGTGTTTAATAGAGTAGCCCGGACTTCGCGCAGCGAACGCCGGGGAAATGAACATGGCAAGAATAGTAAAGTAGGATGTAGCAGAAAATCACCCAGACAGAATGTAGTAGGAGTTTAGTTGAATTTAAGACAATACTACTCCCGGCGTTCGCTACGCGAAGTCCGGGCTACGATTCTATGCCGTTTCCCAGGCACGCTCTGTCGACTGGTGATAAAGCTTTAAAGTATTCATTTATAGTTAGAAAAATTAGTGACTATTGGAAACGATCATTAAATTGCGAGGGCTAGTAAGATTTCCAGGATGTTTTCACAAAGTTACTCTCTAACAACACGTTTGGTGCTGTTATCGTTTTTATCCTTGGCTTTTATGTGGCTTGATAAAAACAATTATCTGCAGGACTATCTGGATGATTCATTCTCAGCGATTGTCTATCCTATAATCAAAGCGGTTAATTACCCCTATGATTTAGGCAGAGATGTCAGCAAAAAGTTATCCGCGCCTAAAAAAATGACCCTCGAGCAACTGGCTGAAGAGAACAAACGCTTACGTAAAAAAGTACTCGATCTGGAACTCGCCGGCATTGAAAATAAAAATTATAAAAAATTATTAAAAGCACGCCATAAAATTCGCGAAAAAGTCAGATTAGCTGAAATTATTTATGTTGGCCTGGATCCGGATATTAAAACGGTCAAAATTGGTCTGGGACGAAAAGATTGTGTTATCGAAGGGCAACCGCTGGTCGACGCTCACGGTGTACTTGGTCAGGTCATTAAAAGTCGGGCACTATTTTCGACCGTACGTCTAATTACCGACTCAAATCACATCATGCATGTTCAATTTCGACGCACTGGCCGACAAACACTGGCCTACGGTGACGGTAAATCCAATATGCTAAGACTGCCAAATCTGCCATTAAATGAGCAAATAAATGATGGCGAAGAGATCATCACCTCCGGCCTTGGCGGCGTTTACCCATATGGATATATGGTCGGCAAAATTGTTAAAAAAAACCCAGCTAATGACGCCGATAAAAGCAAAACAAAAGCTGATAAAGATACCGGCAAACGGTTCGCGATCGCTTACGTTAAACCGACAGCACATATTAACCAAACCAGAGAAGGATTATTGGTTTGGACAGAAGAAATGAGAATCAAAGCAAAAGCGCAAAGTCGCTCTTTTGGTAAACCGGTTAAAAAATGCCAATTTATAGATAAAGATGCCAATTAAAGAGAAAAGAAGTGGGTTACTAATAATACCCCTAACAATCATACTGTCACTGATGTTGGCAATTATGCCGCTACCCGACTGGGCCGCCTATTTTCAACCGCAGTGGCCTCTGTTGTTCGTTATTTACTGGTGCCTCGCGTTACCCCATCGTATTGGTATGGTCGTAGCCTGGACGGTGGGTTTGTTACACGATGTGATGATTGGTGGAAACCACTTTCTCGGACAGTATGCTCTCAGTATGGCGCTAATATTATATATTGTGTTACATATACACAAACGCATGCGTATTAGTCCATTGTTTCAACAGGCAATCACTATATTCATCTTAATAGTATTATATAAATTGCTGGTATTCTTTTTTGAAAGCCTGACTGGCAATGTCCGCCGGGATCTTGACTACTGGCTACTATCACCCGCCAGCAGCCTGATTATGTGGCCGTGGATATTTATATTTCTGCGTTCGATAAGACGAAGATTCAGGATACAGTAAGTGGCGCTATGAGTAAGTATGTCAACCTACAAGACCAGGAATACGAAGAACGATTATTTTTACACCGTGTTATCTGGATGTTGGTGTTTGTTGCAATTGTCATTGCAGTATTGATCCGCGGGTTATACAAACTGCAAGTTGTCGAATATAGCGAACACGCGACAAAATCAAAGAAAAACCAGTACGTCATAGAGCCCGTCCCTCCCACACGTGGTTTAATTTATGATCGCAACCAAAATCTGCTGGCCGGCAATGTACCGACACATACCTTAGAAATTACACCGGAACAAGCCTGTCAAACACGCAAAACCCGCTCTAACTGCATGAAAAAACTTTTGCGTGTTCTCGATGGCCTGATCACTATTAATGAAAAAGATTGGCGAAAATTCCATAAAGCGTATTCCAAAAATCGCCGCTATGCGAAAGGGTTTCAAAGTATACCGATTCGTTATAACCTGACAACATCCGAAGTTGCCGTTCTCGCCGCACAACGTTATCGCTTGCCGGGCATTCATATAAAAGCATCGCAAAAACGTTATTACCCCTATGCGAATTCGCTTTCCCATGTGATTGGATATGTTCGCCGCGTTGATCAAACCATTATTGATCGCTGGACACCCGAGCAAAAAATTAATTATAAAGGCACCGCCTTTGTCGGCGTCAAAGGTATTGAAAAGCAATACGAAAATATTCTCCATGGTGTCAAAGGTAATCAGCGTAATGAGCGTAATGTTTTTGGCAGGGTAATCAGCTCCAAGCTTATAAAGCCTTCGGTGCCGGGTAAAAGTATCTATTTAACGATAGACAAGCGATTACAAGAAGTTGCCGAGAATGCGTTAGGGGCCAAAGCCGGTGCCGTTGTCGCCATCGATCCCAACAGTGGCGAAGTACTGGCTTTAGTCAGCAAGCCTGGCTATGACCCAAACCAGTTTGTCTCGGGTATTTCGTCGCAACAATTTCAGCAGCTACAACTTAATAAAGCCAGACCGCTTTATCCCCGTGCACTAAAAGGTACTTTTGCGCCAGGTTCAACCATCAAACCTTTTTACGCGCTAGGGGCCTTGTATTACGATCTGACCCATGGAAAAAAAATGTTCTCCTGCGGCGGGACCTTTCGTATCCCTGGCGCTCGGCACACTTGGCATGACTGGAAACGTGGCGGCCATGGCACATTAAATCTGGCCAAAGCCGTTAGACGTTCTTGCGATATTTACTTTTATGATCTGTCCGCAAAAATGAAAATTGACCGGATTAGCGAATTTCTGACACTGTTTGGTTTTGGCCAGCCAACCGGTATCGACATGCCGCGCGAACGCCTGGGTGTCTTGCCTTCACGGGCCTATAAAATTAAACAGCATAAACGCAAACCGCGTACACCCAACATGTCTAATCTTCAGTGGCGACAATACAAAGCCCTGGTTCGCCAGCGACAGAAATGGTACCTAGGCGATACGATCAGCGTGGGTATCGGCCAGGGACTATTTACGTCCACCCCCCTGCAACTGGCATCAGCGACTGCAACTATGGCTAATCGGGGTAAACTGGTTATTCCGCATCTGTTACGTGCTGTGCGACCATCGGGCAGTAAGGATTTATATTACCTGACACCCGAAGTTGAAAACAGTGCTATCAAAGAATACAAAATAGACAAAAAATTTCTAGCCGAAGTAAAAAGACGCAGAAAAGTACTCGGCCTAATAAAACCAGAGCACTGGGACTACGTGCACCAGTCAATGGTCGATGTTGTGCACGCGCCCGGTGGTACTGCGCGGCGTCTGATCCCACTGGCAAAAAAGGAGTTTGAGTTTGCCGGTAAAACCGGTACCGCCCAGGTAGTCAAAATTAAAAAAGGCGATCATTGGTCAAAGAAAAAAGTACCCGAGCACCTAAAGGATAATGCACTCTTTGTCGTATTTGCACCTGCTGACAAACCAAAAATTGCAGTGGCTGTTATTGTCATCAACGGTGGTCACGGTGGTGCGGCGGCGGCGCCTATCGCGGGTAAACTGATTCGCACCTATATGGACATCTTAAACCAGCAAAACAAGCCTGCGGGTGAAAATAATTCAAACGATACCTTATTAACAAAGGATACGCCTGATCCGTCTACTTTAACGGTTAAAAACCTGTTAAAAAGGCCTGTGGTCAATAGTAAAGTGCTTAAACCTCGTGTACCTAATAATCTTAGAAAAAGCAATCCACGAATTAACAAAAAAATAAAACAACCTGCTATCACCCGTTCTAATACGTCGAATACAACGGCAGTGACGAGCACAACCAATAATGTAAACATTGATTCAGGCACCACGTCATCAAATACTCATGGTGGTACGAACGTAAAAAAACCTGTGGCGCGCAAAAAAGCACAAAAAGCCAGAGCAATGACCCGGGCCCGGGCTCGAGCCAGGCTTAGAGAAATTGACCTGGAAAAAAAGATGCAAAAGCAAAAGCAAAATCAAAAGCAAAAAAAGAATGACGAAATCAGGATAATTGAAACACCTAAACCACGATAAACTTGGGGAATAATATCGATAGTTCTCGACTATACTTTATTATATTTTAACTTGAATTTAGCTTTATATTTATACTTCAGGCACACACACAAAACTGTCACTATTAAATAATATGAGTTATAGCTATCAAAAATACGGCGCGCTCTCACAAGGCTCCCCATCAATGCGGCGAGCCTTGACCCGCTTTAATATTGACGTACCGCTATTGTTTTTGGTTTCTCTTGTATTGATTCTTGGCTTGTTTATTTTATACAGTGCCAGCAGCCAAAGTGTCGAAACCACCTTCAAGCAAATTATCCGGATTTTGTTCGGCCTGCTAATCATGTGGCTTATTGCGTTAGCATCGCCTATCACTTTAAAGCGCTGGACGCCCGTTATATTTCTATTTGGACTCTTTCTGCTAGCACTAGTGCCTTTTTTTGGCGTCGAGGTTAATGGTGCTAAACGCTGGTTAGGAACCCCTAGTGTTAGGTTTCAGCCATCGGAAATAATGAAGCTTGCCTTACCCATGATGGTCGCCTGGTTACTGGCTGGCGCCAGACTACCGCTTCAATTCAAACACTTATTTATGGGATTAATCGTAATCGGTATTCCCACTTATCTAATCTATAGCGAACCTGATCTAGGAACATCGCTGCTGGTGGCATTATCGGGTTTGATTTTACTTTTTCTCGCCGGACTGCGTTGGTGGATTATTATTTTAACAGCCATTGCCATGGCTATATCTGTTTGGGCGATACTGGAATACAGATTGCTGCCTGAATATCAGATGAAACGTATTGAAACTTTTCTGTCTTCTGACTCAAAAGATCTAAAAAATGCGCTCTGGCAATCCCGGCAATCTGAAATTGCAATTGGTTCCGGCGGTGTTTATGGCAAAGGCTATTTACAAGGCACGCAATCACAACATGGTTTCCTGCCTGAAGCGGAAACAGATTTTATCTTTGCACTGGTCGGTGAAGAATTTGGACTGGCCGGGGCACTTATATTACTAATGTTATACCTATTAATATTGTTTCGGGGACTGCTTATTGCCACCTCGGCCAAAGATACCTATTCGAGGCTGCTAGCGGGCACATTGAGTGTAATTTTTATTGTCTATGTCTGTATCAATATGCTGATGGTATCCGGTATGCTGCCCGTCGTCGGGCTTCCGTTACCCATGATTAGTTTTGGGGGGACTTCGGTCGTCACTATTCTTGCCAGTTTTGGTATCCTCATGTCTATTCAAACACATAAAAAATTAATATAATTGCAACGGAAAGCCAATGCGCCGCCTTATTTTCAACAAAGTTTTAGTCGTAATTTGTCTGGCCCTCTTGCCACTACTGTTAGCTTCATTTGCACCCGTCTCCAAAACGCAATATTTTTTAATACAAAATTCACATACCCAAGAGCACCAAGCAAAATTTACAACGGGCGAAAAAAAAGCTTACCAGAGAGGTTTTCGACAGGGGGCTGCGTCTAAACTCCTGTATTTACCTGAATCTCACTCTGATTTTGTATTTTCAATCGATTTTGACTCACCTAAATTAGAAAAATACATAGCCGATGTTATCCTCAACTTGGTACGCAAACTGTATCTATTTTAACAGAACAAATGATTACTTTGGAAAACACCGGCATTCTGTTATTGTTATTATATCTCAAACATGAATACTTTAATTAAGGATTTATTGTGATTAAACTAAATTATTTTACTTCCATATTTAGCAAAAAAATAATTGGACAATATGCCGTACTAACGATGTTGGCCATGATAGGTTCTCAATGTGTTGCAAAACCTGTCAATAAAAACACGACAGCCAGCAAGAAAAAACCGATCGTTGTGGCTGCCAATGCCCGTCGCATTCGTTTTGCCTATCCAGGTATGGAGGGCTTCATTAAAGAGATGGTACGTAAACATAAATTTAATGAACGGAAATTACGAATCATGTTTTCCAAACTAAAACGGCGACCTGATATTGTCAGGACCATGAACCGACCCGCAGAAGGGATGAAATGGCACCGTTACCGGAAAATATTTATTACCCCTAGCCGTATCAATAAAGGGGTCAGGTTCTGGAATAGAAATGCCGCGACGCTAGCCAAAGCAGAAAGACAATATGGCGTACCGGCTAAGATTATTGTGGCTATTATTGGTGTCGAAACTTTTTATGGCGAACGCACCGGAACCATCAAAATTCTGGAATCACTATCCACACTGGCCTTCGGTTATCCAAGGCGAGCAAAGTACTTTCGCCGGGAACTTGAGCAATTTCTGCTAATGTCAAAAAATCAAGGGTTTAACCCTGCATCATTACGGGGCTCCTATGCAGGTGCAATGGGATTGCCGCAGTTTATGCCTAGCAGTTATCGCCGATATGCACGGGATTTTAACGGCGATGGTCGACGTGATCTATTTGGCAGTCGAAAAGATGCCATTGGCAGCGTCGCCAATTATTTTAAGGCACATGGATGGAAAACAGGTCAGCCCGTCGCTACACCTGCGAAACTGACGGGCAATAGGTATCGCAAACTTCCAAGACCCAAAAGTCGATTAAAACCAAGCTACTCTATGGGGCAACTAGCGACCTATGGGGTTAGGGCATTGCGTCCATCCAGTCGATACAGTTCGTTGGGAAAAATATCCTTTATTAAATTAACGCAGGCTCGCGGCGCCACCTACTGGCTCGGATTTAAAAATTTTTATGTTATCACCCGCTATAACCATAGCGAATTATACGCAATGGCCGTTTTTGAACTCGCCAATAAAGTTGAAAAAGCTCGGTCTCGCCATTCCCGCAAGCGATAACGCCGAAAGCAATAACGTTAGACTGGCTTATTATTACTGGACCTTTACATGAACATTTTAAATTATAACTGGCTTCTGAAATTAACCGTATACCTTGTTGTCGTCGGCGTTGGTAGCCTTTTACTATCCGCTTGTGGCAATAAAAATGTCCGTAGTAAACAGTACTCCAGCTCCTCTAAAAAACAATCTAAAAAAGGATTGTACACCCAGGATTCCACGCCCAGACAGGAAAGGATAAGTAAATATGGAAACCCGCCTACCTATAAAGTGTTTGGTAAAAATTACTATGTACTAGCCAGTAGCAAGAATTATGTCAAACGTGGTATTGCCTCGTGGTATGGCAAAAAATTTCATGGCCGCAAAACTTCCAGCGGCGAAAAATATGATATGTACAAGATGACGGCAGCACATAAAACCTTGCCGATCCCCACTTTTGTTCGTGTAACCAATATGCAAAACGGCCGCACGATTATTGTCAGAGTCAATGATCGCGGCCCATTCGTCGCTAACCGTGTTATTGACCTGTCACATACCGCTGCCAAAAAACTGGGCATACTTGGTAAAGGTACAGGTTTAGTCGAAGTCAGGTCGCTAAGTCCATACCAAATTGTACCTGCTCATCGTCGCACCCTTTACGTACAAACGCCGGATGCGACACCAAAAACTGGCAAACCGATTGTGCTTAATCAGTTTGCGTCGAGTAGTCGACGCTCAACGATTCCAAAAATTGAGACGGATCAAGTCGCTGCCAACGAAGCAATCACGCCCTCAACCGGGACTTTTTCTGCCAATGCAAACAGTGGCAATAACCAAATTGCATCGTCAGCCGATCAAGGGTTTGTCACTACTATCATTAAACCAAAAATAACACAATCAGATAGTACCCCTAAAAAGGATCCATTTGCCTCTAGTGCATACACTAATGCTGGTAAGTCTAAAAAACCAGGCCAGGACAGCCGTACTTATGCACAAAACACTAATGCACCCATCCATCAAAATACCGCTAACCGAAGTACGACATCGGATACCTGGAAAAACTACCGTAAAAAACCAGGTACAAAAAACACCGCAACTAAAAATAAAAACGTTGCTCCCAGCCCCGGGTACTATCGGCCACCGACAACACGTTCGCCGACAAAATCGACCTCCCAGCCCAGCAATCAAGGCCAATATCCTCGATCGAAAACCACCGTCGCCAGCCAAAATCGCGCCCCCACCCGCTATACGCCAAAGTCACAGGTAAGAACGCAGCGGTACACACCAAAAACAGCGACTGCTGGCAAAGTACCTAGATATACTCCAAGGTATATCCCGAAACCGAAACCGCGTATTGGTTCGCACAAGTTATACTTACAGGTCGGTGCCTTTTATAGTCGGCAAAATGCCCGTAAACTCGTTAGCCGGGTTAAATCGATACGGGTTTCTTCGGCCAGGATTCATCAGGGGCGTAAAAATAATCGACCCCTTTACCGTGTTCGCATCGGACCACTTAAAAGCGTACGCCAACTGGATAAACTGTCCCAGCGTCTAAACCGGGTTGGCATTAAAAATACTCGCGTTATAGTAGACTGACCATTTCTAATGGGGAGGTGGTTTTGCCAACACTAAGTGAAGCGTTAGTTTATTTAAACGGAGAATTTTCACCTTTAGGTGAGGCAAAAATATCGGTTATGGATCGTGGTTTCCTTTTGGGAGATGCGGTGTATGAAGTCATACCGGTTTTTTCTGGCGTCCCCTTTCGTCTGGCACACCACTTGAATAGACTCAACAATAGTTTGAAGGCCATAAAAATTCCAGAGCCGCTCGAACAAAAATCATGGATTAGTATTATCGAAAAATTGTGCGCTCAGTTTACGGATGAAAACCAGTCTATCTATTTACAGGTAACGCGTGGCATCTCCCCCACGCGTGATCATGTGTTCCCACAGGATGCAAAACCCACTGTCTTTATTATGGCTAAACCGGTTGATATGGATACTCTACCCGATCCCTATCAAGGCGTATCGGCAATCACAATCGACGATATTCGCTGGCGCTACTGTTATATAAAAGCCACAACCTTATTGGCCAACGTCCTGGCAAAGCAATCCGCACTCGAGCAAGACGCATCTGAAGCAATATTAATACGCGATGGCAACGCCCTCGAAGGTGCGGCGAGCAATCTATTTATCGTCAAAGACAACAACATCATCACACCGCCTAAAAGCGAAAACTTACTACCAGGAATCACCCGTGATGTGATACTGGAACTAGCCAACAATCATGATCTGGTCGTTACGGAAAGTAATATTTCTCTGGATGAATTAGGAAATGCTGATGAAATCTGGTTAACCAGTTCTGTCAAAGAAGTTGTGCCGGTGGTGACGCTTGACAATCAACCTGTTGCAGATGGCCACCCCGGAGAGCAATGGAAAAAAATGAAATTATTATATGAAGATTTTAAAAAATCACTGTCGCCACAACCAAGTCATTAGGACATGTCCATGACAGACGTTGATGATACCCTGTTTGACTTTCCTTGCGCGTTTCCTCTCAAGGCAATGGGACTTGCGAATAAAAACTTAAAACAGATACTCTCCGCTATAGTCAGAAAACATGATCCTGAGTTTTCAGAACAGAACATTACTGAAAAACACAGTAATGGCGGTAAATATATTTCGCTGACGGCGACACTTAAAGCTGTTAGCCGGGAACAACTCGATGCTATCTATCAAGAACTGACTGATAGCAAACATTTCGTAATGCTACTGTAAAGATTCAATAAACTGTTATGACTGATTTTTCTGCTATCGCAATTCGCCATCTCGGCATGCTGGACTATCGTGATACCTGGAAAAAAATGCAAACATTTACCCAAAACAGGACACCATCAACGCCGGACGAACTATGGCTATTGGAACACCCTGCCATTTATACTTTCGGCCTCAATGCCAAACCAGAGCACTTACTGGATGCCGGTTCGATACCCGTCATTCATGTTGATCGAGGTGGAGAAATCACCTATCACGGCCCTGGACAAATAATACTGTATTTTTTATTGGACTGGCGGAGACGAAATATTGGTATAAAAGATCTTGTTAGCCATATTGAACAATCTATCATTAAATTACTGAAAACATATCAAATAGAAGCCTTTTCCCGAAACAATGCCCGCGGGGTTTATGTAAAAGGCCAAAAAATTGCCGCGCTGGGACTGCGCGCGAAACGCAAAGGATGTTATCATGGTCTTAGCCTAAATGTTAACATGGACCTGAAGCCTTTCAATGGCATAAACCCTTGTGGATACCAGGGACTTCAAGTAACCCAGTTGGCAGACCTTGGCGGCCCTACTGACATTGAATCAGTAGGAAAAAAATTAGTCAATTATGTTCTAACTGAATTAAATCAGGCTGTTTGTCATGAGTGAACGCAAGCAAAAAAAACAAATCGGTGTAAAACAACGCGGTGCAGAAAAAGTATCAAGGATTCCGATAAAAGTCGAAACAACGGTGACCCCTCTGCGCAAGCCACCCTGGATCCGGGCAAAATCGCCTGGACACCCGAACGTAATCCGTTTACGTAAAATTCTAAAAGACAATCATCTACATACTGTATGCGAAGAAGCCTCCTGCCCCAATCTGGGTGAGTGTTATGCCAACGGAACTGCTACTTTTATGATAATGGGTGATATCTGTACTCGACGTTGCCCATTTTGTGATGTTGCCCATGGACGACCTAATCCACTGGACCCACAGGAACCCTCGAATCTTGCTAACACCATTCAGTTAATGGGACTCAAGTACGTCGTCATCACCTCCGTGGATCGAGATGATCTGCGCGACGGTGGCGCTTCACATTTTATCACGTGTATTGATCAGGTGCGCGAGCAAAACCCGGGGATCAATATTGAAATTCTGGTACCTGACTTTCGTGGCCGCAGCGAAATTGCATTAAAAATTCTCGCGAAATCACCGCCAGATATCTTTAATCATAATCTGGAAACGGTACCAAGGTTATATAAAAAAGCGCGCCCTGGCTCTGATTATCAAACATCGCTAGATCTTATAAAAGCATTTAAGACAGACCATGCGAATATTCCAAGTAAGTCTGGCATCATGCTCGGTCTAGGCGAAACGTTATCGGAAGTAGAAACCGTTTTAATCGACTTGCATCAACATCAATGCAACATGTTAACACTTGGTCAATACCTTCAGCCCAGTTTGGATCACTTACCAGTCGACCGTTTTGTAACACCGGATGAGTTTAAGCAGATGGAAAAAATCGCTTATGAAATTGGATTTTCCCATGTCGCCAGTGGCCCGATGGTTAGATCGTCGTACCATGCAGATCTTCAGGCAAGCACCCTTATCAAATAATGGATTTTTTGGAAATTATATTTTTTCCTCCCGGCATTATTATCTGCTTATTGATTATTGCACTATTGCTTTGGCATCGAAAAAAGCTCGCAAGAAATCTACTCATTGCTTCACTAAGCATTTTTTTATTATCGTCACTCACATTGTTTACCCGGCCCCTGCTTTCGTTATTAGAATCTTACCCTGCGTTAACCGATAAACAGATTAAGGCCGGGGGGGCACAGGCAATTGTTGTTTTAGGTGCCGGGCGATATGCAAAAGCACCTGAATATTCGTCACAAGATACGATTTCACTCTATTCCTGGCAACGCGTGGCCTATGCGGCATCACTGGCAAAAAAAACAGGGCTAAAAGTTATTACTAGCGGTGGTTCGGTTTACGGTTCACGGACACCAGAGTCTGTTTTATTGAAAAATATACTTGAAACCCAATTCAACATAACCACAGTCATCCCCGAAAACAAAAGCAAAAATACATTTGAAAATGCGTTATATACAAAAAATATTCTCGACAAATTAAAAATAAAAAAAATTATTCTAGTGACACATGCTTTTCATATGCGCCGCGCACTCTATTCGTTTAGCAAAAACAATATAGCGGTGATACCCGCCCCTGTCGGCTTTCACACATCCATCCGCGATGGTTTTAACTGGACACTATTCCTACCGAAGAGCAGAGCCCTTGTGGAAATGAATTTATTTTTACACGAAGTAGCTGGACTATTCTGGTATAAAATACGTTATTAAAAAATATGGGATCTATTTCTCAATACTCCAACTTGCTATATAAAACACATCCGTTATACTCATGCGTTAACGCAAACAATGTTATATTGCAATGTGGCTCTCTAGCTCGTGCAATATTTCTACAGTTTGCCGATTATTAAATTCGGAGTACGGAGTAAAGTATTATGTTTTCGATTTCAAAGCATGATAAAAAAAAAAGCGAAACCACTACCGCTATCCATGCATTCAAACCGGCCAACGATCTAATCGAGCGCTATCATAAAATACGACAAGATAGTATTGATCTATGTATCCCGCTAAAAATTGAAGATTACGTTATCCAGACAGCGCCTGAAGTCAGTCCACCAAAATGGCATCTGGCACATCAAAGCTGGTTTTTTGAAAACTTTCTGCTTAAACCGTATCTTAACGGTTATCGCGAATTCAATTCGCATTTTAATAATTTATTTAATTCCTATTACAATACCCTCGGTACCTATCATCCACGCGAACAAAGAGGACTGCTATCCAGGCCGACGGTAAAAGAAGTACTTAATTATAGAAACTATGTCGATGCATCCATGCTAACGTTGCTTAGCGAATATAATGCCGACATGCCAGCAGAAATATTCCGTCGTACGGTTCTCGGGCTTAACCATGAACAGCAACACCAGGAATTGTTGCTCACTGATATAAAACATATATTTGCACACAATCCGTTACACCCAGCCTATAAAATACAGGCAACAGCATCTGACACAGCGAATATTGACAAGCAAATGAACTGGGTAAAATTTCCGGGTGGCATGGTCGAAATTGGCCACAGCGGAAATAATTTTGCATTTGATCACGAAGAACCTAAACATTTAACCTATATTCACCCGTTTAAATTCTCCTCCCGATTGATTACCAATGGTGAGTATATAGAATTCATTAACGGCCATGGCTATCAACGCCCCGATCTTTGGTTAGCAGACGCCTGGAATATTGTTAAATCTGAAAACTGGAAATCCCCACTCTACTGGGAATACCATAAAAAAACATGGTGGCATATGACGCTATCTGGAATGCAGAAGGTGAATCTGGACACGCCTGTCTGCCATGTCAGCTTCTATGAAGCCAACGCTTACGCGCGCTGGACAAAAAAACGCTTGCCGACTGAACAAGAATGGGAGCATGTTGCTGGACAAAAATTTTTAAATGGAAACTTGCGCGACTCGGGTAACTTTGAGCCAATACCACTTTCTACCAATGAAAAAATCAATCAACTGTTTGGCGATGTGTGGGAATGGACACAAAGTCCTTATATCCCCTATCCAGGATATCAGCAAATCGATGGGGCGTTTGGTGAATATAATGGCAAATTTATGAGCGGACAAATGATACTTCGTGGAGGTTCTTGCGCAACTGCAAACGATCATATTAGAGCTAGCTACCGTAATTTTTTCTACCCTCAGGAACGATGGCAGTTTTGTGGCATTAGACTAACCCAGGATATTTTATGAAAACCAATTCACAAGAGATCATTAAATTCTATGATTATTTGCCGGAAACAGCTAATTTCCAGGACGAAGTAATCAATGGCCTCAACTTGAATCCAAGATTTGTTGCACCAAAATTTTTCTATGATGAAAAAGGCTCCAAGCTCTTTGATGAAATTTGCATGGCCCCCGAATATTATGTTACCCGGACAGAAACTAAAATTCTTGAAAATAATCTTGACGAAATCAGCACCTATATAAAAGACGGTTGCTTGTTAATCGAACCGGGTAGCGGCAGCAGTCAGAAAGTTCGTACACTTTTAAATGCAAGCGAACCTCACGCTTACCTGCCGATGGACATATCTGCTGACTATCTGCGTTGCGTCGCAGAAGAGCTGGCACAAGAGTATCCCTGGCTTGAAGTACACGCAGTTTGCGTCGACTATACAGCGCCAATTCATATCCCTGAATTACCACATCAACCGTACAGAGTTGCCTTTTTCCCGGGTTCCAGTATCGGCAATTTTGAACCTGACGAGGCTGTGCAATTTTTATCGAATATAGCCAACCTGGTTAAAAATGGCGGCGGCCTGCTGATCGGCGTCGATCTGAAAAAAGATAGTCAAATACTAAACAATGCCTATAACGACTCAGAAGGCAGTAATGCCGCGTTTAATCTGAATCTACTTGACCGCGCCAATAGCGAATTGGGTGCAAATTTTAACCTCGATACCTTTACCCATAAAGCGTTTTACAATGGTGACAAGGGCCGCATCGAAATGCACTTGATAAGCGATATCGATCAACAAGTCCGAATCAGTGACCAGCGGTTTGAGTTTAAGCGAGGACAAGGTATTCATACTGAAAATTCCTATAAATATACAATCGAGGAATTTCAATCTTTAGCACGCAAAGCTGGATTTACACCACTAAAATGCTGGACTGACCCACAGTCGTTATTTAGTGTTCACTATTTTGAAATAGCCTAGAGATATCACATAGGCAAATGAACTGGAATTGCGCCCCTATATACATATAGCATTACATTTTTTAATTCCGGCATTGGTTGCCAGACTTGCCTATCCCAAACGCTGGTTAACTGTCTGGATTATTCTGTGTGCAACAATATTAGTCGATACCGATCACCTACTGGCAAACCCAATCTACGAACCAAATCGCTGTAGCATCGGTTTTCATCCTCTACACAGTTATTGGGCAATTGGTATTTATGTTGCGTTCCTGGCACATCGGAAAACCCGGATAATTGCATTGGGCCTGGTAATCCATATGTTACTTGATGGGATAGATTGTATCTGGATGGCTTACAGCTAAAAAGCCTGGCATATCAACTTCAACACTACTCAAATCACTTATTTCTGTAACCACGCTAAGGCATCATGGGCCTTCTCAAAATATTTTATCTCACCTGAAATAAACCAGGACGCAATTTTCGACCCATATTTCTGCCATTTTTTATTGCCATATATTGCAACTCTTTCAAATTCACTACCGTGTTTCAGAGTAAATTTAAAATCGTCCCAGGCTGCTCGTAATTCCCAACCCTCCAGTTCTGAACCATCAACAAATACCTTTAACTTAGGGTCCTTTACACCTTCAAGTGCGGAATCAAGCATTGGATTGATTTTATTGTAATCTTCATGCGTGAGTTTCCCGACCACTTTTAAGGAAAGAAAAAAGTCATCTCCAAATCTCTCGATACCAATTGAAAATCCGTGTCTGGTCTTTTTCATATCTGCCTTGTTAATTTTTACTTTACTACAAATATCTCTAATTCAGTATATATCCTGCTTAAAGAGCACGTCTAGTAACTAACCGACATAATCGCTACACAAGTCATAAAACGACCCACAACCAGTAATAACAACTCATTGCTTACCATTTTGGTTTAGCATTTTTTCATTAATAAATTTTAGCTAGCGCTCCAACGCTTTTGCATGGTAGGCCAAGTGTTTGCCAATGAATGTTGAAATAAAATGATAACTGTGATCATAATCGTCGTGCATTCTTAATGTTATTGGAAAATCCTGTGCCTGACAGGCGCGCTCAAGATTTTTTGAATTAAGTTGATCAGCTAAAAACTCATCACCTAAACCCTGATCAATCAATAATGGTATCTTTTCCACACCCGCGTTTACTAGACAGGTCGCATCGTAAGCCTCCCACTCGGCTCGGGTCTTACCAAGATAAGCGCTAAAACAGCCCTGACCCCAGGCACATTCGACAGGATTACATATTGGTGCAAACGCAGATACTGACTGATACATACCCGGATTTTTAAGCGCACAGATTAGCGCACCATGCCCACCCATGGAATGACCTGAAACAGAACGCAATCCGGGTATTAGTGGCAGCTTGCTCTCAACCAGCGCGGGTAATTCCTGGGTGATATAATCGTACATACGGTAGTGAGTTACCCAAGGTTCCTGCGTTGCATTAATATAAAATCCTGCACCTTGTCCCAAATCATAACGCTCTTTTTCGTCTGCTATCTTATCGCCACGCGGACTGGTATCGGGAATAATCAAAGCTATTCCAAGTTCAGCGGCATAACGTTGCGCGCCGGCCTTGGTTCTAAAATTATCATCGGTACAAGTTAAGCCCGACAACCAATAAATAGCCGGCACTTTTTCTCGACTAGCCAACGGTGGCAAATACACAGAAAAAGTCATTTCGCATTGGCAACTGCTAGACAAATGACGATAACGATTTAAGTGACCACCCCATTCTTTGATTGATTCGATTTTCTGCATACGTACTCTCTAGAATAGGATGACTGAGCGGATACTTGCACCGGAATGCATTAAATCGAATGCACGATTGATATCTTCCAACGGCATAGTATGCGTTACTAAACTATCGAGCTCAATTTGACCGTTTAAATAGCGATCGACATAACCGGGTAATTCACTACGACCTTTGACACCGCCAAACGCAGTGCCCTTCCAGGTCCGACCCACAACCAAATTAAAGGGTCGGGTCGCAATCTCTTGTCCTGCACCGGCAACACCAATCACGGTGGATACACCCCAACCCATGTGCGTGCACTCCAGCGCGTCACGCATCACATGAACATTGCCGATACATTCAAACGAATAATCCGGACCACCGTTATAAGTATCTTGCATGTATTCTACAAACGAACCATCAACATCATCGGGATTTATAAAATCAGTTGCACCAAGTTGCTTGGCAAATTTAAATTTTTCCGGATTAACATCAATCGCGATTATACGCTCAGCACTTGCCATTACTGCTCCTTGTATGCAAGACAAGCCTATACCGCCGAGGCCAAATACCGCGACCGTCGACCCGGCGCTAACGTTAGCGGTATTGAGTACTGCGCCAATACCGGTTGTCACACCACAACCGAGCAAGCAAACTTTATCCAAAGGCGCTTCCTTGTTTATTTTTGCCAAGGCAATTTCAGGCACCACGGTATATTCGGAAAAAGTAGAGCAACCCATATAATGAAAAATTGCGTTACCGTTCTTGGAAAAACGACGGGTTCCATCGGGCATATAACCAGTCCAAACCGTGCTTGCTATCGATTGGCAAAGATTGCTTTGCGTTGAACGGCAATACTCACACTCACCACATTCAGGGATATACAGTGGAATAACATGATCACCTGGTTTTAGGTCGTTAACGCCAGGCCCACACTCAACGACTTCACACCCGCCCTCGTGACCCAATACACAAGGAAAAGCGCCTTCAGGATCATTGCCTGATAACGTAAAAGCATCGGTATGACAAACGCCTGACGCGATAACTTTAAGCAATACCTCGCCTTCGCGTGGACCGTCTACTTCAATCTCCTCAATTTCCAGGGGGGTTTTTGGTGACCAAGCAACAGCGGCTTTACATTTCATTTATAAGTGTCCCATTAACCCAAAACCCTGTTTTTCATATAAATCGCAGGTACTCTGGGAAATATTTTCGCAACAACCATTGTACCATTGCCATTGCAACCAGCGTAGCGGCCATTCTAGAAGTTACCTGGCTTGATTTTGCCCATTTTCGAAAATTTTTAAATATCAGCGCGTTATTTCATTTTTATTACTTTTATTAATGTTAAATATAATTTAACAAAATCATTAGATACTGATTTTATTAAT
>QILK01000089.1 GCA_003233345.1 Gammaproteobacteria bacterium | reverse complement strand
TGGCACTATCAGGACAATTATCAGGAAACTGATCGGGCTTTATATAATTTACCGGTTTTCCATGGCGGTAACTGGCAATCGCCCAGTAACCGACTTTCGGGCTGCCGACTACCCAATGCGCCCGGGTTTTGTTGACAACCACTTGCTTCTGCGCTTGTGCCGTCTGCACAATGCCTAGTAGAATATATATAATGAGTAAAGTAATTTTAGAACATCCACGCATAACTTGGTTCCTGTTTACTACGGTAGAATTGCAATTAAGACACACCAATTATCCTACCACATGCTTTAGTCTTTGGGACCGCAGGTCAGGTACAACTTAGTGAATTTTTGATAAGATTTCGAATCATCACCCAATAAAACCTTAAGTCGCTATCTAATCAGTGTATCCACCCCCAACCCTTTCATTGCAACGATTGAATTACCAAGATAAATTACTCTGTGCAGGCTGAACTTGTCCCCAAAGTAAGTGGATGTCCTGTGTTTTGATACGGAGCGTTGGGGTCGAACCTACATAACACTTTGTATTCTTGGTATTATTAGAAATTAACTTTATAATATGCCATCACCAGATAGTTTCAACTATCGTTGCGTCTCTAAGGTTTTTATCAGCGGTGACTATCGGAGCACTATGGAATATTGAAGTCGCTGCAATAAGTCGATCGGCGGGGTCACTATTAATCTCCGATCCGAAATTTACAGATAGCTCTGCTATTTCGGGAGTGATACTTTGAATATTAAAATTACGTGACTGAAGCAATAAATTTATAAACTTTGAAGATGTGTCCTCAATTTCAAGACGGCCCTTTTTTATGAGCATTGATATTTCCCATATAGAGATATCACATATTAGTAAATCTTTATCATCGCGCTTAATTGCTTTTTTTGCAGGAGTCGTTAGTTTAGTCGGCTCTAGGGCGTCCCAAATAATAGCGCAAGTATCAAGCAGTATCATTTCATTGCCTCCCAGCTATCCTCGATTGGAGAGACCACATCATGTATCGTTGCAGTTTTTGCCAAATTTTTAAGTCTGGCTTTAGCGTTATTGTGCTGACTGACTGGCGGGGATAAAGTGGCTAATGGAGTGCCTCTCGAAGTGACACTAACTTGCTCGCCGTTCTGGGCATTTTTTAAATATTTCAAAAGGTTAGCTCTAAACTCACTAATTGTGACACTTTTCATTCACATTCACCTGCGATGCTGTACAATACTTATGTACAAGTATAGAATAACAAGCATAACAAGGCAAATGAATAGGGTTCGATTTAAGCGTAGCTATCAACTATAGAATCCGAGGCAGTCGCATCTATCCGGAACTATTTGCTTAGGCTATGCATGGGCAGTGCATGAAGATAGTATGTTGCGTCGAAATAAATTAATAACTCAACAAGAGACTCGAATAATAAGTGATTGGATTCAGTGTATAGCATAGGGCAGTTGTCTGGATACTTACGCGAATATCATAAACTATTAGCGCAGCATGACATAGTCTGCTCCATGAGTCGAAAGGAAAATTACTGAGTCAATAATCCTTTAGCGGGTTTTCCAGTAGTCTCAATCATGAATGCGAAAGTTAAGGCCTGTGCCGCATCCGGGAATCCGTGAAAGCTTTTCTCCATACGTTGATTAAGCACGAATATTTTCCAAGTACATCGCAATTTCAATTTTTCTGTTATTTTCTGCTTGTACAAGCCGTTCTCTAATATCCGTGCAGAGTTGATATCCATTGTCAGATAAAAGATCACGTAATATTATATAAAGGTCAGCTACCGTCTTAGAATTAAATGACACATCAATTTCTGCGTATAAACGTAATGCCAGATCATTTTCCCCATATTCCGCTACTAATTTCTTAGCAAGTTTGAGACTGTGATCGCGATCACCGCTTTCTATACTTTTCAATACATCTATTAAACTTTGTTGCATTTTATTTTCCTACTGATTTCGTAATAGCCAAAAGGAATCCCACCGGGATCCGAGGAGCTCGATAAAGTAAATTCCGGCTTAAAAAGTGACATTAGTTAAATCACAATATCAATTTGGGTTGAACCGGGTTAACTTTCTACTTACAATTAGCGGGTGTCTCCGGACTTTTGCTAGCATAAAAATACAATAGCGTGACTCATAAATATTTCAAAAACTATTTATCATTCTCAATATCGATAAGAATGATTGTTTCCATTTTTTTCCTAGGATGGTCATCACTGACTGTTTTTTACGTATTAGCAATTATAATCAGCACTGGCGAAAATCCCGGGCTTGACACTCTTTCAAAACAATTTCCCGACCTATTGGCGAAACTGATAATAACACCGTTAGCACTCATAATCATACTCGACAGCTACAAGCAGTTATCCTTTGATAATATCTCTTTATTTATGAAAGGAGATAGACAGTTTTGGGTTATTACATCACTATTTTATTTTATTATTCTTAATCTAGCTATTGGTGCCTATCTAATACCGATTAAAAACTATTTGTTGTCACCCGGCCCGTTTATTACCAATTTAATTACCAGAGAATTAACGTATCTGTATTTTATAGTAATAATGTTTGTCGGCATATTTATTAGTGAATTATTGGTTATTTTTTATGTTAGTAAGACCACATGGATATTTAAACCAATTACAATAATCGCCACGCTTATAATAGCGTTAACTTTGTATGTAACAACACTAGGTGATTTGAAAAGAATTTCTAAAATTGATATAAATCACCACCATTATTTATACGGCACCCGTTTGCATCTTGGGGTAAAAAAAGGAAATTTTCAAGAAGTTAAATACCTTTTAGATAGAGGCGCTAATATTGATGCGCTCTATAAACAAACTCAAAATACGCCATTACACGTAGCCTGTGAATACGGTTATCTGCAAATTGTGGAAATATTAATTAAACGAGGAGCCGATTTAACTGTTGCCAATGGACAAAATATGACTCCGCTTCAAATTGCTGTTAAAGAAAAATTTCCAAAAATTATAAAGTTATTAGTAAGCAATGGCGCAAATGTTAAAATAAAAAAGTAGGTGGGTCTTATTCGGCAACCCGTCCTCAATTATCGGTGTTCCAGCGCAATCCTTTCGACGGTTTTCGGTTCCATATCGCTGCTAACAAGTCCCATTGATCAACTCAACAGTCACTCGATTGTTCGTTAATCAACAATCTTCCGGGACACCCTGGATTTACGATATAAAATTTACCCCCTTCACAATTTTTATAGCTAAAGCTGAAATGATTCGGAATGACGGACCAAGGTGAGCCTGTGTATTTTTTAACGGCTACCTACTCGGAAATATTTTCAGAGTGTCCTGAAATATACGCAGCCCACAACTGGGGCAAAGCATATTTGTATTTCAGTTTGTGAAATGTTAGTTTAATAGTAACTTAACTAACACTGATCGCAAAAATGGATAAAGAAAAACTAACTGCTTTTTTTAAAGATCGTTTTGGATACAATGCTTTTACTGATACCAGTTTAAGTCAATGGGCTGGCCAATATGCGTTACCCGACGAACTGTTAGAATTTTATAAAATATTTAAATTTCCAAAACGAGGAATGGCTTTCCCCGGGGTTGGAAACAGCTATAATGTATATAGTCTTGACTCACTTTTTAGCAGGCAGGATGGGTATGCCTATTCTGGTAAACCACAACAGCCGATAACTGGATGGCATCCGAATTGGATTGTGATTGCGGATGAAGGTGCTGATCCATTTATTTATGATACCAACAAAAAATGTGTTCTTTCTGACATGCATGGACAAGGAAAATGGGAACCGTCCTATTTTTGTGATACCCCTTATGAAATGTTATGGGCGTTCTCCGTTTTTTCATTTATACTTCTAAATGCAAACAACAATTTTTTGGAGTGGGATGAAGACTTTGATCCCAATGCAATATATTATTATAAAGCACTTGAACACCTAACAAATGGCATAGGAGATAATGAGAAATCAAAGGCACTACTTTACAATATAGGAATGGAAAGTCCAAGCAGCAAAAGTGAAAAGTACACAAATCTAGTTGAAGTTATAAAACTATTGGAACATGATGATGAAGCCGTTAGGCTTGATTTCGTTCATGCACTGTCAATGTTTCCTGAAAAAGAGGCTCACAAAGCATTGTTAAAAGCGAAAAAAGACAAAGATGAGGATGTTGCCGATGCCGCAGCCTATGTTTTAGAGAAAAAATATATAAAAGAGTTTTCGGAATACAATTGGTAGGCGAATCTCGCATCGTATGGTCTGACGGTATTCAATCCTGGTAACTATTTTAAAAACAGCAACAGTATCTATGTTCGCTTCCCCGGCGTTCGCTGCGCGAAATCCGGGCTACTAGTAATTGGGCGACTCCCGATGTTGACGTTATTCGATTTGGTCTATTTTTGTATCGGTTTTTTTAAGCGTTAGCTTAAGAATACGATCACCGCTTTGCTCAGCAATATAAACGACATTATCTTTATCAATCACCATTCCCTGCGGTGATTTTAAATTTTATGCAACGATATATAATTTTTTATGAATATTTTCAGAGTGTCCAGAAATATCTTGATACCAGGAGAATGTATCAAAAAAAAATTAGATTAAGAGCCCTATTGTTGACGATGGACTTGAGCAGATTCTACCGAGCGTTTCTGCCAATTGCTGCCGTGCCCGAATCTGGTGGCCAATTATTTTTCGAATCCGTTTGTTGACCTTCGATGCCTGCTTCCAGGAAGAATTTATCCAATAATGGTGATTAGGCTAAGAGCAGCATTCTGGCCGCAAACTTTTTAACACAGACCGTTACTTAGGTGAACACATTTATTTAATCGTCGTCAAGGAATTTTTTTAAGTGTTCGGAACGGCTTGGTTTTTTTGGGTTCTTCCCTTCTAATAGAATGGAGGGCAATTTCTTCCAATCATTCAAATCTGGAAATTTACTAAAACATAGTTTCAATAGATCTTGTGCATCACGAGTTTCAGAATTAAATATTCGAGATCCGCATGCAGTCATATTGTCAGATACATATATATGGATATTATTGCAATCCCATGACAATGTTAGCGTAATGCATGCAGCACTGCCATCATTTACCCGAATAGCAAAATAGGGTCGGTGACATCTATATTCTTCACCAAATCTCAAGCTATTCCAAAGGTTACGAAATTCTTCAATCTCTATTTTATTTAGCTCAATAGCCGCAATACACTTAGTTTCACGAATAGTTTCAGCAATTTGATCTGCGCTTCTTGGGGCATGAACTAAAGATATTACTTCCACTTTGTCGATCTTATTCATAAATAAAGATAGGCCATCTAACATCGGAATTCCTTTTAAGGTGGAAAGTGCGTCAGGTTGTTTATGCATGACTTTCTACATTTAGCGACTAGTTGTGCATTTTTATTATAGTTTGAGATTAGCTTTTATTCTTTAAGGTAAACATAAATATTAATAGTTACAGCGTCTAGCTATTATAATTTTTTAACAATCGATTAAATTGACTTCATTAGCTAATTAAAGGCCAGCTTAAAAGTAATTACACTTATTAATATTAACTTAAAATCTGTATTACTAAATGCCTTATGTTTTTCTTTTTCGTTTCTAAAGAAAATGGTATTTCGACAGCGCCTTTTCTCCCATTTTTTTTAGTAATCTATGATCAGTCCCGTATTTTAAATCTCGACTTACCGTGGCAGATGCAATTGTTTTGTGGAGACTCATATATTCTTTTCGAGAAAATTGATTACTACCAAAGTGCGCCTTCGCATTGCCGAGTCGCATCGTCGAGGTTTGGGGTGCGACGACGACATCGTTTTTAAACTCGGTTAAGGCTTGAGCAATAAGGCCCAATATAAACTCAACAAACAAAGTTGAATTGCCTTTCTGATCGCACAATTCAAGTGTTTTATAATAGTGCTGCTGCTTTTGCTTAATCAAGGATTCAATGGGTAGGTATTCAAAGATCGGATGGTATTTCATTAAGATCACCGTCTGCCAAAGTCGTCCAATACGACCATTGCCATCGGAAAATGGATGGATAAACATGAGTTCATAGTGAAAGACACAGGACTTAATCAGCATTTGATACTATCAAATGCTTGCGCCAATGGTGTCGTGTGCGAAACGTTAAATACCGGTTAAATAATTTAAATACTATACAAATTCGAGTAAATAATTTCTATTATTCCATTTTATCACCACAAATTGCTGAAAACCCTTAATTCTCCGCAGTTTTAAGCGGTTTTCTACACTCTAGGATCACTGAGACGCATTCTGGGGTGTCTCTTCTTTTTAATCGTCTGCATTGAAATCATGGAATATTTTGGATAAAAGGCGCCAGATAAGATGCTATGAAAATGCTCTTTAATCTGCATAGTCATCAGTTCGCATCATTCTTTAAGTCTTTCGGTTTATCTTGATTGAGCGTCACTAGAGGAATACCGACATTTTACGTTATTAGATTAATGTTAAGGTCTGACGGTATTCAATCCTGGTCACTATTTTAAAAACAGCAACAGTATCTATGTTCGCTTCCCCGGCGTTCGCTGCGCGAAATCCGGGCTACGAGTGATTGGGCAATTACCAATGTTGATGTTATTCGATTTGGTCTATTTTTGCATAGGTTTTTTAAGCGTTAGTTTGAGAATACGATCACCGCTTTGCTCAGCAATATAAACGACATTATCTTTATCAATCACCATGCCCTGCGGCGATTTTAAATTTTCTGCGACGATATATAATTTTTTATGGGCGTAGCGAAACACACGACCGGGATTGGCATCCTCGCTAATCCACAGTGAGCCGTCTTTTGCGCACACCAGCTGATCTGGCTCGGTAATCCCCGCAACCACAACCGAAAGGTTATTTTGAAAATACTTTAACACCCGCCCAGTACCGGTTTCTGCGATAAACAATGCCCCGGCATCATCCAGACACAGACCTTCCGGCCGGTTTAAATTTTTAACCAGTATTTTCTGCGTGCCATCTGTCGCCAGCGTTATAATATTGCCGCCAACTATATCTTCGGCGATTAACAATGTTCCATCTGCATAGCGGGCTATGCCTTCCGGGTAACGCATATAGGCCAAGGTACGCTGTGAGTTTGCCTTCAGATCGAACTCAATGATACGTCCGTTTTTAATCTCTTCGGTGATATATAAACGATTATTCGCCAATAACAATCCATCCGGACGATTAAGACGCTTTACCAGCGTTTTAACTTTACCATCGCTTGTCACCCTGACAACACTGCCGACTCTGACTTTTTCTAATGTGGCATATAACACCCCTGCGGCGGTTAACGCTAGATTATCCACTCTATCCAGAGGCGGCGTATTAAGCGGCGTTATTTGGTAGCGGTTGGCTATATTTATTGCCTGCGCAATGACCTTCGATTTTCGCGTGCTCACGATGGCCATAGTAGTGACGATTGCCAAAACCCCTATCAGTAAAAAAGAAACAAAAAACTTATAGTTCAAGATAAGCTCCAATCCTGCTTACCGCCTCGGTTATCTGTTCGATATCCTGGGTAAAACAAAATCTGATATGCTGTTGTTGCTGGTAGTCACCAAAATCTCTACCCGGGGTAATAGCAACGCCGGTTTTATCCAGCAGATCACCAGCAAAATGATAACTGTCATCGGTAACACCACTACAATTGCAATAAATATAAAAAGCGCCGGCCGGTTTTCGATTGATCACAAAACCCATTCGCTGCAATTGAGGATATAAAAAATCCAGGCGCTCGGCAAAACACTGTCTTCTGGTTTCCAATACTTCCAGCGTTTCCTGATCGAAGGCGGCCAGCGCCGCATATTGGGACACGGTCGGCGGTGATAAAAATATATTTTGCGCCAGCTTGTCAATAATACTCAACCAGCCTGGTGGTACTATAACCCAGCCCAGCCGCCAACCAGTCATACAAAAGTACTTGGAAAAACTGTTAATAACAACAATCTCATCGCCAATCGTGGCGGCGGTTGAAAAACCGCTTTGATAGACCAGCCCATTATATATTTCATCGACAATTAACAGGCTACCGCGTTGCTGAATAAACTGATGCAATTCACGCAGGCGTTGATCACTAATAACCGCGCCAGTCGGATTAGCAGGTGACGCTAGCAAGACTGCTTTAATACCATCCTCCCAATACGCCGCCAGTTGCTCACAGGTCAAACAATAATTATCCGCTTCAGCCACGGGGATAGAAATCACTTGTGCATTAAATAATCCGGCAAAGTTCCGGTTACAGGGATAACCCGGATCGCAAACAACAATCTTGTCACCCAACTCAAGTAAGGCCCCCAATACCAAAAGCAAAGCACCGGACGCACCCGGGGTAATCACGATTCTCTCAGGATCGACTATTGCTTGCTTCTGAGAAAGATAAAACTGGGAAATTTTTTGCTTTAGTTCAGGCAGACCCGTCGCGGGTGTATACTTTGTTTTGCCCTCGGCAATGGCATTCGTTGCCGCCCGCGCGATCGGCTCAGGTGTGCGAAAGTCGGGCTCACCAACTTCGAGATGAATGATTGACCTGCCCTGCTGCTCATAAGCTTGCGCTTTGGCTAACAGATCCATCACATAAAAAGGTTTGATAGCATCGATTTTGCTTGCGAATGCCGGTTTCACTATCAACAGCTTCCAATTTTAGGTGGCGTATTCTTTTGATACCAATTTTCCAGTAGATCAATATTAACAAAGCTATGGCCATAGACCTCGCCGGTAATGAGCTTAAAGGATTTGCCGGGTTCACCAAAATGATCGATGACTGCCAACGCCCCGGTAAAGTCATGGTCGTAGGTATAACCATTAATAGTAACCACCGTTCGCAAGCCTGACTGCACTGCGGACAACAAGCCGTTGCGTGAATCTTCAAACGCAAGACAAGCGTCAGCGGTCAGTTCCAGTTTCTCCATCGCATACAGATAGATATCCGCTGCCGGTTTTTTTGCCTCGACGATATCGCCTGCGGCAATCACCTCAAACCAATCCGGCGCATGTAAATCCAACGCATGCGCAAACAAGGCATAAACATTTTCCAATGTCGTGGTGGTTGCAATCGCCAGGCGGTAATTTTTCTCTCTCGCTTCTAATAGCAATCTTTTTACCCCCGGACGCATCGGTATTTTACCCGTTGAGAGTAGCTGTCGATAAAAAGTAGTCTTGACCTCGTGTAACTCGGCAATCAGGCCTTGCAAATCATTGGTTTTGAAGTGGGGTAAAGAGGCCTTGATATAGGCATGAATACGTTCCTTACCACCGGTAATAGCTAGTAGCTGACCATACTGTTCAACGCTCCAATGCCAATCAAGGCCACTTTCGATAAAAGCCTTATTAAAGGCAACCCGATGTCCGTCACGTTCTGTGTCTGCCAATGTCCCGTCAACGTCAAAAATTAATGCTTGAAGCTTAGCCACATATCACCCTGAATAATCTATGTTAAATGATTGTAATTGCATATTGAATTAGCGCCAGTTTACCCCAAATTAGATAAATCCGGCATTTTACAGTGAAATACGATAAATACACTACGACAAATACAAGTTGTTGTTTTTTAGTTATTATTTATTATACTCTACTGGTTAAGGCGCGCTTTTATTTTGAAATAGCTTCAAAGTAGCTTGCAGACACTAAATATATCTGCTATAGAAGCACACTTTCTTTCGGAATTGAAATTGGCGGAGTAAAGATTATGCCTCAGGCAAAAAAGAAGACAAGCAAGAAAGCAACAAAAAAAGCGGCTGCCAAAAAAACAGCGGCTAAAAAAACAGCAGCTAAAAAGAAGGCTGTTAAAAAGAAAGCTGCCAAAAAAACCGTAGCCAAGAAAACTTCTGCGGCTAAAAAAGTGACCAAGAAGACTGCTGCGAAGAAAACCGTAACAAAGGTTGCCAAAAAAACCGCAAAAAAAGTTGTCAAAAAAACACCTAAAAAGACAGCCAAGCCGGCCGCTAAAAAACCAAGTACAAAAACTTCTACAAACAGGAATACAGCGGCCAGCATGACTAAACCATCAAGAAAAGTATCAACGGCGGCGTTCGCGCCAATGCCTTTAAACCCGGACTCAATGCTGGTTAAAGGTTTTAAACCTTATCAGTTGAAAAGTGGCGAAGAGTATATGAGCCCCGAGCAAATAGAACACTTCAGAAAACTTCTTAATGCATGGAAAAAGGAACTGATGGAAGAAGTCGAACGTACCGTACATCACATGCAAAACGAAGCGGCTAACTTTCCTGATCAAACGGATCGCGCTAGCCAGGAATCAGAATTTAGCCTGGAACTACGCGCACGTGACCGCGAGCGTAAACTGATTAAAAAGATTAACGAATCTTTATCAATCGTGGATGGTGGCGATTATGGCTATTGTGAAGGCTGTGATGTTGAAATCGGCATTCGCCGACTGGAAGCCAGACCGACAGCCAATTTGTGTATAGACTGCAAAGAACTTGATGAAATCAAGGAAAAACAGTTCGGATAATTCGGCTACCAACTATCGCGGACGCTTTGCCCCTTCAACAACAGGCCCACTGCACTTTGGGTCTTTGGTCTCGGCAATGGTCAGCTATCTGGATGCCCGCGCGGCAAAAGGTGAATGGATTGTCAGAATTGAAGACCTCGACGTACCACGGCTAATCAAGGGCGCTGATACCTGGATTCTCAATACACTCGAAGCTTATGGGTTTGAATGGCATGGCCCGGTCGTCTATCAGAGCCAACGCATACAACACTATTCCAATGCGCTTGCCCAATTATCACAACAAGACCTTTTTTATTACTGCCAATGCAGTCGCAAGCAAATCGCTCGTCATGCCCGTCCAGGCGCATTCGGTTATATTTATCCTGGCAATTGCCGAAATAAACAGATTGATAGTCCAGTAAAAGCCGCCTCGACAAGGCTAAAAACTGATGACTTGAATATTTGTTTCACGGATAGATTTTATGGTAATCAGCAGCAAAATCTACTGGCAGAAACTGGCGACTTTATCATACGCCGCGCGGATGGCCTGATTGCCTATCAGCTTGCCGTAGTGGTTGACGATGCCGACCAAGGTATAACCCACATTGTCCGGGGTAGCGATTTGATAGAATCGACCGCCAGGCAAATATATTTGCAACAATGTTTACATTATCCAACCCCCGACTATATGCACCATCCCGTTGTCGCCGATAGACAAATGGAGAAACTGAGTAAGCAAACCGGGGCAAGTGCACTACCGACAACAGGGCAATGCCAAATTCTCTACCGAGCACTAACCTTTCTTGGCCAAAAACCACCTGACGAACTAAAATCTGTCACCGTGGATGCGTTCTGGCACTGGGCAATAGAACATTGGAATGTCAACACCATGCCCACCAAAATGCTAGTGCCTCAGTAGCCCGGACTTCGCGCAGCGAACGCCGGGGAAACAAAAGCGACTAGGCTTAATCCTAAAAGCTCCCCACGAAATTTATGTTTTTTTAACCCAATTAATTAATGACTCGGAACCTATGCTAAACGCCTATATTTGGAGTCTTACTATACGACAATAGTACTCACTCTCTTGTTATACAAAAAATCCAAAAAAATCACAATGCAGCGACCGCCTGCGTTTGATACTTTTTCGTGACTGAGCTACGGTGTGGAGTGAAAAATCAGTCGTTTTTGTTTTCCCGGCGTTCGCTGCGCGAAGTCCGGGCTACTTGCGAGATTATCCTGTTTAAACTTTGCAGATTCAGCTATGATTATTTTTCGTAAATCACGCAAGTCATGATCAAAGAAATGGTTAAATTGGAGGCAGGATGAGCGACATAATGACCCGTGCAATTAATAAAGAATTCGCAAGTAATGCTCACCTGAAAGAAACCGACTATTTGCGGATGTACCAACAGTCTATCGAAGACCCTGATACCTTCTGGGCCGAACAGGCGACCCAATTCCTTAGTTGGGACAAGCCCTGGTCGAGGGTCAAGAATTGTAATTTGAAAGACGCTAAGATTGCCTGGTTTGAAGGTGCAAAACTAAACGTCACGATTAACTGTATCGACCGCCATCTGCAACAACGCGGTGAACAAGTGGCACTGATTTGGGAAGGCGACAACCCGGACGAAAGTCAATCAATTACTTACCAGCAACTACACGCGGCGGTCTGCAAGTTTGCTAACAGCCTTAAAGCCGCTGGTGCTAAAAAAGGCGATCGAATTTGCATTTATATGCCTATGATTCTAGAAGCCGCTTATGCCATGTTGGCATGTGCAAGAATCGGTGCCGTTCATTCGGTTGTGTTTGGCGGATTTTCACCAGAATCGCTTAAAGACCGCATTCTCGATTCCGATTGTCGCTACGTGATCACTGCGGATGAAGGCGTTCGTGGTGGCAAAACGGTTGCGCTTAAAAAAAATGTCGATAAAGCGCTCGAAGCGTGTCCCAACGTTGCACATGTCTTTGTCGTCAAGCGTACTGGTGGCGATATTGCCTGGCATGAGCACCGGGATATCTGGTATCACCAAGCGATAGCGGCTGTCAGTGATACTTGCGTAGCGGAAATAATGGATGCCGAAGATCCGCTCTTTATTTTATATACCTCCGGTTCGACTGGCAAACCCAAAGGGGTTTTGCATACCACCGCCGGCTATCTTTTGTATGCGGCTATGACCCATAAATATACCTTCGATTACCACGATGGCGATATATACTGGTGCACCGCCGATGTTGGCTGGGTCACCGGACATACCTATATTATTTATGGTCCGCTTGCTAACGGTGCGATCAGTTTGATGTTTGAAGGCATTCCTACTTATCCCGATAGTTCCCGCTTTTGGCAGGTTTGCGATAAACATAAGGTTAATATTTTTTATACAGCCCCCACCGCAATACGGGCCTTGATGCGCGACGGTGATGATCCGGTTAAATCCACTGAACGTAAAAGCCTTAAGCTATTGGGGACGGTCGGCGAGCCAATTAACCCCGAAGCCTGGGAATGGTATTACCAGGTCGTTGGCGATAGCCGCTGCCCGATCGTCGATACCTGGTGGCAAACGGAGACCGGTGGCCATATGATTACCGCACTTCCCGGCGCGATGGCGCTAAAACCGGGATCAGCCTCAAAACCTTTTTTCGGGATCAAACCGGCAATCGTCGACGCTGAAGGCACCATCCTCGAAGGCAAGGCCGAAGGCAATCTGGTCATCCTCGATTCGTGGCCGGGTCAAATGCGTAGTTTATATGGCGATCACCAACGCTTTAAAGAGACCTATTTTTCCACCTATCCCGGCCTCTATTTTACCGGTGACGGCGCTAGGCGCGATGAGGACGGTGATTACTGGATTACTGGCCGTGTTGATGATGTCATTAATGTCTCCGGGCATCGAATGGGTAGTGCGGAAGTGGAGAGTGCCCTGGTACTGCATGATATGGTCGCAGAAGCGGCTGTCGTTGGTTATCCTCATGAGATTAAGGGACAAGGGATCTATGCCTATATTACCCTGGTCAGGAACGCTGAAGCCAATGAGGCACTGAAAAAAGAACTGGTGGATTTGGTGCGTTCAGAGATAGGTCCCATCGCAAAACCCGATGTACTACAGTGGGCACCCGGGCTACCGAAAACGCGATCTGGAAAAATCATGCGGCGAATTTTGCGTAAAATTGCCGCAAATGAGATTGACGAACTTGGTGATACATCAACATTGGCTGATCCGTCAGTCGTCAAACATCTGATTGACAACCGGCCATCCATATAAAATAACAAGAAATATAATGACGAAATATGATTATTAATAGCGACTTTAAACCAGCATGGTGGTTACTTGGACCGCACTTTCAAACCCTGTGGCCTAATAGCGCCAGACGCCGTCTAAGTGTCAATTTGATTCGTGAACGCTTTGAGTTACCGGACGGCGATTTTATTGATACAGACTGGACCACAGACTCTCGCAGACCGATTGTCATCATTCTTCATGGCCTCGAAGGGTCAACACAATCAGCTTATGCGACTGGCATGCTAAACGCCATCCACGAAAATGGTTGGCGTGGTCTATTTATGTACCAGCGTAGTTGCAGCGGTGTCCCCAATCGCCTTGATAGACGTTATCATGCTGGCGAAACCAACGATCTAAATACCCTGTTTAAAATACTTAGCAAACGCGAGCCAGATACTCCTATTTCTATCGTTGGCTATTCATTGGGCGGCAATATTTTATTAAAATGGCTAGCCGAGCAGCAACCGATTCCGCGTCAACTGGCAGCCGTCGTCGCGGTCAGTGTTCCGTTTGACCTTTTTAAAGTCACCGAACGCTTAAGCCGGGGATTCTCTAAAATCTATCAGTTTGTAATGTTAAAAAAGATGCAAAAGTCACTAAAAGACAAGTACCGAAACAGACAGACCAAGCTTAATCTGGAACATATACTTAAACAGAAAACACTGCGTGATTTTGATGATGTTTTTACTGCCCCAATCCATGGGTTTAAGAATGTCGATGACTACTATCAGCAATCATCGAGCCGACAATATTTAAAAAATATTCGCTTCCCAACGCTTATTCTGCATTCCACCAATGATCCCTTTATGACCCGTGATGCCATACCGACTGCCGACGAGTTATCCAGTCATATCACACTGGAACTGAGCCGGGCTGGTGGCCATGTTGGATTTGTTCACGGCAGTCCAATACGCCCGCGATTCTGGCTGGAGGAACGTATTCCTAAATACCTTGCCGAGCGCATACAAAACTTTATTTAAATTATCGTGTAAATGAATGATCGCTTTGATGTTATTTATGCTTGGCTAGGGAGCCAAGCCATTGGGGTTTCCAAAGGGGCGAATGGAATTCTCCCCTTTGGTCGCCCGTGCGAATTTAGTTCGCGCGGAGCGAAATATTTAAGAAAATAACCCTGCTGCGAGCAGCGGGGTTATTGCGCTGCGTCTACCGCTTTCATGCTTAAGCGAATTCTACCCTGCTTGTCTACTTCAAGTACCTTGACTTTGATCATGTCACCTTCAGACAATTTGTCGCGAACATTATCGACATGCTCATCCGATATTTGCGAAATATGTACCAACCCGTCTTTACCAGGCAAAATAGTCACAAACGCACCAAAATCCATTAACTTGGCAACTTTACCTTCATAGATAGTGCCAACTTCGACATCAGCGGTGATTTGCTCAATACGTTTTTTGGCTTCATCGCCTGCTTCTTTATCCGTGGATGCGATTCTTACAATACCGCTGTCATCTAAATCGATCACCGCGCCTGTGGCTTCGGTAATACTGCGTATTGTTGCTCCACCTTTACCAATCACATCACGAATCTTGTCAGGGTTAATTTTAATTTCGACGATTCTTGGCGCAAACTCAGACATGTCACTACGAGATTCAGAAATCTCCTGATCCATAGCTTCGAGAATATGCAATCGGGCATCTTTAGCTTGAGCGAGTGCCATTTCCATAATCTCTTTGGTAATGCCATCAATCTTGATATCCATTTGCAGCGCATTAACACCATTTTTAGTACCGGCGACTTTAAAATCCATATCACCTAAATGATCTTCGTCACCCATAATATCGGTCAATACCGCAAAATTGTCGCCTTCTTTAATCAGACCCATTGCCACACCGGCCACGGGTGCCTTAAGTGGAACACCGGCATCCATCAGTGACAAACTGGTACCACAAACAGAGGCCATCGAACTGGAGCCGTTAGATTCGGTTATTTCAGAAACCACACGAATAACATAAGGAAACTCCGCCGGGTCTGGCATAACAGCGTTGATCCCGCGTTTTGCCAATCGGCCATGACCGATTTCCCTGCGTTTTGGGCTACCGATAAAACCGGCCTCGCCGACACAATAGGGCGGAAAGTTATAATGCAGCATAAATTTTGCTTTACTGACACCTTGTAACGAATCGATTAATTGCGAATCTTTATCGGTACCTAATGTCGTGACGACCAGCGCCTGGGTTTCGCCTCGGGTAAATAGCGCTGACCCGTGTGTGCGTGGTAAGACACCTGTTCTTATAAACAAAGGACGTACGGTTTTATTGTCACGACCATCAATTCGTTTTTCGCCGGCAACAATTTTTCCTCTGACCAAGCTCTTTTCGAGTTTATATAATGCACCTTTAACCTCGTCCGCCGAGGGTGCTGCATCCTCTTCTGTCGCCAGCTTATCAACCGTCTGTTGCTTGACTTCAGCAACTTTCTCCTGTCTTTGCAATTTATCAGCAATTTGATAGGCGCTTTCAAGTCCACTTTTGCTTGCTTCTTCAACCGCTTTAGCCAGCGCTTCATTTTCAACGGGGGGATCAATTTCCCACGCAGGCGCACTGACGCCGGTTGCAAATTCTGTAATGGCACTAATCACTATCTGGCTTTGCTCGTGACCATACATGACCGCCCCCAGCATCACTTCTTCACTTAGCTGGTTGGCTTCCGATTCAACCATTAACACAGCCTTGTCAGTACCGGCAACGATAAGATCGAGTTCTGATTCTTCCATTTCTGAATACATTGGATTGAGCAAATAATTGCCCTCTTTATAACCCACCCGCGCACAGCCAATGGGGCCGCTAAAGGGTATACCGGAGATGGACAGTGCCGCAGAAGTACCAATCATGGCGGGAATATCAGGAGGAACATCTTTATTCAACGAGATAACGGTAATGACAACCTGAACCTCATTGGTAAATCCCTTGGGAAACAATGGGCGAATAGGCCTATCTATCAATCGCGCGATCAGCGTTTCGTCCTCAGAAGGTCGGCCTTCACGTCTAAAAAAGTTTCCGGGAATTCGTCCTGCCGCATAAACTTTTTCTTGGTAATTGACTGTCAGTGGAAAAAAATCCTGGCCCTCGCGAGCCGTTTTAACACCGACCGCCGTCACGAGCACCGTCGTACCTGACATATCAACGATAACGGCACCATTTGCCTGTCTAGCGATTTCCCCTGTTTCCATAGTAACCAGATGGTCACCATATTTAAACTGTTTGCTTTTTGGACTCACGCGGCTATTTCCCAAAGGTAGTTGAATGTTCGTAGATTTTGCAGTCTATTTACAACGATTATCCAAACTGGATTAACGTCGTAATCCTAATTTTTCAATTAAATTCTGATAACCCGTCAAATTTTTTCTTTTAAGATAATCCAGCATTTTGCGTCGCCGATTAATCATACGTAGCAAACCCTGACGAGAATGGAAATCATGTTTATGTTCCCCAAAGTGTCCGGTAAGATGATTAATTCTGTTAGTTAACAACGCCACCTGAACTTCGGGCGAACCTGTATCACCTTCGGTACGCTGATGGTCTTTTATAACCTGACTTTTCGCTTCAATCGCCAAAACCTTATCTCCTGCTGCAAAATCAAAAATTTAAGCGCGTATTCTACCCGCGCAATGTATTTGGAACAAGATAACTTTGCAAATTTACACCCTTTTTGCAAATTATCGCTAAAATAATTAATCTCTAATATTTCTTTTTATACAGATACTTACATCATTCCATCCAGTTCGGTGCCGATTAATGCAAAAATCCTCTTAGACTTTTTAAGTGAAACAGGCCCGCGCTAGTGTTTATGGGTTATTAAGGTTAAATAAGCGTTTTGGTGCCACTTTACCATTTTCCATAATCTTGCCCATTCCCAAGAAATGGGTATCACCCTGAAAAATTCTAACCCAACCACTGGTTGGTGCATTAGCCACTAATATCGCCTGTCCCTGAGAAAAATAATAGGCTGAATCGTTCGATAAACTGACTTTTGGCCACTCCGACAATGCCTCGTCAATTGGTAATAAATAGTGATCAAACAATCCCTGACTACATTCCGGTTGATCGGAAAATAATGCCAGCGTTACCATTTTATCTGGGTTATCAAACACCCCAACAGTGAGACGTCTCAATGCTGTTACATAAGCACCACAATTTAACTGCCGACCTATATCTTCTATTAAGGTTCGAATATAGGTTCCTTTGGAACACTTTATCTCTAATTCTAAAAAAGGCTCATGATAAGCTATAAAATCAATACTGAATATATGTACCTGGCGCTTTTTTCTTTCGACCTCAATTCCTTGTCTAGCTAAGGTATACAACCGCTCACCTTTATGTTTGAGTGCGGAATACATAGGTGGAATCTGTTCAATATCACCAAGAAACTGCTTCAGCGTATTCTTTATCAATTTTTCACTAACCTGGTCTGGTGATACAAAGTCGGTAATTTCACCCTCGGAATCGCCGGTAGTACTGGTTTTACCCAACTCGCCTGTGACCAGATAAGACTTATCGGCATCCAATAAAAAGGAAGAAATTTTTGTTGCTTCACCAAAACAGATCGGTAACATTCCGGTCGCGATCGGATCCAGACTACCTGTATGCCCAGCTTTCATCGCGTTAAAACAGGTTTTTGCCTGCTGTAACGCGGCATTAGACGTGATTCCCTCAGGTTTATCTAATAATAAAATTCCGTTTAAATGACGACCAGTCTTTCTACGACGATTTATGCGACTCATAAATTCGATTATTCTTTTAAATCAGGATCAAGCTTTGCAGATTTCTCCTGAGATTTATCCTTATCTTCAGCGATAACCTGATCAATAAGTGATGATAACTTTGCACCACGTTCGACAGAATCATCATAACAAAACCGGAATTCAGGTATTGTCCTCAGATGCAATGACTTACCCAACTCGCTTCTAAGAAAACCGTTAAGCGTATTCAACGTTTTTTCAATCGCCCTATAATTGGCCTGTTCATCGAAACTGGTAAAATAGACCTTTGCTGATCCCAGGTCCGGTGCGATTTCAACACCATGTACTGTTACCATTTTAACCCTCGGATCTTTTACCGAGTAGCTAAATAATAGCGCCAGCTCTCTTTTCACCTGTTCTTCAACACGACGCAATCGATTGGAACCTTTCTGCATTTTATAAAATAGCCCTTGTTATTCCAACGTACGCTGAACTTCTATGCGTTCATAGACTTCAATCTGATCGTTAGCCCGGACATCATTATAATTTTTAACACCGATGCCACACTCAATACCAGACTGCACTTCCTCAACATCATCTTTATGGCGCCGAAGCGACTCCAGTTCACCTTCAAAAATAACCACGTTATCGCGTAATACACGTATCGGGGTACTCTTTTTAACAGCGCCTTCCTTGACCAGACAGCCTGCTATCTGACCCAGACTTGACGAACGGAATACCTCTCTGACTTCCGCCAGGCCAATAATTTGTTCTTTAAAGACGGGCTCAAGCATGCCGGTTAACGATGATTTAACCTGGTCAATCACATCATAGATCACGCTGTAGTATTGTAACTGAACACCCTCTTCTTCAATCAGGCGTTTGGCTGAGCTGTCCGCGCGGACATTAAATCCGACCATACTCGCTTTTGAAGCGATCGCCAGATTAACATCAGACTCATTAATTCCGCCGACACCTGAAGCAACAATTTTCACCCTCACGTCAGCCGTGGAAAGCGCTTCAAGCGACTGTCTTAATGCTTCGGCCGAACCATCTACATCGGCTTTTAGCATAATATTTAAAACCGGTACCTCGCCTTCCATTTGGGTAAACATATTCTCAAGCTGTGCAGCCTGTTGGCGAGCAATTTTATTATCCCGGTATTTGGTTTTCCTAAATTCAGCAACTTCACGCGCTTTTTTATCATTCTTGACAACCAAAGCCTCATCGCCAGCACTCGGTAGCCCGGAAAGACCTAATATTTCCACCGGTATTGAGGGCCCTGCTTGCTCAATTGGCTGACCATTTTCATCGAGCATCGCCCGAACGCGACCATATTCCATTCCGGCTAATAAAATATCGCCTTTCTTCAGCGTGCCTTTCTGCACCAGAACGGAGGCGACCACACCCCGGCCGGTATCCAGCCTGGATTCTACAACAACCCCTGATGCCGGGCAGTCTACAGGTGCTTTAAGTTCCATGACTTCGGCCTGCAGTAAAATAGCTTCGAGCAAAGTATCGATACCTTCACCTGTTTTTGCCGAGACGTGAACAAACATGGTATCACCACCCCAATCCTCAGGAATAACTTCTTCTGTACCCAGTTCCTGTTTTACCTTATCTGGATTGGCATCGTCTTTATCAATTTTATTAACCGCGACAATCATCGGAACATTGGCGGCTTTAGCGTGCTGAATAGCTTCTTTGGTCTGCGGCATGACGCCATCGTCGGCGGCGACGACAAGAATCACAATATCCGTAATCTTTGAACCGCGGGCACGCATTGTGGTAAAAGCTTCATGGCCCGGGGTATCCAGAAACGTGACCATACCGTTGTCAGTATTAACGTGATAGGCACCAATATGTTGGGTAATACCACCGGCTTCACCCGTTGCCACATCTGACTTTCGAATGGAATCGAGCAACGATGTTTTACCATGATCGACATGGCCCATAATGGTAACCACCGGCGCTCTTTGCAGTTGCTCGGCATCAATCTGCGTTTCTTCGACAACCATTACCTCGACTTCGTCATCCCGAACCAGTTTAACGGTGTGCCCAAGCTCTTCGACAACCAGTGTGGCAATATCCTGGTCTAGCGATTGGTTGATGGTAACCATCATATCCATTTTCATCATTACCTTGATGACTTCGGCAGCCTTGATTGACATTTTCTTGGCTAGATCGGAAACAGTAATCGCTTCTGGCAGCGCTATTTCCTTGGTAATAGGAATGGTTGGTTTTTCAAACCCATGCTCGCCACTAGCGGCTTGGGCAGTATTAACTGATTTTTTCTTTTTCCGACGTCGACCACTTTTGCCTTCTTTAACATGTAACTCGTTGCGCTGAAAATTATCACCGCCGCGCTTACCCTGTTTTCCACGCTCCGACTTTTTATCCTTTTTACTGCTGCCAGTCTCTTTTTCTTCAGTTGATTTATGCTTGGTTGCAGGTACTGGTGTTTTTAATTTCTCAGCACTGACCTTCTGCTTGTCTTTTCCTGCCAGTGTCGAGACTTCTTTTAAAGCTTTGACTGGTTTTTCTGTGGCCACTTTTGTACTGGCAGTCTCTTTATCAGTTGTTTCTACTTCCACCGTCTTTTTCGGTGTCGCTGCACTGGTTACCACTTCTTCTTGTGGTTTTTCAAGCGCACTTTTCTCTTTCAGTTGCTGTTCTATAATTCCCTGCTGCTTAAGTTCTTCGGCTTTACGTTTATCTTCAAGCTCTTTAGCAACGATGGCCCGTTCCTTATTTTCTTCTTCTACAATGACGCTTTTCTTTACATAGGTTTTCTTTTGACGCACTTCAATCGAGACGGTCTTTGCGCGACCATGCGATCCGGTCATGCGTAACTCGGACTGGGTCTTTCTACGCAAAGTAATTTTACTCGGCTCACTCAGTGCGACTTCCGCAGATTTACCATGGGAGCGACGAAGATAAGATAGCAATTGCATTTTTTCGTCATCCGACATTTTATGAGTGGCATCTTTAACAGACACACCTGCCTCATTCAGTTGCTCAATCAACTGTTCTGGACTGATGCCTAATTGGCCGGAAAATTTTTCTATTGTAACTTCAGTCATACTTTATTCTCTCCAGAACATTATCCTTGTTGTTCGTCCACAAACCAATGTTCGCGCGCTTTCATAATTAACTCAGCTGCTTGCTCTTCTTTTATACCTTCAAGTTCCAGTAGCTCATCTACGGAAAGCTCAGCGAGTTCGTCTCTGGTTTTGATATTCTTACTCGCCAGTCGATAAGCGAGATCCTCGTCGATCCCTTCGAGTTCCAACAGGTCTTTCTCCGGTTTATTCGTCCCGAGTTTTTCTTCGCTCACAATCAGTTGAGTCAACAAAATATCCTTAGCCCTGCCGCGCATTTCCTCAACCATACCGTCTTCGAACTCCTCTATCTCCGCGAGTTCCGAGACCGGCACATAAGCAATCTCTTCGATACTTGAAAACCCCTCTTGTGCCAATATGATAGCAACCTCTTCATCGACACCTAACATTTTCATAAACATGGCTTGGACTTTCTCAGTTTCTCCATCCGCTTTTTCTTCCGCTTCGGTGTCGGTCATAACATTCAGTTCCCAGCCGGTTAATTCACTGGCCAGTTTAACATTTTGTCCGCCCTTACCAATCGCTTGCGACAACTGATCTTCGCTGACAGCTATATCCATACTGTTCGATTCTTCATCGACCACAATGGACAACACTTCAGCTGGCGACATTGCGTTAATCACGAAATGTGCTGGATTGTCGTCTGCAAGAATGATATCAACCCGCTCACCGGCCAACTCATTAGAGACCGTTTGCACCCGCGAGCCGCGCATGCCGACACAAGCGCCAATCGGATCAATGCGCTTGTCATTGGAACGAACTGCTATTTTCGCACGCAAACCAGGATCACGAGCCGCACCAACAATCTCGATCAAGTCCTGACCCACTTCAGGCACTTCAAGCTTAAACAATTCTAATAACAGCTCGGGCTTGATTCGGCTGACAAACAATTGCGGACCACGTGGCTCCGACCTGACATCGTAGAGATAACCACGAACCCGGTCACCCGGCTTTAACGCCTCACGAGGAATCAAATCATCTCTTGCAATAACCGCTTCTGCATTACTGCCAAGATCCATAAAGACATTTCCACGCTCGACCCGTTTAATCACCCCGGACACCAATGACCCTTTTTTCTCCTGATATTGCTCGACGATCTGCGCGCGTTCTGCTTCCCGTACCTTTTGCACGATAACCTGTTTGGCTGCTTGTGCCGATATTCTTCCAAACTCGACGGCTTCCATTTCTTCAAAAACAAAACCGCCAACCACCACATTTTCATCGTCTATTTGTGCGGCACTTAAGCTAATCTGCTTGAGTGGAAACTCCTGTTCTTCGTCATCGGCTAATACCTCCCATCGACGATAGGTAATATAATCGCCCGTAACGCGGTCGATTCTTACTTCAACATCGACTTCGCCGCCATTTTTCTTTTTTGCCGCAGACGCTAATGCGGCTTCTATCGCCTGAAAAATAACGTCCCGATCAACACCTTTTTCATTCGAAACGGCGTCGACGACAAGTAAAATTTCTTTGTTGTTCATTACCTACGTATCTCCAGCGTGTTCCTTGCCAATATCTTTAGGCACCAGTCGAGCGCTTTTTATATTTGCAAATGAAAGTATATGGTTTGCATTGTCCACTTGTAAGATTACATCACACTCGGTGACTTCCTTAATAATACCGGCAAAATTTTTCTGACCGCTGGTCGTATTTTCGAGCTTTATACTGGCCCGGTCACCGATAAATTTTTGGTAGTGCGCCTTTTCGAATAATGGCCTGTCGATCCCTGGCGATGATACCTCTAATGTATAATGCCCGCTAATGGGATCTTCGACTTCCAAAACACCACTAACCTGAACACTGACCTGCTCACAATCCTGTACCACAATACCTGCGTCAGAATCAATATAAACTCTAATCAAACTGTTACTGCCTTGCTTTTGTAACTCTATTCCCAGCAATTCATAGTCCAGCGCTTCGACAGCGGGCCGAATTAATGCGGTTAAATCTGTAGTTTTCTGTTGATGCTTATTCATATATGTATCTATAGCCACATAAACAAAAAAGGGGCCTGCGGCCCACTTTATTATTTACTAATTTTGGCTAATTATAACTCCAAGTTTATAATTACGCCAACTTTCGCTCCGTCGAAATGAAACAAATCCTGATAAAATCCTATTATCGAACCCGGATCCATTCTGACAAACAAAAAGCCCCATATAGGGGCCCTTGTAAATACCTTTAAACTTTTACCGCCCTACCTGTTTATCCAAGCAACGACAGTCAAAGTTGGTTGGTAGCGGGGACAGGATTTGAACCTGCGACCTTCGGGTTATGAGCCCGACGAGCTGCCAGACTGCTCCACCCCGCATCAAGAACGCGAAGTCTACATGCCTGCGAATTAATTATCAAGTAACCTATTTAGTATTTCCCGACTTTTTATTCTAGTCCGGAAAAGAAAGCAAAAAACGGGCGAATAACGCCCGTTTATTAGTATATCGAGCTTAATTTAAGGCTTGATATACAAATATCCTTTTTGTTCAAGATCGATAATTCGCGCAACACCTGATGGCACAACCTGCGCATTCAGATTAATACGGCTTTTATCGATTTTCTTTCCGCGGATTGTGTTGGCACAGATTTCAAATTTTACGCCACGGCCAGATAACGTTTGAACAGCCGATTCGAACGAACGGCCACGCTTATCCTGACTACCATCCACTAAGCTAAAAGCACCACTACTATGAGTAACAACGATAATTTTTGCATTTTTATCGCCAAGTGCATTCAGATGATTTTTAACATTACGTAACGCACCAAATGCCTTGTTGATATCATTGATGTGATAGACAACTTTCTGTTGTTTAAAACCATTTTTAGCTGTTTTACTCGAAAAACCTTCCGCACAACCAGTAACCAGAACCACTGTTATTACAGAAATAAATAGTACAAAAAATTTCTTACTCGCCTTCATGTCTCAAATTCCTCCAAATAATTGGAATTACTGCTAAATCACCAAAAACTCGCCAAATGAGTATCTATTTAACTTAACAACAATAAGTTCAATATTCAACAAAATATACTGGCATAACAAAACCCGCAGTTAGTGGTTGAATTAAACGGCAGATTTAGTACGGCAGATTTATTGCTTCACTACCTTTATTGATAGCAGAAAAATATTTAAAAACAACGATATACATTATACGTATATTCTGAAACTGGCATTACTGTTCCTCATATTTTCTAAGTTTTCGCCACAGTGTGGTTTTGTCGATCCCTAATATCTTGGCAGCCATGGTTTTTTTACCCTCTGTTTGCCGTAGAACATGCTCAATATAGGTTTCTTCCAATTTGTCCAGTGTCGGTAACTGGTCTTGCGGATAAATAACGCGAATATTATCTTTGCTGCCATCGTCCATTTGTTCTGGCCTATCCCAGGTTAAAGTCTGCTCCTCTGCCAAAATGACGCTACGCTCAACAACATTACGTAGTTGACGGATATTACCTGGCCATTCCGCATTAACCAGCTGCTGTAGGGAGCCAGGCTCAAACCCATCAACATTTCGCCGGTATTGACGTGCAAAATGTGCGACAAAAGCATCTATTAATAGTGGAATATCTGCTTTTCTCTCAACCAGGGATGGCGTTTTAATTGTCACAACATTGAGTCGGTGATAAAAATCATGTCGAAACTGTCTTGCCGCCACCATTTCCAGTAAATCCCGATTACTGGCCACAATCACGCGCACATTAACGGATATTGCCTGAGTAGCCCCCACAGGAGTAATCGTCCTTGATTCAATCGCCCGCATCAGTTTCATTTGCATCGCATCGGAAATATTACTTATTTCATCTAAAAATAATGTGCCACCGTTAGCCTGCTCCATCAACCCGTGTTTGCGTTGATGCGCGCCGGTAAATGCGCCTTTTTCATATCCGAATAATTCACTTTCCAATAACGATTCGGATAAGGCGCCACAATCGATTATAACAAAAGGACCGACACGATTAGCGCTGGTATCGTGTAAAGCCCGTGCAACCAGTTCTTTGCCGGTTCCTGACTCGCCGGAAATAATGACGTTACAGTTAATATCCGCTAACTTTTCGATATCGCTATACAATGACTCCATCACTTCGGTCTTGCCAACCATACCAAACTTATTGCCTTCGCTGCGGATACGTTTTTTAAGTTGTTGATTTTCCTTTTTTAACCGGTAAGACTCCAGATTCCGATCAATGATAATTTTCAGTTCCTCGAAATCAAATGGTTTTTTAATAAAATCGGTGGCCCCTTTTTTCATCGCCTCTACTGCATTTTCTACTGACGAATAACCCGTCATCACCAGAATTGGGATTTTTTTATCAATGGATCTTAGTTCTGATAACAGCTCAAAACCACCCATTTCCGGCATACGTAAATCGGTTACCACCAGTTCAGCGCCCGCCGACTTAAATTCGCGCAAACACAAAAGCGCCGACTCGAATACCAAAACCTCATAATCGGTTTTATCAAAATTACGCTTAATGACTGAACAGGTGACCGGATCATCATCAACAAATAGCAATCGAATTTTTTTATTTGGCATTTTAATCCTTATGGACAATTAATTCATCAGCGGATTTGTTACTATTTTTAGGCAAGCTAATCTCAACACAGACGCCCCCTTCCTGCCGATTATTTATGGTAATATTTCCCTGATGTTTTTTTACAATTCCATAGCTAACCGACAATCCCAGGCCCGTTCCCTCGCCCTCGGCTTTGGTGGAAAAGAAAGGATCAAATATTTTTGAAAGCTTGCTGCCATCTATGCCATCCCCCTGATCCAGAATTTTTATGATAACACCATCGTCTGACGCTGTTGTATTAATTTCAATCAGCCCCTTTCTGGGTGAAGCCTGAATTGCATTTAATAATATATTGACTAACACTTGTTGTAATTGATTCTGATCTCCGAGAATTGAAATGGTATTACATCCGGTCATTTCTATCGATACATCCACATCGGATAAGCGTCTGCTAAACAGGCTAACCGTTTCTCGAATCAGTGGGATCAAATCCGTCTCGCGATAATGTGTTTCCGACTCACGGGCAAAATTCAGTATTCCTTGTACAATACCCGCACAACGCTGAATCTCTTTTTTAACCGCCTGAAAATCTTCTTTAGTTTGTAAATCGGAATCCGTTAGTGATTGCTCTATCAGTTTAACCAGTGAATTGATATTCATAAGCGGGTTATTAATTTCGTGACCAATCCCTGCTGCCATTTGCCCAATAGCCGCCAAGCGCTCCGATTGTCGCGCTGCTGTTTCCGCTATCTTCCTATTATGTTCGGATTTTTCCAGCTTCTCTGATAAATAATTAAATGCCTGTCCCACTTCTTCAATCTCATCGGAACGCTCTTGTTGATAGCGTAATTTTTTATCGCCATCGGCATAGCGAGTCATCACTTTTGCCATCTCCTGCACCGGGCGAGCCAAACGTGACGCCATCCACTTGGCAACAAATAAACTGGCGACAAGCACAAGGACGATTAATAATCCAATCGTATTACGTATTGTTTTAACGCCGGATAACGCCGCCTGTCCAGGAATATCAATAATCAGTAACCAGCGGGTGCGGCGATCCTTATACGGGGAATGTACGCGGTAAAAGAGCCGCCTGCCATCGCCGGTAATTTTCTTCCCGTGCGTTTTAGTGCCTTTTAACTGCTGCCATATCGATAATCCAACATCGGCTTTAAAATTACCATCGGTACCAAGCTGATTGGAAAAACGCCTGTCTGGGTTTTTGTGATACAGGTAAATCCCATCTCTTTGACTATCGTCAGGATTGATTTCAACGACATAAACGTTGCCAGGAATACCCCCTAGCGCGGTCTCAACAGTATCGTCAATACGCTTCCCCCACATATTGACAATCAAAAAACCCTGTAGCGTATCTAACTCATCACGAATCGGTACAGAATAGCGAACCATTGCCGGCAAAAAATTCGCATCGCCTAAAACCTTTCCACGTTCATAGTTGGAAATACTTGTCGTATTTCCGTGCTGTAACGCGCTTGCCAGTGCTCTCTTAAAAAATACTTTTTTATCAATGGACTCAACGATACGGTAGCCTTTCCTGGTTTTTTTTGACGATGCCAATAATTTTCCTTCTTTGACCTTGATCAGGGTCTCACCCTTTAGATCGGTAAAACGCAGCGCTTGTATGCTCGGCGCCGTTGATTGATAGTTTAAAAAAAATGCCGCTAATTGATTAGCCTTTATTTCATATTGCGGTGTTCGCTGACCGTGCAATTGAATACTGGAAAATTCCTTGACAATCGGTACTTTGGCCAATCCATTGGCCACCGATTTTTGATTACCCATTTCGTTAAAAATTTCTTTAGACATTTTAACCAATGTCTTATTAACCTCTGCTGCGGTACGCGATTCCAAATCCCGCGTGATGGTCGATAATAATTGTGCCAGTAAAATAAATAATGGCACCACTGCCATGAGTATCAGCGTCCAAAATATTTTTCGTTGCAAATTCATCTAACAATAATAATCCGCTAACATGGCGTGGTCAAACTGTAACAGTTTTATTTTTAGCGCTAACGGCGAAATTTTGTTCCACAGCAACTCAGGAATTTATACAAACAAAATCGATAGCAGTTGATTAATGGAGGGTAGATTGACAAGCACGAAACACATATCCTGATTTAGGATTCTATGATAACCACGCTTACCTGAATTTCACTGTGCTTAATCCAGGTAGGTGTTAAATTTATCGCTACCGACGCACACACGCGGCAACGTTACGATGTCGATTTACAATTATTTTTTTATCCTCGGGAGAACAACGGCAATTAAGCAAATAATCTTTATTTCGAAAATTGCCTATAGGGCATTTAGAAACAATAGATTGTGGTTGTAAACAAACCGCGACTCTTTCCCGGCGGTTTACCACAGTCCAATTCGCTCCGCGTGGACAGCGACAGTTCTGATAACGCCCTGTACTAAAGTTGCCAACCGGACAATCGACTACAGCCGGTAACAAGGGTGCTGGCCGGGTTTGCGGAGGATTAGTTCTTGGCAATGCATCTTCACGTAGGCGGGTTTTATCCGATTCAATAGTGCGAAGACGTGGCTGGGATTTTACCTTTACCAATTTACTTTGACAACTGTATACGTTGCGAAAACGGCTTTCACTTTTCTTTGTTGTATTTGCTGGGCAAACACATCCCCTAGTCGCCCCAGAATTTTTAAATCTACCTGGCGGGCAATACTTGGTCTCTGGTTTGGCAATTGGCGCCCTGAATTTAGGCTGTCCCCGTGAAGGCGCTGGCGGAATAGGCTGAGAATAGGCACTTGGTATATTTGAAGTCCTCGATGGTGATCGTGGGTCTGAGTCTGAAGTCCCCGATGGTGATCGTGAGTCAGAGCCGGAAGTCCCCGATGGTGATCGTGGAGCCGGGGTAGATACCTTGGCTATCGATTTACAGGTATAAGTGCCGGTAAAGCGGTTAGTGCTATTTTTCTTGCTACCCTGCGGACAAACACAGTTTTTGGTTTTTCCTCGATTTTTAAATTTTCCTCGGGGGCAAGATTGAGCACTGCGAGGTGCTCTCCTACCCGCTGGGCTTGTTGTGCGTGGTTGTGCCAATGGCTCTGGCTGTACACTTGCTTTTGGCGCTTGCTGACTGCGGTTGTTTCCTCGTGGCGGTACATCAGGCGCAGGCAAGCCAACATTGGCAACAGCACGGCAATCATAAGTATTGGTAAACTTGTTTAGCAGATTCTTAACCGTCCCACCTGGGCATATACATCCCTTGCGTTTCCCGCTATTCCTAAACCTTCCTGCCGGACAAAGCACAATACTGTCAGTCGCTCTTGCAACGGGTGCACGTGGTTCCTGGGGTCTTGGATCGGGCTTTCTGGTATCCTGCTGTTGAGTGCTTTGACGTTGAGTGTTTTGCCCTTGCGTATTCTGCCTTTGGGTATCCGGATGCCTGGTGGGATCACTACCAGTTGACCGCTTGCGCAATTCTGGATTCTCAACTGTCTTTACAGTAACTGTAATTTTATAAGAGCAAGCTGCCAATCGCTTTTTCCTATCAATCACCTTGACATTATCTTGATCGGCACATTGGCACTGTGAATACCGGGTGATACTATACGCCCCGTCAGGACACACGCCTCGCGCAGCAGCATTACTACTAAAACCTGCAATCAGACCCAAGCAAAGCCACCAACCATTGCGCCGCATTTTCATATTCACTCGCCTTTTAATAATAATATCGATAAATAAACAAGCTGACCAATAAAATACAATATCTGATTAGTTGTTAATTTTTAGTTAATTATCGACTAAAGCAACTAAGCAAATTGAATTGAATTATATCGCTTCCATTAAGAAAATAAATACCATGATTTAACGGGTAATTCTATCATTTTTTGGCAGAAAAATTTCATTTAGCCTGGATATTTCATAAATGATTTGGATTCGGGGCTATTATCCTTTTCAGCAGCGCCCTTTACATCCGCGAGCCACAAGATTTTTTTCAGCGCAGACAACTGGGGTTGTAATGACGCTGAAAAAAACT
>QILK01000182.1 GCA_003233345.1 Gammaproteobacteria bacterium | reverse complement strand
TAATTTGAAGCGACCACCGAATAATTTCAATCTTACCCCTAAGGAAAATATATCAAAAGGCGCGCGAATATACTATCGTTTTAATCCAGCGGGACATACTAGTTGCCTATATTTTTCGGAAAATAAAAAATATCGATTTGATGATCCAGATAAACAATACGGTGTGTTTTATGCAGCTGAGCAACCGAGTGGTGCGTTTGCAGAGACTTACGGACACGATATAACTGAGATATCTACGAGTGAGCTTTTAGTGCTCTCGGAGGCAGAGCTAAAGCAAAGACAAGTGTTCATAATTCGCATCAAGAGCGCTCGCTTAGCTATGCTTGCTGATAATGGGTTATCCCATCTACGCTTAGATGGAAATATTTGTACCACGACTAGCTACGAAATCCCTCAGCAATGGTCGCGATGGATTCATCAACACCCTAATCAGTATGACGGCATTCTATACAAGTCGCGACACAACTCTTGCAACTGTGTTGCGCTATTTTCCCGTGCTAAGAAAAGAATTACTAGCGAAAAAAATCTTGGATCAGCTTTGTATTTTCAACACCCGAAAACACGGGAGACAATTTTCGATATTATGGAGGAACAAGGCTGGTCACTTTACCCATAAAGTGTGCGCAAGAGGCCAAATTCTAAAGGCTTAGATTGTGAGGAAGAGGAACCGGTGGATCAACTGCTGGGGCATTCGATTACCTACCACAACACCATTCCCAAACCTTCGGGGTAAAGTACGATAGCCGTTCCTGCTTAGTATAGGTATTCTGGGTTATTAATTAAGTTGGCTAAAAAAAATAAAGTTCGTGGGGAGTCTTCAGGAATAACCCTCGTTAGTTTCGCGAGAAACTCAAATAATGTTCTGTTCGTTTACCCGGCGTTCGCTGCGCGAAGTCCGGGCTACTCGGGTAATTAGACGTTTGAGTTAAATATTCATAAGTCGGTCCAACTATTAGTCGTTTGCGTTAAATATTTATAAGTCGCTCCAGCTGCGGATGCCGGTTGGTAGTGTTGGGTCTTTAGGTTGCGCGAATTCAGGATCGAGTCGTGAATAGAGTATTTGTGCGGTATAAACGCTTTTCTTTTTTCCGCGCGAGATAGCTATTATTTTAAAGACTTGTAAACGCTGGACGGTCGGGCGGGATTGATTTTTATTTACGGTGATTTGTTCCAGCTTGCCGAGATACTGGATAATATATCGGGATTGGGCGCTGGCAATGACCGTTTCACTGTCTCGCCATTGTCGTGGATCGGGGTTGCCTGTATACGGGGTGTCTTTTGCGTAGATGCCTTGATGCTGTGACCAGTTAAATTTTGACAGTTGCTGCATGTCGGTGGCAATAAATTTTAATGCCGCGAGCAGGGTGGCGTCATTATCATGCGCTGTTTGTACCTGGTATTGATAGTTTTTGGTCATTAGCAGGTTAATCCATGATCGTTCAAACATGACTGATCCAAGGATGCTTAACATTGATATTAATACCAGTGACAGCAACAGCGTGCTGCCAGAACAGCGTGGACTGGGTTTAGTTGTCAGCATTTTTTTTCTCAATCTTAATTGCTTTTAATAGCTTTAAGCGGTTTTTTAATAAAACAGTTGTGGTAAACAACTGGCGATGATAACGATCATTGGGTTGATAGAGGATATCGGCAAGGCGATATTGTTTTTTATCCGCGTGGTTGTGCTGTGGGCAATCAGCGCGGATCAGTGCCCAGATTTTTACGCTAATGACTTGATTCCAGTTTGTTACTGAATCGGCATTACGAAGCACGACTTTTTGATTGGCCGGGTCGATTAATTCACCGTATTGATATTGTATCTTCTCGACACCGTTGATGAGGGCTTGGCGGCGCAGCTTCCCGCTATTAGAAATAGTTAGTGCTATTAGCGCCGGACCTTTTTTTTGGTTGCAGACAGGCCGACTTGATTGGCCTGGGAAAAAAGTAAAAACCCGAAGACGGTTTAGCTGCATATTTGACTCTGCTGGTTTTTTATCGGGTACCAACGAATATTTTCCCATCGATGAAGCCAGGTAGCTGTTACCAGGTTTGACCGTTGTGGTGCGATTTACCTCGGCATAGCGTAGGGTGATGACATCACCTCGGGTGATTCGATAGACGCTGCCAGGATTATTGAGGCAGGTATAGGCGCGCTGATTCTGGTTAAGCCCAATGATAGCGGTTTCTATGTGCTTGACCCAATCCTGGTTATAACAATCCGGATTTGTGCTGTTGTTGGTATTTTTTTTGACGCTGTCCGGGTCGAGTATAAAGTTGCCCATATAACCGCTTCGTTGGATATGCCGGGTTAGCGTTTGCATGACTAATCGCCCGGTTTCCTGTAGCTCGGTAGTGTTTTTATGCGCGAGATAGCCGAGTTTTCCGTTAAGATAAATATGCGTTATAGTGATTAGGCTGATCATACCGATCAATCCTGCTATCAGAAATTCAGTCATACTGTATCCGCTGTTTTTCTGTCGGTTTTGTCTATCCATTTGGGTTTAATAAAATCCTTGCTGGCGATAGCGTGGGAAAGATAACTGGTAACATCCACCGGTTTGATTGGCGGGACAAGGTTCGCTGATTGCTTGGAAAGATTGTCTGCCCCAAGATAGTTTTACCTGGAATTGCTCCACCGACCGCTGGTTTTTAATTTTCGCGCTACCCGTGCCATTGGGCAATAGGCTCGATAGTTTAGACTGCCAATCGCTTAGAGCGGACTTTACCGTTGGGCCAGTATTGACAGCGACCTGTAGCTCATTGACCAGTAGTATGGCGATGGTTTTATGCAATGCGTTTTTGTTGATTTTCTGATTAATTATTTGGGACTGAATCAGACCGGTAGAAGCAATCGAGATTAAGACCAGTGCCAGCAGATTTTCTATCAGGCTATATCCATAACAATCAAAATTTATGCGATGATTCAAATCAATTCCTATATGCTAGAATAGTGTTAAAATAGCTTGAACCTAAGCAGTGAGGTGTTCAAGTGCTCAGAAGTTGTAACATACACACAGGTTCCACAGCATAAGCACAAGTACCTATGAATGAATATTTTATTGGTTTTTTGAAATCAATCGTTTACTTGGCCCAGATCCGGTCTGATAAAAGCAGACAGGAGAGGCTAAGTGGTAGCGGAGGCAATAGTGGCTGATTGTATCGTTGTCGGCGGCGGCTTGATCGGAATGTTTACCGCCCGTGAGTTGGCGCTTTCTGGAATGACGGTAACGCTGATTGACCGCAATCAATGTGGACAGGAATCTTCCTGGTCTGGCGGTGGCATTCTATCGCCACTTTATCCCTGGCGTTATCCAGAACCAGTGACCCGCCTCGCGGCCTGGAGCCAGTCGCACTTTCAGAATTTGACCGCAGAAATTATGCAAGATAGCGGTATCGATCCCGAATGGTCGCAAAACGGAATGTTACTGGTTAGCATGGAGGACGAATTGGAAGCTGAGCGCTGGGCTGCGCAGTTCGGATATGAAATGCATAACTTGATGAAAAGTGAGTTAACGCAATATGAACCGGCGTTAGAAAAGCATTTTCAGCGGGCTTTGTATTTCCCGGATATTGCTCAAATTCGCAGTCCTCGTTTGGTGAAAAGCATAAAGAAGAGTCTTGTCGTTCGCGGTGTTGATATCAAGGAGAATACCAGTGTTAGTAAACTACTCATCGACCAGCGTGGTATTAGCGGGGTAGTCACTAATCATGGTCACTACTATGCTGATAAGGTTGTTCTCTGTGGTGGTGCGTGGACAGGGCAGTTGCTCGCCGAATTAGAGTTGCAACTGGACGTTGAGCCAGTGCGTGGCCAAATGTTGATGTATAAAGCCCGGCCTGGGCTCATTCAGCATCTGCTGTTATCCGATAATGTTTACCTGATTCCACGGCGCGATGGCCGGGTGTTAACTGGCAGTACAATAGAATATGTCGGGTACGATAAAATGCCCACTGAGCAAGCAGCGGATATGCTGCATAAGAATGCCCGGCAACTAGTGCCAGCATTAGAAAAATTCCCCATTGAGATGCAATGGACTGGTCTTAGGCCTGGATCAAAAAATCAAGGAATTCCGTATGTTAGCGAAATTTTATCCACACCTGGTTTATATGTTAATGCCGGTCACTTTCGCAATGGTGTGGTCTTAGCGCCAGCGTCAGCCAAGTTAATCGCGGATATTATTTTTCAACGACCGCCCATCGTTGAACCCAGCTGGTATCAAGTCAGCGAAACAGTAACCTGACCGGGGTAAGGTTTAAAAGCGGGTCTGGACAATGCCTAAGGATTCGTCATATACTTACAGGGTATGGATACTTCGATTTCCCATTTTCCGCTAGATAAAGAAAAGATTATCAAACTATTGGCTGCGCATTCTATTCAGCCTACGCAGCAACGAGTGTTAATCGCCGAGACCCTGTTTCAAAAACCACAGCATTTGTCCGCCGATCAGATTAAAACGCAAATCAATACCATTGAACCGCAGGTTTCAAAAGCGACGGTCTATAATACGTTGGGTTTGTTTGCCCGCAAAGGCCTGATTAATGAAGTGATAGTCGATCCTAATTGTGTCTTTTATGATTCCAATACCAAGCCACATCATCATATTTATAATGTTGATACCGGTGTTCTCGAAGATCTAAACGAAAGCGAAATCGAGATCAGTCGGTTGCCTGCGATGGACAATAACTTAGTTCGCGTAAAAAAAACAGGAACAGACCAAGCATAATATGTTTGCCCCTGAGTAGCCCGGACTTCGCGAAGCGAACGCCGGGAAAACAAAAGCAAGTCAGTTTAATCCCCCTCCCATGTTATTCAACAGCGCACACTAAATAGCCCGTCACAAGATTTTTTGAGTGCCACCACTCAAAAAAAATCTGACAAGTTATATATGCTTTGGGCAATCGGTAAGTTAAATCCTGAGTATCTATTTCGTTAATAAAATGTAATGGTTATGTTTCATTGTATCTATTAATAATTAATGGGATAGCATCATTGCGCCAATACTCGGGAGACTCGCAACCACTCGACATGCCTCCATGGCTAAATCGTTCAATAGCAAAAAGGTTCCTTTCTGAAATAGATTTTTTGGTTATATTTTCAATTGATCTTGAGTTTGTGGGAGTGGTGTATTTTTAAAATATAGGCTCATCTCTCTCTATAGATAAGGATCGCCTCGAAGCCCCCATTGAATGGGTTCGTTCTCAAATAATTTTTCTAATGTTAAAGTTTTTCCCATCATTTTCTTTGCTAGTCGATCCGTTGAATTCACCTTGTTATATCGCGTCACTAATGCTACATGGTTTTAATTTTTTAATAAAATTATCAATTTCATTTTGGTCAGCGTCAGCATTGAAACCATTTCTACAATTCACATGAACAAAGCCTCCATATCTAATACCTAAGTATTTAAATGTATCAGTGAAAGAATTCAAAAAAGACTCGTCAATTTGTTCGCTTATTGAAGTAGAAACAACATAACCCACTTTATTTCTTAATTCTCGACCTTGGTCATTCAATTCTTCTATGGACAAAAAATCAGACATTCTATCAATGAATACTTTCATTTGAGCGCTCATAGCAAACCAATATACCGGTGAGACAAAAATTATATTGTCATATTTCAATAGGTGAGTCATCAATGGTAAAAAGTCATCATTGGTATTTTTATGTTCATAATCAAATGGAGAAATATTTTTTAAACTTAAATCAATAACCTCGATACTCAATTCTTTAGCAATCAAGTCAATTAGCTTTCCAGTATTTCCATTTCGTCTTGAGCTGCCAATGACAGCAATCGTTTTGTTCATGTAAAAGCCTCTTTAGCAATATAACGTCCCAACGAGTACCTTGTTAGCTGCTGATAAGCTTCTTAATGTCTTTAATTCTTGGATCATTGAGAATAGGCTCTTTATTATCCTGAAGCCAACTTGTAGTCAACGTTGACTGGCGATTTTAAAATAAATAAGTCACTGTTTTCCAGTGCATCGATTGTTATAGTGTCGGTGTCTGTTATTCGTGCAAATGTATCAGTATGAATTTTGTTTTCTGCTATGTTTATTTTTCCACTCATTAAATAAAGCGAGTAAAAACTATCAGCTTGAAAATTAAATTCGTGCTTTCCTTTCTTTATTTTATAGCGCATTGCAGAAATACCCGGAGCATCTGTTTTAATCGGTGCATTTTTACCTACATATGATTTTACTTTATAATTTTTTTCTTTTATCCAAGAAAATGAGTCAGCCTGATAATCTTTGTAATAAGGCTCTTTCATAGATGCTGCACTAAAATCTGGGTCAAACCAGATTTGAAAAGCACGAGAACCTTTTTTATATCTCTCTGAGTGAGATAGACCTTTACCGGCTTGGATATGCTGAACTCCGCCAGCAGGTAAGGGTGTCCATACATTGGTGGCTGTATCAAAGTGCTCCAGCCCGCCTTCAAAAATAAAAGTTAATATTTCAATATTTTCATGCGGGTGCAATCCAAACTCACCATCCTCAGGTGCTTCTACATGCGCCCAATATAAAAGGTTAGAATATACTTGGCCTGATATTGGTTTGTTTTCATGTAATCGTCCCCCGAATAAATCAGCATTGTGTTGTTGCTCTCTTGTTTTAATTTCAATATTCATAAATTTTTCCTTTCATTGCTGATATTTTATTTACTACATAATGTCACCAATGGAGCGTATTATTAGATTGCCATGATCTATTTTCAGTCTACTTGCTATTTTCATTGGCAGCTAAAAAACTATCATACACCCAGCGATAAGAAGTATGTTCACCAAGTACGCCTCCAAGCGCCATTCCTTTTTCGCTACGCCAATCGTTCATAAGTTCTGCCAGGACAGAAGCCCAAGTTGAGACTTTAACACCCGCTTGAGTCATACGGTGTAAACTAATTTCCTGTACAGATTTGTTCCAGGTGCCTGAAGCATCTATTACGGCGTAAACATCATAGCCATCGGCAACCGCAGAAATAGCGGGGAATAGCAAACACACATCTGTCACTACGCCTGCCATTACAATTTTTTTTCGTCCTGTTTTTTCGATTGCACCTTTAAACGCCGGATTATCCCAAGCATTAATTTCACCAGGCCTTTCAATTACCTCATCACCCAGAATTTCCAGAATATCAGGCATTATTGGCCCATTAGGCCCTTGAGGCATACTGGCGGTAACAACAGAAGGTAAGCCAACCGTTTTGGCAAGAGTACAGAGACCTCTAATATTGGCCTTTAGTAAATGCGGATCATAATCACGACAGCTAACCAACAGACCCGTTTGATGATCTATCATTGCCAAAACGGAATTATCTGCAGTAAGCCTTTCGGCATAAATATTATCATTACTCATAAGTAAGACTCCGACGATTTAGGTTAAATGTTTCCATATAATACCGCCAAGAATTGCACAAGTTCAAGGGCTTATTTCAATTTGGAAGCAGCAAGAAAAGGTAATGCTCCATCCAGACAAAAGTAGCAATATAGTGAATGAGAAACTACCGGTATTGGCAGCATAATTTTTAACTGAGGTGACAGGTATCTTGATATTTACCGAATTACAACGTTATACTAAATGCTCGATATTTACGTTAAGTATCTAAATATGATCGAAATTAAAAATATAGTGTTTGAATATCCAGGCATACGGGCAATTGATAATATTTCGTTAAAAATTGTCACGGGTGATATTACCGCGCTGGTCGGTCCCAATGGTGCCGGTAAAACAACGCTGATGCGTTGCATTGCTGCATTGGAAACACCGCTATCAGGTGCCATTACCGTTGCCGGTATCGATGTTGTTCAGAACCCACGATTGTGTCATCGTAAGATGGGCTATCTTGCAGATTTTTTCGGTCTCTATCGAACACTCTCCGTACGACAATGTTTAACCTATTTTGCACGTGCGCAGTTAATTCCAGCGAACGAGCAGGCAGGTGCGGTTGAATTAGCGGCTAAACGATTGGGGTTACTTGATCGCCTGGATCATTTTGCCGGATCACTTTCTCGCGGTCTGGCGCAACGATTAGCGATCGCTCAGGCTATTATTCATGAGCCCGAGGTGGTTATTCTCGATGAGCCGGCGTCTGGACTTGATCCCGAGGCCCGACAAGCGCTCAGTCATTTGTTTTTGGAACTGAAGCGCCAGGGCATGACGCTGGTGATTTCCTCGCATATTTTATCGGAGTTAGAAGAATATACCGATCATATGGTCATAGTTAAAAATGGCAAGATCGCCAAACAGGCAGAGCTAAATCATCAGCTTCAGCAAAAAATCATTGTCAATTTAACCACGCATGAATCTCACGATGACTTGGTCAGTATTATTATGACCATGAGCGATATAAAAATTATTTCAAGCGAATCAAAATCTTGCCGACTGCAAATGGATAAAGATTCTTATCAACAGTCGATGCTGCTTGGAATGCTTGTTGAAAAGGGTATTACAGTGTGTCAATTCAGTATTGAAAAATCCAGTTTACAAGATGCCTACCTTGATGCGGTAGCATCACCAGGAGAAGAATAGGTCGATGAATATTAATCCTGAATTTCAGCGTAATATCTGGTTGGAGTGTAGCTTTCATAAACTCATTATGATACCGGCTTTACTGGCGATTATATTTATCGCTATGGTGGTTTCCATCGATAATCGTCAGCTTGTTGCTGCTAGCGTTACTGGTACGGCATTAGTGGTTTATTTTATTCTGATCGGCCTTTGGGGCGTCAAGCTTGCAGCAAATACGGTCACCGGAGAGGTTAGAGAAAAAACCTGGGACAACCAACGCATGACATCAAGCAATGCTTGGAGCATGACATGGGCGAAGTTATTTGGTAGTACGTTGATCGTCTGGTATGGCGCATTTTTTTGCCTGTTGATTATCGCGATCTATTATAATAGCGAGGGGTATTCTCTGGTCTATAGCAAAGTAAATTATTCGACAATCGAAATAATTGTTACCATGATTTTATCCGGATTACTGGTACAGACGGTTGCTTTTTTTGCTGGACTGGCGGTGGTTCGCACGGGTTCGGCTTATTATCGTTCGGCTGATATTGTGGTAATATTTTTTAGTATTATTACCTTCATTTTAGTTTTGAGATATATTCAACATGGCGGGATTGGTGAGCCAGTCAGATGGCATGGGTTTACTTTTACTGCGTCGGCTTTTCTAATGACATCGTTACTAGTTTTTTGTGGTTGGGCATTGTATGGCAGTTATCGGCTTATGCGCATCGAATTGCAATTAAAAAATACCCCGGTGGCGTGGCTAGCATTTATTATTTTTATGGCAAGCTATTGTGCCGGGTTTCTTTCCTGGATATCTGCGAATGACGAATTATTCGCGATGTTAGTAATAGCGTATATCGTTGTACTAGTTTCGGTCTATATCGGGTTATTTTCGGAAAATAAAGGGGTAATCGTTTTCAAACGCCTGTTTTACCATTTTCAGCAGCGTGATTGGTTGCTCTTATTTCAGTCGGTGCAAACCTGGATGGTTAGTTTAGTCGTTTTGGTAATGATTTTGCTGTTGTTGCTTATTCTACCCAATGGCGATGAATTCTCTATCTATTTTAATCTAGTTAATTCATCTATTTTTGTTTTACGGGACATTGGTATTGCGCTCTATTTTAATTTTTCCGCGAAGCCTAACAAATCAGATCTGACCGCATTCTTTTATCTATTGTTGCTTTATATGTTATTGCCAATGCTACTTTTATTGCTAAGCGGGCAGATGCTCATCTCCGCACTGGTACCGTGGGGTAGTTATCCGTTTGTCTCGCTGATTTCCGGATTGTTACAATTAATCATCATTGTTTTTCTAGTTATAGGTCGATGGAGACGGTCAGCTAAGGTCGTGTATTAGAAGGTATCGATTGCTTAATTCTAAAATAAGCCCCGACTAAAAATCCAAAAACAATGCCTGAGACCAGGCCACCCGTATGCGCCATATTGGCCGTTTCCTTGTCATCGAAGATTCCTGTCCAGGACAGTATAAAAACTGCTGCAAATATAAGCAAAAAGTACCAGGGCATAATTTTCTTTAATTGACGGGTCATCAGTAGCGCGGTGATAATAAAGCCAAGCAAGCCATATAAAATGCCAGACAGGCCGCCAAAGCTGGGCCCATAAAAATAATATTCTGCGTAGTTAGAGAGCACACCGATCAAGGTAATCAACAACAGGTACCAGAGTGAACCGATCTGTTTTTCGCACCAGTTTCCGAGGATAAAGATGCCTATTACATTATAAGTGATATGATCCCAGCTAAAATGGAGAAATACCGGCGTTAACAACCGCCAATACTCGCCTTGTTTTATCTCTACCAGCCCACCTGGGTAAGTATTTTCTGATATCAATAAAAATAGATACTGATTGCCTGTCATTGTATAGGGTTTGTACATAAAATATACAAATATACTGTAAAACAGAAATATCAATGTGACCCATGGAAGGTTAAAACTGGGGCGGCTTATAGATGACTTTTGCAGTGTTTTCATTTATTATTTGGTCGTTGTTTTTCGATAATTTCCATGAATTTATATCCACATGTTTAGAATTAAATTATAACGACTTGAGACCAATCAATCTATGTTACCTGAAGGTGTAGAAGTCAAACCAATGCAGACCGACGATATTGACAGTGTCGTCGAGATTATCGAAAGCCACGATGAGGATGATGCCGAAGCGGCTCGCGAGAGTTATGAAGAATTAGGTGTCGATAACCAGTTTGTTTTAACCGAACATGGAAAACTGATCGGGGTTACCGGTTATCGGGAGGCCAATGGCGCTGATAACACCTATTGGTTATCCTGGACCTATTTATTGCCAGAAAAACAGGGGCAAAAGTATGGAACCAGTATCGTGAACTCATTATTGGATCATCTTAAGTCCAACGATGCACGCAAAATATTTGTGTCCACCAGCGATTATCGCGACGAAGAATCTGGAAAAGATTTATACGCGGCGGCGAAAGCACTTTATGATAGCATCGGTTTTAAGGAAGAGGTGCGTCATCGTCATTATTATGAACCGGATGAAACCCAGTTTATCTATGGGCTGAGATTGGCAGATTCGGTGCCAGAACCGATAGCCGCTGATCAGACCAGCGTTGAAATAGAGGGTGTTTATGAGATTGATGAAACTGACGACGCCTATTATATTGAATGGAAACCCAAGTCTTTCAGCTTGTTCGGTGCTAAAACCCAGGTCAGCAAAGAAGATTTTGATGAAGTGATTGATTATGCACGAGAAGAGGAAGCCAGGGCAGTTTTTGCATCCTTTCCATCGAATATGGACAGTGTGCTGCAACCGTTAATTATGGCGGGTTTTTTTGAAGAAGGGAGACTGCGTGATTATTACAAAGATGGTGTGGATGAGATACACTTTAGATATAATATTTAGTTATTAAACGACACAAATCAGGCAGGTTAGGGATTATTAAAGTAATCCTTGCTATCGTCAAACCAGGAGGAACTATGATTAAGCTAAAACTTGCGCTACTTGTTTTTGTATCACTATTGATTGCCGGCTGTGGCAGCAGTCCAAAAGTTGAAGTGGTAGACCTTAACAAGGTACTTGATATAATGATGAGTACATTGGATAAAATGAAAAAAGCGAAAGGCGATAAAAAATCTGCCGACAAAGCCACTAAAGAAGAAAAAGATAAGTTCATGAAGGAGTTTAATACCTTGTATGCGATCGAACTTAACAAGGCAAAAATTACAAGTAAGCCAATAGGTACAGTGGTAAACGCTGATGGCTCCATAACCGGTTATGCTGATATCAATAAAAATAAAACTAAGGATTTTGGTGAAACTGACTTATTTAAAGTCGAAATAGATTTTGATCGCAGTCGTCTGATTGCGTCAGATTTACAAAATGGATATCGCCGGGATCACGGTTTTAGCATGGGTGGTTTTGTTGCCGGTATGATTCTGGGTAATATGTTAAGCCGCCAAAGAGGCGCGGGTATTGGTGGTAAGCGTTTTTCGAATTCGAAAATGAGTCCTAAAAACTATCACTCCGGCGCGGTTTCAAAAGCCAAATCCAGAGCAGCGGCCAAATCCAGAGCCAAGTCTCGTAGTCGTTCTGGCAGCTTTTCCCGCGGTAAATAAACAGCTAATACAGACAGACCTATACCTCCATAGTCATGGAGGTATAGGTTACTTTATTTTGAAAATCACAATTCTAATTGCGTATGTCTGAAAGACCGTCTAGCGAAGAATCAATTGCTGCGCTGGATTCGCGACAGATCTCGATCCTGCTACTATCGATTACCTTTGTTGCTCTTAGTGGTATCGTCTATGAGCTGATCATTGCTTCCATTTCTACCTATTTACTCGGTAACAGTGTTTATCAATTTTCATTGACCATTGGTTTTTTTATGTTTGCGATGGGAATCGGTTCATTCCTGTCGCGGTTGGTTGTTAAAGATTTGATAAAAAGTTTTATCGTTATAGAAATAATGATTGCTATAGTTGGTGGTATTTGCAGTATTACCATGTTTCAGGTGTTTGTGCGCTTAAATGCAATGTACGTACCGGTAATGTATCTGTTTATAATTACCATCGGAATATTGGTGGGGTTGGAAGTGCCAATCCTAACCCGGATTCTAAGCGTAAAGGAATCAATAAGAAAAAGCTTATCCGATGTGTTATCACTTGACTATGTTGGTGCACTGATCGGATCAGTTGCATTCCCGTTGCTGCTGTTGCCAGTCATTGGCATTATTCATTCGTCATTCGTCATAGCATTAATCAATATATTTGTTGCACTGGTTAACCTGTGGTATTTTAGACCGCAGTTACCGGTGTTGAAATATTTAATGGGCGTTTCAATCTTTACCTTTATTACATTGATTGTTCTCAATTTTTTTGGTTCGGCGATATCCAGCTATATCGAGCAGGGTATGTTTCAGGATGCGATCATCGCTGAAAAACAAAGCCCCTATCAGCGCATCGTATTTACCCGGAGTAATTTGTATGGCAAGCATCGTTTGTATATTGATGGTCATATACAGTTTGCTGAAAGCGATGAGCATCGGTATCACGAAGCCTTGATTCATCCGTTGATGTCATTGCCAGGTAAACGTGACCATGTGCTCATACTGGGTGGCGGTGATGGCTTGGCGGTACGCGAGTTGTTAAAGTATCCGCAAATCAAAACGATCACGCTGGTCGATCTTGATAAAGCCATTACTGACTTTGCTGTCGAGTTCGAACCGTTACGTAAATTAAACCAAAAATCACTGCTCGATCCAAAGGTCACGGTGATTAACGGCGATGCGTTTTCTTTTATTTGGAAATCAAAAAAACAGTTTGATCGTGTCGTCATTGATATGCCTGATCCGCGTAATGAAGCGTTAAGCAAGTTATATTCACGTGAATTTTACAAGCTGATAAGAAGAAGGCTTAGCAAAGATGGCGCGCTGGTTACGCAAAGTTCATCTCCGTTTTTTGCCCGATCGGTCTTCTGGTGTGTCGAAAAAACATTACGTTCTGCTGATTACAAAACCCTTAGTTATAAGATTACCGTACCAGCGTTTGGTATCTGGGGTTTTCATCTGGCCCGACGCTCTGAGCTTAATGTTGACGAATTAAAAGTGGCAGTACCCACAAAATATCTGACTGATCAGGTTATTAAAGCGGCCACTGTATTTGGTAAAGATATTACCCGAATAGAGACCCCCATCAATACCTTGTTAGAGCCAAAAATATATGTGTTATATAATCAGGATATGGCGAAGTAAACTTCCTATAACGGTAACGAAATATTTGCAATAGTGTAACGTCAGAGTTAACGCGCCGGGTTTAGCAAACGAAACTGGCCAATGGCACTCACTTTTCCGGTAGCCGGTTTTCCAAGTGTCGTCAATGTTGAAATAGCAACGTTAAATATTACTGCTTGAAGAATCAGGCAGAATTTTCTAAAATGAATTTTGTCATGACCTATGAATAAATCAGCAGAGCAATAATTAGGCTGAGTATTTCCGAGTGTTAAATCCATAAATGAAAACAGAACAAATAATATTATTACTATGCTTGTTGGCGCCGTTTAATTTGCTTGCCGATTATAAAAGAGGCGAAAAGGCCTATACAACTGGCCACTATAAGCTGGCTTACAAAGAGTTCCTGCAATCTGCCAATGCGGGATCGGCATCGGCCCAGTATCAGTTGGGGTTTTTATTCGATAAAGGATTGGGAACCATAAAAGACTCTTTGCAAGCGGTAAAGTGGTATCGACGGTCAGCAAAACAGGGGTATGTCTATGCACAGAACAGTCTTGCAGAAGCTTATAAAAATGGTGTGGGTGTTGTGCAGAATGACAAAAAGGCTGCGTACTGGTTTCAGCTGGCCGCCAAACGCGGCAATATGAACGCGCAATATCAGTATGGGTTGTTACTGGATCAAGGGCGTGGCGTCACCAAAAGTGCTGCCGATGCAGCGAAGTGGCTAAAAAAAGCGGCTTATCTTGGTTTTGCCGAAGCCCAAGCCTATTTAGGTAACATGTATAGTCAAGGACGTGGTGTTTCTTTGGATAAGGTGGAAGCGGCGAAATGGATCAAAAGGGCGGCGCACCAGGGGAATATCCGGGCGCAATTAAAACTGGCTGAGTTTCATCAGCAGGGGGCAGGTGGAATCCGCAAAAGTAAGGTATATGCGTTTGTCTGGACTAGTCTGGCTGCAAAGCAAGATAGCGAACATCAGTCCCGATTGGAAAAACTGGGAAAATCATTATCCAAAGCGCAAAAAATCCATGCGAATAAAGTACTTGCGAGATACTCGAAACGTTTTTGAATTTGCATTATTTTTTTTAGACAACGCCCCTCTTACAACCGCCAGCCACAAGATTTTTTCCAGGCCAACAACTAGGGTTGTCACTGTCCTGGAAAAAACTTCTGACTGTCGGTTGAGGGGCTTCCAGTGAATTTGACGTCACCGTTCTATTTTTACTGTTGGCCTAAATTCGGCTATTGGCGATGATCCATAAAAGACAACGTAGCCCGGACTTCGCGTAGCGAACGCCGGGGAAAAAGAATAGCTCGATTAAATTCAATAAAATCCTACGATCCCCCAGACAGAAGTACATCTGAAACATCCCACTTTGCTGTTGTTACCCTGTTCGTTTCCCGGCGTTCGCTGCGCGAAGTCCGGGCTACTGTTTAACAATAATCAATGTGATTGATATTGCTTTTTTATTGTTTTTTTTTACCTATATATAAAGTAAAAAATAATGATACCGCTAAAGTGATATGCGACATTTTGTAAATAAACTTATTAAAAAACATGTTTACCGTTTGTCGGTTAATTGATGCAGCTGGTTCCTTTGTGACTGGCGTGTGTGCAGGAAGCTGGCTATAAAGGTGTTATGAATATGATAAAGCAGAAAGGGATTACCCTGATTGAATTGATGTTAGGCATCGCTATCTTTGCGATCACGGTGTCCTTTGCGGTACCGAATCTTAGAGAATTTCTGGCTAATAACAAAATCATTGCTACGACCAATGATTTTGTTTCTACGTTATTAACCGCACGTTCTGAAGCGGTAAAGCAAAGGCAAACGGTTACTATTTGTGGAAGCACAAATGGGACTGGTTGCAATAGTAATGCATGGGAGAATGGCTGGATTGCCTTTGTCGATCTCAATGCAGATGCCTCGGTAACAGCAGGTGATAGCATATTGATGGTTAAGAACCAGGCGAATTCAGGTATGACTATTCGTAGTAATTATTTCGATAATGCAGACTGGATTCAATATACCTCCAGAGGGGTGATCGATTCTACGGGTACCTTTAAAATTTGTGATCAACGCGGAACAACCTTCGCCAAGGCGATTAATATTAACGTAACGGGCAGGGCACGCTTGGCGACTGATGATAATGCCAGTGGTGTTTTTAATGACTCTGCCGGAGGTGATCTTACATGTCCATAAATAACCGGCAACAGTCAGGTTCAACTTTATTGGAAGTGCTGGTTGCAGTACTGGTATTGTCTATTGGTTTATTAGGTGTTGCCAGTTTGCAACTCTATGGCCTGAGGTATAACCAGAGTGCCTATCTAAGATCACAGGCGACCATACTTGCCTATGACATCATCGATAGAATGCGCAGTAATACCAACGCTGTAACCGCTGGATCATACGATAACATCGACACTAATATCCTCCCGACTGACCCAGCCTGTATTAGCGCGGGTTGTACGACGGTTCAACTTGCGGACCATGATATACGCGAGTGGGGAAGTTATTTTACCCAAGTACCACCGCTCGTACCCGATGCTAGGGGTACTGTCACTAGAGCGGGCAGCCGTTTTACCGTCACTGTGCAGTGGAACGAAACCACCAGTACTGCCAATGCCAGCCAGCAAGTTAGCTATAACTTTGAGCTATGAAGAGGCCTGTTGCGATGTTAGAAGTCAAGAATCAACGAGGAATGACGCTGGTCGAAGTGATGGTCGGTATGGTGATCAGTCTGATTTTGTTAAACGGTGTTATTCAAATATTTATCAGCACCAAGCAAACGCATCGTTTTAATGAGGAAGTGTCGCGAATACAGGAAAGTGGTCGTATTGCGATGGAAATATTGACCCGCGATATGCGTATGGCCGGTTTTCAGGGTTGCGCGGATCTTAGTTCAATTCCTGCCAATATTATCGCCGTCAATCCGCCTACCACTGCGTTTAATTCGGAAGCATTGCATGGTTGGGAAATAAGTGTCGCAGGTATAGCAACGCCAGCGACGCCGGTCATTCCCGCCTTGGGCGCAAATGTGGTTCCGAACAGCGATGTATTCGCGATCAAGAATGCATCAGATCAAGGTATACAGCTAACGGGAAACATGAATTCTGTCGATGCGAATATTCAGGTATTGTCCAATACTGCGAATTTTCAGGCTTCGGATGTATTATTTATTTCAGACTGCCAAACAGTGGATGTATTCCGGGCGACCACCGCAGCTAACAGTGCTGGAATACAAACGATTGTCCATTCGGCACCACAGAACACGGCCAACTTTTTAAGTAAACCGTATGGCACTGACGCGAGGGTGTATGCGTTTGTATCCAACACCTATTTTGTTGGCAATACGACACGAACGAATAATCGTGGCAATCCTATCTTTGCACTCTATCGCCGCGATATTAATGGCGCGATCAGTGAAATAGTCGAGGGTGTCGAGAACATACAAATTTTATACGGCGAGCGTGCAGATAACGGCAATATGCGTTATGTAGCGGCAAACAATGGAACGCTTGATCCCACTAAGATTATCAGTGTCCGCTTCGCATTATTAATGCATTCGGTAAATGCCGTTAATAATACCGACGATACGACAACCTATAATGTCGCTGGCACCAATATCGGCCCAGTAGGTGGTGGTACCACGGTGACACATAATGCTGACAGACGCCTAAGACGGGTGTTTGTTTCAACCGTTAAATTACGTAACCGGAGATAATGATGAAAAATATTCAACGGCAAAATGGTACTGTCTTGGTGATTTCAATGCTGATGTTGCTGGTTATGACTATGTTAGGGGTTACCACTATGCGCACGGCTAATCTGGAAGAAAAGATGTCAGCCAATGCGATGAATTCCAATATTACCTTGCAGGCTTCTGAAAGTGCTGTGGATGCAGCGTTGATGGATGATAATAATATTGTTCAGGCACTCAATAGCGGCGTGCTGATTTCGGTGCCTTTGGATTTGGGGATGTCATCGGTAACTGCGAGGGCAGATATTTTATTTACCGGAGCGACGATTGCGCCGGGTTTTTCGTTTGGAAGTAATCAGGGGTCTTTTTCAACCTACCAATTTGATGCAACGGGAGTAGGTCAGGTACCTGCTTACCAGGCAATTACCACGACAACGCAGGGTGTATACCGGGTGGGCCCAGGTGGTGGCTAAGGTGAAATCCTGTTTGCAAAAAGTATTCATGGAAAAAATTCATAGGATCTGGCAGCAAAAACTGAAAATAGAAATTCAGACTGAGGTGTATTATGACTAAATCAACGTTTATTAAATCCAAAATTAGCATGATAGGATTTCTGTGCTCGTTGTTATTACCAACGGCATTGCCAGCGGAGGATACCGAGATATTTTTTGGTGGCACTAATGTTAATAGCGGCTATAAACCAAATGTTATGTTTATTCTCGATACCTCGTCGTCAATGAACTCGAAAGATGGTGGTACCATAACACGTCTTGATCGAATGAAATCGGCGCTAACCGGTATTATCAATAGTGTTTCCAATATCAATGTGGGCCTGATGCGTTTTAGCGGCGCAGGAGGGCCGGTTTTATATCCAGTCGCTTTTGTCGATGATGATGCTTGTGTTATTGAGAGCTGTAGTACCCCAACCATCGAAGTGAGTATTGCAACCGGTAACGACGATGTAGAAGAGAGTTGGGATTTCTCAATACAAACCTCAGAAACCGAGCTTGTAATTAATGATGATGTAAAAAATCAGTACCCACCATCAACAACTATTCAGGTGAGCATCAGCACAGGTAACGATGATGCAGAAGAGCAGTCCAGTGGGGCAATGTCGAGAACCAGTAGTGATCTGGAAATGATCCGTGATCCAGGAGAAGTAACCGACCAAGTAGTTGGTCTTAGATTTAATAATGTTAATATTCCTACGGGTGCGGTCGTGACCAATGCAGAACTTATTTTTCAGGTAGACGAAAGTGCTCAGGGAACTATTTCGGTAGAAATATTTGGCGAAAATAATATCAATGCAGCATCTTTTTCATCCGCCAATTATAACCTTAGCAGCCGTGCCCTTATACCAGGTGTTTCAACTATATGGAATGAAATTCCAAGCAATGATGTTGGACTCTCCGTCAGGACACCGAATCTTAAAAATATTGTACAGACATGGGTGAACAATGGGTTGAATCCAACATCGAACAGTGTTGTATTTGTCATTAAAAAAGCAGCCGGCTCATTGTCTGATAGCAGTAACAGGCGTACTTTTGAAAGCTATAATGGTACTAAAGCACCCATACTTAAGGTAACGTATGTTGTCGGGACTCCGGTATCGAGCGCAACTCAACTTGTTGGTCTGCGTTTTCAAGACGTTAAGATACCACAAGGTGCAACCATTGTTAGCGCTAGACTGGAATTCGAATCCGAGCAAACCAACACGGTTGCAACCAATAGTGCAATCTTTATTCAGAATGTTGACAATGCCGTTCCCTTTACAACGGCTGCTGGCAATGTGTCAGGAAAAACCTATTTGCAGGGTTATGCCTGGGCTATCCCAGCCTGGGATAAACCCGATACCCGATATCAGTCCATCGATATTGCCGGATTGGTGCAGCAGGTTGTAAACCGCACGGGTTGGTGTGGCGGAAACGCGATGGGGTTTCTGGTTTATGACAACGCCGGGGGGACCCGTGTTGCTAAGTCTTATGAGAACTCGCCAGGTAGTGCCCCGAAACTCAAGGTGACTTATGACGCCAGTAACATCGGTGCTACGGGTGGATGCTCAACGCAAACGTTAATCAAACAAGTCGCCTCAGGCGCCGATGATGGTGAGGAAAACTTAGGTACTGGGCAAGTTAACATGTCGAGTTCCGATCTTGAATTGGTAAGAGATTCCCAGGACCAGATAATTGCGCTTAGATTTAAGGATGTTAAGATACCAAACGGTGCTATCGTTCAAGCGGCGAATTTACAATTTGAAATTGACGAAATTAAAAGCTCAAGCGCGATCACTCTAAACATTGCAGCACAAGCTCATGATGATGCGCCTCCTTTGACTGTCACTGACAATGATATTAGCTCGCGTGCAAAAACAGCAGCCAGTATTAGCTGGCCAATTTCGGTAACGCCGTCTGTCAATCAAAAACTGGATTCACCCGACATCAAGACCGTTGTGCAGGAAATAGTATCGCGGGCAGGTTGGGCATCCGGTAACGACCTAGTAATTATTATTGACAAGCAGAGTGGATCGGGTATTCGTGTTGTCGAGTCGTATGATGGAGAACCTTCAGCAGCCGCAAAATTAACCGTTACGGTAAAATGGAATCAAGGCGCTGTATCCGGACCATTGGTTACCGTCAGACAACGGTTGTTGGAACTGGTTAATGAAATACAATATAAAAGTGGAACACCGATTGTAGATTCGCTTGTCGAGGCTGCACAGTATTTTATGGGTAATAATGTACTTTATGGTTATCGGCGGGGGTCAGGTACCGGTACCAATCGACGTTATACCCGTGTCTCACATCCAGCGACCTATACAGGTGGAACCGTTGTTAGAGCTTCGGGCTGTACCGATGCGGATTTGAATAATCTGGCCTGTGTCACGGAGCAAATTACCGGGTCACCTCAATATGTCTCACCGATGACAGCATCGTGTCAGAAAAATTATATTGTACTGTTGTCAGACGGTAGTCCTAGTTATAACGTCTCTGAGTCCTATATCAAGTCGACGACGAGTATCAGCACTTGTGCAGATTCTGGGTCAGCGGCTTGTGGTCCTGAATATTCAAAATGGTTATTTGAAAATGATTTAGCAGCGGGATTAACTGATAAACAGAATATCACTACCTATACCATTGGTTTTAATTTCACCGGTACTTGGTTACAAAAAATTGCCACCGATGGTGGTGGCAAATATTTTACCGCGACTTCGTCCGCTGATTTAGTACAGGTATTTACTAATATTCTCGCCGAAATCCTCAAAGTTGATACCACCTTTGTATCCCCTGGTGCTGCGGTAAACCAGTTTAATCGCTTGACCCATCGGGATGAGATTTATTTTTCACTCTTTAAACCGAACGATTCGCCGTATTGGCCAGGGAATCTAAAACGTTATAAAGTTGATGGAATTCCATTGCAAATAAAGGACGCCAACAACGTTCCAGCGGTTGATGTATCTTCAGGATTTTTCTCAGATACGGCGCAAAGTTTCTGGTCCAGCGTTGTTGATGGAAATAACGTCGCGTTGGGTGGGTTCGCCGATAGAATGGGTACGATAACACCGAGAAAAGTATTCACGCATACCGGCACCAGCGATATGCTACTGTCGGCAGCGGTTAATAGCCTGGATGAGTCTAATACCAGTGTTACCCTGGCGATGTTGGGGTTGCCAGCATCGGCTACACACCGGACAGCACTACTGCAATGGTCCCGCGGGGTAGACATAAAGGATTATGACGGTGATGGTGATACCGCAGAAATACGCAAGCAGATGGCAGATCCGTTGCACTCGCGCCCAGTGATTGTGACTTATGGTGGCACGGATGCCAGTCCAGATACCACTATTTTTGTCGCCACCAACGAAGGATTTTTATATGCCGTCGATGGAGAGACGGGTAACGAAGAGTTTAGCTTTATACCGCAAGAGCTGTTGCCAAATCTTGACGTGTTTTACCAAAATCTCTCCGGCTCGCAACGGCCTTATGGACTCGATGGATCGATAACGACCTATGTTGTTGACGTTGATAAGGATAACCAAATTGAGTCTGCAGACGGTGACAAGGTGATAATTGTTGTTGGCATGCGACGCGGTGGGCGCAATTATTATGCGCTTGATGTCACTGATCGTAGTAACCCGATTTTGCTCTGGAAAGTACGTGGCGGCGTCGATACCGGTTTTGCGGAACTTGGCCAGACCTGGTCATCACCCATCGTTGGTAAAGTTCAGATTGGGAATCCGACATCATCGAATAAGCCGAAGAATGTCATCTTCTTCTCCGCAGGGTATGACGTGGATCAGGATAATTATGTTGTACGGACCGCAGACTCGGAAGGTCGTGGACTGTTTATGGTTGAAATCGAATCGGGTAATCTGTTGTGGTCGGCAGGTCCAACCACCAGCACTGCGAATTTGAAACTTGCCGATTTTAACTATAGTATTCCTGCGGATATTCGGGTGTTGGATACCAATGGTGATGGCTGGACTGACCAGTTATGGGTAGGTGATATGGGTGGCCAGATCTGGCGCTTTGATATTCATAATACCAAGAATACCAATTTGTTAGTAACCGGAGCCGTGGTGGCTGACTTTGCTGGAGTTACCCAGGCAGATGCGCGGCGTTTTTATTACGCGCCCGATATTTCGCTGGTAAAGAAGATCGGTGCATTACAGCTTAATATAGCCTTGGGCTCGGGCTATCGAGCACATCCGCTGGAAAAAAATAATATGGACCGATTTTATTCTTTCCAGAGTGCCTATGTTTACGCGAAACCGACCACTTATACCAAAATCACCGAAGCTGATTTGTACGACGCGACCGATAATGTACTTGGTGAAGGTGATGCTTCCAGTAAAGCCAGTGCGCAGGCGAATCTGGCGAGTAAAGATGGTTGGTTAATCAGGCTGGAAGGGACTGGCGAAAAAGTCCTGTCGCAAAGTATTACTATCAATAACCAAATATTATTTACTACCTATCTACCCGACGGTACCACAGTCGGTTGTCAGGCAGCGCAAGGTAGTGGCCGTGCTTATCTGGTCAATATATTTGATGCGACGCCAGTACTAAATCTGGACACGTTGGGAAGTACCACGGCGTTAACCAAGTCTGACCGATACTCTAGTCTGGTGCGTGGCGGTATACCACCAACACCAACACCGTTTTTTCCAGACAATGGCGAAGTTCCAATTGTTCTTATTGGGCCAGAACTGGGACCGGCAATAAACTTTGGGGAATTAACGGGACGTACTTTCTGGTTCGAACGTTAAAATTAATGGGGACACAACAATGGGGAACACTATGCAAGCGAGAGTTTCAAAAGGATTTACATTAATTGAACTAATGATTGTGGTTGCGATTTTTGCCATCATTGCCTCAATCGGCTATCCGATGTATATAGAGCAAGCGAAAAAATCCAAGCGCTCGGATGCCAAAGTAGCACTTTCTGATAACGCTCAATCAGTTGAGCGTTGCCGTTCCAATACCAATACATACGTTGGTTGTGCGACTGTTAACTCGCCTTCAGGATACTACCTTATTACCATGGCGGCGGCAGCCAGTACGTATACGCTAACGGCAACCGCGACGGGTGATCAGGCAAACGATAAGTGTACGACCTATACCATAACAAATACGGGGGTAAAGGGTGCAACCCTACCGGATTGCTGGTAGCGGCGTTATAAGATAGTATGCTCTGATCCTAACCAGCGAGAAAATTCATTGGCGGCCATCGGTAAACTGATGGCGTTACCTTGGCCGTTGTCTGACTGCATTTCTTCCAAAAGATCCCAGGTATCCTTGTCTTCGATACCGGTGGCGACTACTTGCAGACCCATATTGTGGGCGAGATTGATCGTCGATTTGACAATGACTATATTATTTTTATTGGTCGTTAAATTACAGATATAATTTCGGTAAATTTTAACGGTATCGATCGGTGAGCGTTTTAGCATTGCCACGGATGACAGTCCTGAGCCAAAGTCATTTATCGCAAGTTTTACGCCCCTTTTTTTTAATTTGCAAAGGTTTTCCATGACGGGGCGAGAACCGGACATAATCGCTTTTTCGGGCAGATCCAGTACCAGTTGCTTTGCCGGGACAGTGGACCTCGAAATAGCCTTGTCGATAATGGTTAGTAAACTGTTACTCTTTAAATTATTTAAGGTGACATTGACACTAATATAAAGTTCTGACTTGAGATTATGGTTTAGTACGGCGAGCATTTCCAGGGATTTTCCGAGGACCCATTCTAATAACACGTCAATCAGGCCATGATGTTCGGCGATGGTGACAATATCGTCAGGCGATATATAGCCATGCTGTGGATGTTTCCATCTTAATAAAGCTTCGATGCCTATCGGATTTTGCGATTTTATATTGACGATAGGTTGAAAAAAAAGCTGCAGCTCACCTGACTGGATCGCATTTTGAAGACCTTTTATGATAACCAGGTGCCCCGAGCTGTTTTCGCTTAAAACACTGTTATAGACAAAATAGGCGTGTTGGTTGCGTTTGGCAATATACATGGCGACATCGGCAGCTTTTAATAATGATACGGTATTGTTGGCATGTTCTGGATATAGGGCGATGCCGATACTGGCACCTATATATAATGAATTATTGTTAACGATAAACACATTGGCGATTGCTTGCGATATTTTTTTTGCGATTAGTATTGCCAGATTTTGATCGGTATTGGGTAACAGTACTGAAAATTCGTCGCCGCCCTGACGTGCGACCATATCCGTTTCTCGCAGCAGCGATTTTATCCTTATACCCGCCTGTTCTAGCACCATATCGCCCGTCATGTGACCCAGTGAATCATTCACTTCCTTAAAGTCGTTAAGGTCTAGAAGTAGTAAGGCCAGAGGTTTATCGTTATCCGCTTGGCGAATATCTGCATTGATGCGATCAACTAATAACGACCGGTTTGGAAGTTTGGTTAAAGCATCGTGTAATGCCTGATGTTCGAGCATGGATTCACGTGCCTGTATCTGTTTACGCATATTGGAAAAGGCATCAACCAGATTTTGAGTTTCGGAAAATCTGGCGATCGGGACGAGGTGGTCATGATTGCCTTCTGCCTCCGCTTTAATGGCCTCGGTGATATGTGCAACCGGTTTTAGCACCCGTGAGTCAAAATATTTATAAGTAATGACAATCAGAATAAGACCGAATAGAGTCATTAACCACAGTGTATTGACAATGTCGTCCGCAGTACGAGTAGCATTTTTCAGACTGTGCTTGGATATCGTTTGTATATAATTAAGCAGTCGCTGCATGTGTTTTTCAGTTTGACTGCGAATGGGCTGTATCCGGTTTACTTGTATAACCCGGTCGGTACGCCAGTACTCGCTGGCATTGATTTTCTTGACGTGATCAAATGCTTGTTTCCATTTTTTGCTTGCGGCAAGCATTTTTTTTAATGCTATTTCAGTCTCCAGGCCCATGTTCAGGTCGGACAAACTAGCGGAATAGATGGTTTTGTGCAAATCTTTAAGGTTATGGGTCAAAACTGAGTAGTAGGTTTCAATATCGCGGATTTGCGCTGCTAATGAATTGGTTGAAATAGCGCTTAATTTATTAATTAAGTACATTCTAAAGTTACTGATAATTTGTACCCACAGCCAGCGGGTGCGTGATATTTTTTTAAAGAGAAGTCGATTGGCCTTGGAATCTCTGTCGAGTCGAATTTCTTCCAGGGCATATTCTGAGGCGCTTAGAAATTTCTGGTTTTCTGGCAGCATTATCGCCTGTGCTGCAAATATACCGGGGAACTGCTTTTCAGCATTGAGTCTGACCTCGATTAACTCAAGCGTATGTTTATTTAATTTAGTAATATTGTCGTGTAGTTTGTCGATTTCGTTGCGGCCAGTGGATGTGCTTGCCCAGCTGGATTTTTTTAACTTAGCCAGTGATTCGAGCATAATCTTATATTGTCTGTTCCACTTTATATAGGATTCTGATGATGCAGATAGCAGATGATCGCTAACGATATTGTCTCCTCTAGAGATAGCATTTTGAAATTTATAGACAATATGTAGAATTTTATCATGTGATTCTAGATGCTTATTGCTTTGTCGGGACTTATAAGAAACGTAGTAATCCAGTGTGATGGTAAAAAAAAGCAAAAGCAGGGTTATAAAGAACGCGATATGCAGATAGCGTCCGCGAATCGAGTTTCGGCCTGAAGCAAACATTAGAGATGAAAATGGTAAGCGCATAAACTCCCTTCCGGACCTGGAAATAATAGGGATCATTAATTGAAAAAGCGCTGTACCAATCAGCATTGCAGCAGAGTTGGTCGCACCAATTTACTATACCTTCAAGTTTGCTTCAGCTACGAAAAGACTATTATTTTAATTAAAGTGATCACACTGAGATTGATTCCGTTTGTTGTCATTCCGTTATTTTTAATAATATAGATTAAACTCTACATTTATTGCGGGTTTATATTTAAAATATGCTTTAAATTATAGTTCATATTTTTACGGATAAAGGTGTTTGCAGAAAAAAATTTTCTCATAAGTGTGAAAGTGCAATCGGAGAACATATTGTTAATATTGGATATAAATGAAGTGTTTAAGCCGAATATTATTAGAAATATCGAATGAGCTGTAGTTGAATATAATTATCACGTCTTAGAGGATACAATAAGCTGGTGGCTTCAGGATTGGAAATAATCCTGGCTTCAACACTTAGTTTGAATGATTTGCCCAACCGCCTGCTGAGTTCGAGGAAATATGAGCGTTCGTCACTGTCGTCATCGATAATGACACCCGTCAGAACTTCGGTGGATTGCACATCGTTAAAAGCCAGCCTTAACCCTAAAAACACATCACGTTCAAACGGTGTTACGCGGGGATCATTACGATCGTCGTATAGAAATTCAACGAGGTAACCTAAATCTTTTTTGGATTTGAATATTCCAGTTTTAGTATATTCGAACCCTGCTGTCAGCGCGTTATAGGACTCAAATTGACTATTTCTGCTGATGACTTCAAGCTTCCACAACCAACTCCCCGCAGTTGCCTGTAGATCAAGCCCGGTTTGGTCTATCTGATCGTAATAGGGTAGTAGAACCGCTTGTCCGTTAATGTCGGCGCCAAAAGTAAACCGAGGGATACGGCTGGTGCCGGAAAAGTGTGATAGGCCAATGTCCCAGATGCCGACGGTACGCGACCAGCGAATGGCAAAATCAAGGTTGTTTTCCTCGGCACTGGATTCGTACCGAGTTTGGCTGGCATCGATAGGCGGGGAAGGGCGCAAACGTCCCTGAACACCGGTAAAGGTCCGCTTGCGAAAATAGGGTAGTAAAAATAGCTCGGTGGTCCCCCATTTCTGCTTAAAAATCAGGTTGATCATTGGCTGCCCTAGTTTTTCTTCGCCATCGATCGATTCAATCGCGTCTGTCTGATTTATAATATCGACTAGATGCTGGGATTCTGTGACTCCCCAATAGACTTTAGTGATACCAACTTTATATTCCCATTTTTTCCCAGCATGATGAAACACCAGTTCGCGAATATCACCGTGAGTTCGTTTGCTATCACTTTCATCTACACGAATAAAAGGCGAGAAGGTCACAGTCCAGGGCTTCTCTTTAGATTTCCAGAAAAATTCAGGCTTAAAATATAAGGATAGATTATTGCCTTGCTGACGGCTATCAAGTGGCGAATCCTTAAAAAATCTACCCTCAACTCCAATTTCACCTGAAATTTCTGGTTTTGCCACTACTGACTGGCTGATGCACATTAAGCTGGTGACGATGCTAATTAAAAAGTGTTTATAGGTAAATTTATACTTCATACAATCGCCCCGTCATTTCCTCAAATCCCACTACTGCGGTATTTTTATCACTGATTTTATTAAATTTTAATGAGTTATGCTTTTCTCCCGGCGTTCGTTTTGCGAAGTCCGGGTTACCTCTTAGTCTATTTTATCGGGCCCGTTTCAGCGCGTTGACATCAAAATCACTATCGGTATAGTTATTTCGAAATTTATAGTTTTTGTAGATTAATGTTGTTGTTTTCCCCGAGAGATGGTTGACCATATACATTTTATCGGGTCGATAAAACTTACCCAGGTATTTTTTATATTGTATAAACTTGAGCGTTTTTAGCTTGCTGCCTTTACGATCGTAAAACACCTGTTTTTCAGGGCGGTAGGTTGATTTGTTGTACCAGGTTATGATTTTTTCATAGCCTGAATACTTGTAAGTTGGAATCTGTTCGACTTTATAACTGTCGACACCATTGACTTTTTCATCTTTGATATACTTATATTCATACTTGTCCAACTCGGGAGAAGAGATATCTTCATAAGAAAATTCGCTTCCCATAAAGGGCCCTGATTTGTTATTGGAAGAAATACGTTTGACCCGCTTTAACGACTTTAGGTATAACCACTGATCATCCGGTTTGTTAACATGGGTAAAACTTAGAAAAGCAGTCCCTTTTAGGTCAGGCGGTGCATCATATACAATGAGTGACTTGTCGCCGTCGCCCGGTACCTCCATCGTTTTATTACGAATGGCACGGGTGACAACGCGGTTATGCTGGTCTTTTAGTGTCATCACCATTGACGATGACAAGTCTTTCCAACCATTATCGGCGGCATCGGCTTTTTTTGCGATTTCCATGCCTTTTTTTTCGGCTGGGCCGCCATAACTAGCTAGTGGAGCGAGTGTTAGCATCAAGAGTATTGACAGATGTTTTTTCATTTTTCTTTCCTTCTAAAAGCATTAATAAGGTTGGTAAAAATAGAAAGTCTGCGATCAATGCAAACACTATCACAATGGCAGTCAACAAGCCCATATCAGCATTTAATTTAAACGATGAATAGGCCAGAACTATAAATCCGGCAGTCAGTACAGTTGAGGTAGTGATTAGCGCGTAGCCGACGTTATGGAATGCATAGCGTACTGCAGAAGATGCTGAGGCATTGAGTTCGCGCCTTGCGCGCAGGTATTTACTTAAAAAATGCACAGTATCATCGACCACTATTCCCAAGGTCATGCCGGTCACGATGGACAGCGCCAGCCCAACCTGTCCATCAAAAATTGCCCATAGACCAAAGCCCATGGCTGCAGGTATCAGGTTAGGAACCATGCTGATCAAACCAATTTTGACTGAGCGAAAAGCAATGATCAGTATTAATGATATGAGTACTAGCGCGATGCTGGTGCCAGTTAACATGCTGATAATATTGCGTCGACTGGTATGCGAAAATATCATCGTTGGGCCAGTGCCTTCAGCCTTTTTAATGGTCGTGGTATTTTTAGTTAACCAATCCTGAACCCGGGCTTCAAATGCAATCATTGAATTAGTGGTCATGGTTTTCAGGTTAGCCGTGACTCGGGTCGCGGTCATTGCAATATCAATTTGATTTCTGGGATCAAATCCAGAGGGCACCGAGTTTTCATAGAGCATAATGTAGTCGGCTGCCTGGTTTTTGGAATCCGGTAGTTTATACCAGGCGGCGTTATCGTTATGCAGGCTTGAGTTAACACGTTTTAGTGTGTCGAGGAATGTAAACGTGTGGGTGACTTTTTTATCGGGATATAATAGTTTGAACAACAAATCAAAATTTGCCCGAGCGTCCGGTTCCATATTAACGACAAATGGAAATAATTCTTCGGTTTTCCACGGCGAATTCAGCCAGGCAACAAATTTTTCAGTATCGGCGAGAAAAGCAGGGTTCTTGGCACCATCGCTTTTCTTTCCCGAATCGACGGAATATTCGATTTGGTACAACCCGGTTAGATTGCGGGTGGTATAGTCCATATCGTTTCTTATTTGGATAGTTTTATCAAAATATTTCAAAAAATTATCATTTAGCTCGTTTTTCGGGACAAAAGAAACCAGGGTAACGATAACAATTAACATACCCCACATCAATGGTCGGCGTCTGTTAATGACAAAACTGGCCAAACGGTCGATGAATGTATTACCGGTATCGGCTTTATGTTTGAATTTGATTGGCAGATACGAAATGACCGCAGGTAAAAACAGTATCGATAGAAAAAAGGATATCATAACACCGATGGCCACTGTATTACCTAAGTGTCTAAAGGGTGGAATATCCGAGAAATTCATCGTCAAGAATCCGATCATCGTGGTAAAGCTGGTGAGGAATACCGGCATAATATTAATACGCAGACTTTCTTTTACCGCGTCAATGCGAGTCATTCCAAAGCGCATCTGTTGCACAAAGGTCACCAGAATATGCACCGAGTTGGCAATAGCCACTGTTAATATCATCACCGGTGCGGTCATCAAGGGTGGCGTTATTGGTGTTCCCAGGCCGATGATGATATTCATTCCGGCCATAATAGACATAAACATAACCAGCAGTGTGATGATGGATGCGGTAATACTGCGTAACAGCAATATTAAAAACAGCATGATAAAAGCCAATGCGATTGGATAAAGTATCTTGACATCATTCATCGAGGCTTCGGAAAAGCCATTGTTAAACATCACCATGCCAACCAGTCGCACTTCGACTTCGGGATAGAGTTTTTCGACTTGTTTCGCAATCTTGCGTGCATAGGTGACCGCTTCCGGTGCTTCTGTCGTGTCATTTATGCCGGGTAAGTCAATCGTGACATTAACACCCATGACGTCGCCCTTGCTTGAGGCGATTCTGTTTTTGAGGCTCGGTTCAGTTTCGACTATTTTACGTATCGCTTTCAACTGATCATCGGTTAATTTGCTTGGGTTTGGTGCCAGCGCAAAGGTAGATAATTGGTCTTCGCCGTTCTCGTCTTTGCTCGCTTTGGTATGCCTGAAATTGGTAATCGAATCGACACGGGTAGAGTAGGGAATATACCAGGCTTTACCTTTAGTCACCCATTTATTGACTTTCTTTTTATTTCGATAGTCTGTCAGTTCACCGTCGCAGAGCTGATGATGCCAGTCCCAGGTTTTCTGTTTAAACAAATTGGCAATAGAGTCTTCTGTCATCTCGTTGGTAATATTCTCAACACAGCTATTGATGACCGACTGTAGGTCAGGGTGTTTCAATACCAATTTTCGCTCGCGTTCTTCATTTGACAGGTAGTTGGCAGCAGCGAGTGCTTTTTGCGTATAGATGTTGCCGTTTTTAGCGGTTATCACAAAGAGAATATTGTCGTTTTTGGAATAGGTTCGTTCCAGTTCTTCAAAAGCGAGAAGCTGTGGATTATCATCACTGAAAAATACCCGGTAGTCTGTTGTCGGGTTGAAATCTTTTCCGTGGGTAAAGGTGAGGAAAATCAAAATTAGGCAAATGGGTATCAGCCAAGCTCGGTACTTCAATACCCACTCACCGAACTCTTTTTCAAACTTATTCATAGTGAGTCCTTAAACCGCTAAATATTGAAGAATGAATATATCATAAACTATTCACTAAAGTCGAAAAAAACTGGCGTTCCTATCGGGTTTTGAGACCCGTGACTAACAGCGCAACGACATCCTTGGCCATTTGTTGAAATTTATCTTTTGGATACAAGAACATAAATAAAGGAAACCCAAAGGCAACGGTGGCGCTGGCAAAGGATTCAGAGGTATTAAGCAGGTCTTTGATCGCAAATTCTCCATTACGATTACCCTCAGCAAGAATTTCGGCAATCAGGGATTGTATGACCTGCTTCTTTTTATTGAGCAATTCAGCGCGTTCACTAATAAACATCTCTGTTAATTCATTGATTTTAGGGTTATTAATGGTTTCATTATAAATATAGTCGAGCTTGTTTAATATAAAAGCCAGTAATTTTTCCTCGGCAGAGATATCTTTACGAACAATAACCTCGCGTAATACCTCTTCCATTCGCAAAAAACAGCGTTCTACACAAGCGGCTCCAATGTCTTCCTTGTTACTGAAATATCGGTATAAATTTGCAGCAGACATACCAACATCAGCCGCAATTTCTACCATAGTGGTTTTTCGATAGCCGTAATATCGGAAGCGTTCTTCAGCCGCTTCGACGATTTTTTCTTGAATATTTGAGGGAAGAACTGTGGTCATTATTAACTTAGTGTAGTGATTTGTGAGTGAATATTCAACAATATGTTTATTATTTATTACTTCCATGTAAAGCCAAGCTATTTGACCATAATTTTGATATCAATACAAAAATAATGTATCAGTCTTTTTAGTCATAAATATTTACGAGTAGCCCGGACTTCGCGCAGCGAACGCCGGGAAAACAAAAGTGATTCAGTTTAATTCTCATTCCATTGAGCAGCGACCATTGAATAGCCCGTCACAAGATTTTTTGAGTGGGAACACTTAAAAAATCTTGTGACGGGCTAAGGAGCTTTGGGCTATCGGTAAGACCTCGGCGTTCGCTGCGCGAAGTCCGGGCTACTGGTGGTAGTTAGTAGAGTCTTCCCACGGAAACGATGCGGTTTTTCCAGTATCTACTATTCAAGTTTTCAGTTTTGACGCGTTTCCCTGGTTTGGGTGCGTGTACAAATTTTCCGTTGTCGATATAAATGCCTACATGCGTTACCTGGTTTTTTGAGATAAGAAAAAAGACCAGATCGCCGGGTTGTAAATGTTCGATGGCAATGGGTTTGACCGTACGCAGAAGAGCGACTGAGTTGCGCGGGACGGTAAGTCCGGCAAGCTTGTGTGTATAGTGAACGAGTCCACTACAATCGAATCCACGCGATGGCGATGTACCGCCGTATCGATAAGGTATTCCTATCTGATTTTTGGTATGGCGTACAATTTGTTGGCTGATAGTACTTGAAGAGGCGTTTTCATAGAACGACGTTGCGTATCGTCTTGAAGGATCAGCATAGCTTGCTGGTATTGCCAATAGGCCAACGATTGAAATCAAAAATGTAATTTTATAAGTTTTCATAAATAATACACTAATACATTAAAGGTTAATTATAACTACACTGTCACTAGGGTTTCGATATACAACAACCCGTAAAGGCATTAATTCATAGTATAGGTATTTAATCAAGTAGTTGCTCTATAAAGTATAGGGTAATAGAGACACTAAATGAGTAAAGAAAATGATGAATTTATTGACAACGTCACGCTATGTATTGACATTGGTGGTCATTCAGTGCGCTCTATTCTCTATGATAGTCATTGCAATAGTCTCGCCAGTTTTAGTGAAACTATTGATACACAACGTCCACAAAAAAATCGTGTTGAACATTCGGCAGGGCAATTACTGGAATCGCTAACAATGACGTTGCATAGAGCGATCGATTTCTCCCATGGTCATGGGCTAAAAATTAAATGTGCTGGATTGGCGACACAAAGATCATCCATTGTGGCGTGGGACGAGACAACGGGTCAGGCGCTATCACCGGTTTTAAGCTGGCAGGATACGCGTGGCCGCAAATGGCTGGAACGTTTAAAAATAGAGTCGAATTATATAAAACAGGTAACCGGGTTGGTGCTATCACCGCATTACGGCGCCAATAAAATAAGATGGTGTCTGCACAATTTGGAGAATGTTAAAACAGCATTAAAGCAAAATCGTTTAAAAGTAGGCCCACTCGCCAGCTTTATTATCGCCAGTATAACCGAGCTTGATGCCGTTGTTGTCGATGTAGGAAACGCTTCAAGAACGCTGTTGTGGAATTACCGTAAAAATACCTGGGATAAAACATTATTGCAGATGTTTAATATCGAACAGTCAATTTTGCCGGTCGTCGTTGACACCCGTTACAATTTTGGTCAATTGCGACTGGATAAAACCATACCGTTAAAACTGGTTGTTGGCGATCAGCCCGCAGCAATTTACGCGATCGGTCAGGTTGCTAGGAATAGGCTATACATTAATATGGGTAGTGGTGCGTTTATCCTCAGACTGAGTGAAGATAAGGATCCCGAGTCGCCGTTGTTAACCAGTGTGTTATTGCGTGATAAAGAGCAAGTGATTCTGGCGAGGGAAGGCACGGTGAATGGTGTTGCCAATGCATTAAGTTGGTTGCAAGCCTCGACAGGCGGAAAAAAACCGATTTTTTATAAGGCGTTGGTAGATACTGTATCTTCACCGGGTTATTTTCTAAATGGCGTAGGCGGGCTTGCATCACCCTGGTGGGATGCGGGCTTTGAATCAAGATTTGTCGATTGTGACTCCTTCGAAGAAAAGACATTGGCGGTTTATGAAAGTATCTTGTTTATGTTATTGGAAAATTATTACGCAATGCAGATTAAGTCGTTACCGGAAGCGATAGTCCTGTCAGGCGGTCTATCTGTTGATGCCCGATTTAACCAGTCTCTTGCCAATCTTTTTGGCTTAACGACTTATGGATTTGCCGATGTAGAGGCGACGGCCAGGGGTGTTGCCCGTTTACTGAGTCAATCTTCCCCGGGCCAATTACTCAGTGGGGAATCTGTGTTTGAACAGGCTGTTTGTTTTAGCCCTCGCAAAGATAGATTGCTGGAGTCAAGATTTCAAAATTGGCGCGAGCAGATGTTAAAGCAAATAAGGGAAAGCCATGATACCTAAACTGGTTGCTCACCGTGGTTATGCAAAGCGATACCCCGAGAATACGTTACCGAGCATACAGGCAGCCGTTACCGCCGGTGCCTGTTATATTGAATTTGATATTCAGTTTTCTAAAGATCTTAAACCAGTATTGATACACGATGACAACCTGACCCGAGTCAGTGGTCTGGCATTGAAGGTTGTTGAACTGCTTGAGGAAGAACTGGTAGGCATCAGTGTGCATGAGCCGGACAGGTTGGGTAATGATCATGTCGGTGTTTTACTACCTTCGTTAGCAACTATAGTAAAGCAAATGCCTTCCTGGGCACCGACCCAGTTTCTGGTGGAGATAAAAACGGAAAGTATTGAGTATTTTGGGCGCGAACAGATTAAGCGGCACTTATTCGAGATCCTGGATCCGGTATTAGGCCAATGTATTTTGATCAGTTATGATCTGGAAATTCTAAAACTTTTTAAAGACTATCGGTTATGTAAGACGGGTTTTGTCATTACTCAGTGGGGGCAGGATGAGCTGGATAAAGCCGCCGCTGCCAGTGTAGAATATTTTATATGTAATTATACTAAGATTCCGCAATCGTTTGTACGCTTTGGCGATTATCCCTGGCAGTGGGTAGCTTATGAGATTATAGATCCAGCGCTGGCGCTGGCGTTGGCGGCGTCCGGCATTCAAATGATCGAGACGATGAATATAAAAGAAATGTTACAACACCCGGAACTATCCAGGGGAGCATGCCATTGAGTGGTGAACACTATGACTTGGTGGTCATTGGTGCGGGCATACATGGTGCTGGGGTTGCACAAGTTTTTGCCGCTAATCATTACCGTGTGTTACTACTGGAACGCAATACCATCGCATCACAAACTTCATCGCGATCGAGCAAATTAATACACGGTGGTTTGCGCTATCTGGAAACATTTCAGTTTTCACTGGTGCGGCAATGTTTGCGGGAGAGAAACATATTACTAAAAATCGCACCAGAGCTGGTCCGGTTACAACCGTTTTTTATACCGGTTTATCAGTCCGCTTGTAGAAGTCAGTGGATGATTCGCGCCGGTCTGTCACTATACGCCTGTCTGGGTGGTCTTGATGCCAGCGTGCGTTTTCGAAAATGCAGGCAATCGCAATGGGATGGTCTGGATGGATTGAAAACACAGCGATTAAAGGCTGTTTTTCAATATTTTGATGCACAGACCAATGACCTTGAGCTGACGCGTGCAGTCGCCGCGTCTGCCACCAGTCGCGGTGCATTGATTCTGGAGTCAACCGAATTTATAGGTGCGCAGGTAAACACACATGGTGTTGGCATTGATTACCGTGATGATCAAGGGCAAGAAAAAAGTTGCGTTGCTAAAATGATGGTTAATACTGCTGGACCCTGGGTTAATGAAGTCGCTGCGTGTTTTGATCCAAAACCACCGATGGCAAATATTAGTCTGGTGCAGGGCGCGCACTTGGTGATCAAACGTAAATTAAACAAGGGAATATATTATATAGAATCGCCAATTGATCAGCGTGCGGTATTTGTTATGCCGTGGGGGGAGAAAACGTTGTTGGGTACCACGGAAACTTCTGTGGCGAAACTGTCTTCTGACATTGTGCCCACTAAAGATGAAGTGAACTATTTGTTGCAGACTTATAACTATTTTTTCCCTGAAATTGGAACGAGTAATATCGATAGTCAGTTTGCCGGAGTTAGAGTATTACCAGGTACGGCGGGTGTCGCGTCGCAAAAACGGCGGGATACCGATCTTATAGTGGATAATAAGAGCAAGCCGAGAATAATCAGTGTGTATGGCGGCAAGCTGACGGCTTATCGTTGTGTAGCGGAAAAAGTATATTATATCGCCCGCGCGACACTGGGAACACAAAAAAAATACAACGATACCCGTCTAATTAAACTAAATCCACCATAGTAGCCCGGACTTCGCGCAGCGAACGCCGGGAAAAAAATAGGGTTCAAAATTCAATTAAAACTGGCGACTGCGCAAGGTGGTCGATAACTGACTAAGACGCGGAAGAATAGGATGTTCGTTCTCCCGGCGTTCGTTGCGCGAAGTCCGGGCTACATTTTTCTTAGGCTTGTGCGCTAACATTGCCCCGGTCGTTATTTTTGCAATTAAACAGTGCCGCATCGGCAGCAGCGATAAGCGCATCGGGAACGGAGCCCTGTTTTGGTATCTGCGTGGCGATTCCGATGCTGGCTGATATTGTTATTGCGCCATCATCCACTTCCAGTTTAATAGCGGATATTAACTGATGTAACTGGTCGGCAAGTTTAAGGCAGGTATCAGCATCGGTACTCGGCAGAATCATCAAAAATTCATCATCGCCATAACGTGCTTTAATATCAATGGATCGCTTAAAAATTGTTTCGATGCATTCACTGACCTTCACCAGGCAAGTATCACCGACCTTATGTCCTAGTTTATGATTAAATTGTTTAAAATTATCGATATCAATAATGATGGCAGACATAGGTGTTTGCTCGCGGCACGCACGCCACCATTCCTGCGCAAGTGTTTCATCCAGATCCCGCCGACTGGAAAGACCGGTAAGGCTATCATGTGCGGCGATATCACTCAGGGTAGCTCTGGACGTTTTGAGTTTATTTTCGCTATCGACTAGCGCGCGGGTTATTTGTCTATTGCGCCACGCAAGCCAGATCGCAGCTAAGGTAACTATTAGAAGTAAGAGAAACAGAGCCCAATAGCGGTAAAAGAGTTTTGCAAAGGTGATGAGGTTATAGTCGCTATAGGGCGGTTTTTGTAACAACTGTAGCAATCGGTGTGCGGGTAAATAATTTTGTGCGCTAGTCCAGCCATAGGTCATAGGATCGTCTGGATGTTTATCTGCATAGTCAAA
>QILK01000204.1 GCA_003233345.1 Gammaproteobacteria bacterium | reverse complement strand
GAAATTCAATTAAAACAGGAGTATGGGCAAGGTAGTCGGTAGCTTACTAAGACACGGAAGAATAGAATGTTTGTTCTCCCGGCGTTCGCTGCGCGAAGTCCGGGCTACCTATCTCTACGTGAAGTCCAGGCGAAGGTTTGATAAATAATCACGACGTTTAATTCAATGGAAGCCCCTCTACCGCCAGTCAGAAGATTTTTTCAGGACAGTTACGACCGCAGGTTGTTGGCCTGAAAAAAACTTGTGGCTGGCGGTAAAGAGAGGGGCGCTGCTAAAAAATATTCATAGACAGAAATATCCCCACAGCAAACACTATAAAAATTGGTGCATTAAAATACCAGCGATAGATTAGAGGACAAAAAAGTAAAAAATAGTAACGTCAACCGGGTTATGGCGTAGAAGGTTTATCGTTATTTTTATATACTCGCACCGCATTTCGCCCACTATTTTTAGCATCATACAGTGCTTGATCTGCTTGACCGATTAAGATTTTTTTATCGATATTGCAAGTTTTATCAAGCATGGTTATACCGATGCTGACGGTCACATTTAATTCCGAGCCATCCAGGATTTTTATAGGCGTATTTTCCACTACATTGCGAATACGGTTAGCAACAATTAGAGCGCCTTCAATAGGGGTTTCTGGCAGGATGACAATAAATTCTTCGCCTCCAAATCGTGAAGCAATGTCAATGTTACGTAATTGCGCTGTAAAAATATTTGCCAATTCCACGAGGACACAGTCACCCGCCAAGTGTCCGTGTTTGTCATTTACTTTTTTGAAAAAATCGACATCGATCATCAACAGTGATGTCGTCGAGCCGCAATGTAAAACCCGTGCACGTTCGTGCTCCAGTTTTTCTTCACCAGAACGTCGATTAAGCAGATTGGTGAGGCCATCGGTGGTGGCTAGGTTTAGCGTGTCTTCATGCAGTTGCGCATTGTCTATCGCACCAGATGCTAAATGCGAGAAGGTAATCAGCGTTTCAATTTCTTCAATCATAAAATGATCTAAGTCGGTACGATATAAATATAGTAATCCGAGTTGCTTGGTTCTACTGGTTAGTGGCAGACATATAAAGCATTTTATCCCCTCATCTCTTGTTAGTTTGCTTAGCTTGTGCGTACAGTTTTCCCGATCACTGCTAATGATATAGCGGCCGTCGTTAAAAATAGATTCTGCCAAACCGCCAACTCGAAACACCATTTTTTCTACAAATTTATCGGGTAAACCATAGGTAGCATATTTATGAAAAGATTTTTTTTCCGGGGAATAAAGTGTAATACATGAAGAATACGCTCCAGTTAGATTGACAGAGCCTTTCATCACCTCCATTAATAGGTTATCCACATCCATGGAGTTTGTGAGATTAACGGCGATATTGTTTAGCTCTGACAATTGAACGCTCATGCGTTGTATTTTGGCTTCGCGTGCTTCGATATAGGTGTCCACTGATACACTGATGTCAAAAAAGATAATTTTTGTGATCGCAGTTAACATATCCTTTATATGTTCGCTGCTTTCGTTGGGGACAGTGCTTAGCTTGGAAATAAGGAGGGTTAGGTATTTGCTATAAGCGCCTATATACCATTGTGAGTTTAGACCAATGCGATGATGCGTAGTGCCGATACGACGTCTGCGGGACACATATTCTAAATCATAGTTACCTTCTGTTAGGGTACTGAAATAGGCTGCAAGTGATTTTTCCAGGTTATCGAGCATCGCATCGTTTGTAATTAGAGATTTGGTCTCTACAAACGAAAGAATATGGTTATAAAATATTTTGACGATATTTTCTGTGTCGTTACTGATGAGTGCATGTAATTCTTTGAGGTGCGCAACATCCTCATCAGTAAAATCGAGAAACGCTTTTCGGGTCTTGATTTCTTCTAATTGTCTTTTTAAATCATTATTTTTATTGATATATATTTTATCATCCTGGGCTAGGGGGCCAGATTTTAGCTTTTTTTCTTGGGTCATAGATTTTCTAACCGGATTATTAGCCTTAATAGTTATTACTGCTGTCGATAAATTAGCGTTGCATGGAACGTGCCTATTTATACCCCCCCAGACCTGGCCTCACTACCGGTGATAGGCCGTATAATATTTGTTCAACGAACAACAACTGTGGATGAATAAGCAGGTAGAACGGACGCTAATGACTGCTTAATAATTCTGGAGGCAGTTCGCTTTTGTGAGTTTGCTTTAGCAGCGCATTGCGAATTTCCCAGTCCTCAAGCGCTGGTTTTTCGGCGATGCTTCTGATGTCACCTTTGATACTCACGGCAATGGGTATTCCGTTACGGTATAGAATCCGGTTTCCACTAAGTGCAGGGACGCGGTTCCCAGGTGTGATGATGCCAGTTAGGTTTAGCGGGTCAACCGCTGCAATTGAAATTAGCGAGTCCTCTTGATTTTTTTCCGGGTCTATTTTTAATGCTCTAAGTGTGCCAATAGCATCGGGTAGTGCAAATTGCTCTCCACTAAATCCCTGTACAAAGCGGCCACCGCGTATTTCCCCGCGCGCTTCCATACGCCGATAGGCGTAAAGTAATTCTCGCCAGCTGGCCACACAGGATTCTGCTTCCAGGAGTTTTCTAAAAACAACGCCGTAGCGGTATAATAGCGTTTTAGCGATTTCCAGTACTTCGTCATATTCTAGCTTGCAAGATTCTTTTTTTGCATCGGTTATTTTGATCAGCGACCAACGCCCGGCTTCATCAATGCGATTAGTATAGTGGCGGTTTCTATTGCGGCGGCGGCTATAAGAAGGTTTTTTACTTTCCGGTATGGCCAGTGCTCGTAGTCCGGCAAAGCTGTCGGATGTCGCGAGCCCGCAAGCGACCAGTTCTGCAAGTGCGATTTCGCATTGGGTGCGTAAGAGTTCGGTTTCCTGCACTATTTCCAAAAAGAAACTAGCGCCATTTTTTTTAAGCGTGGACAATACTTTTTTAGCGTTGCTTTTGAGTGTACTCAATGCCGGTTTTTGCTTTAGTTTTAATTTCAGCCATTGCGTCATATGCGAACGTGGTAGGATGCTAATCGGGGTAATACTGACGGGCGTCGATTGGCTATTTTTCGCATTTGATTTTTTTAATCGCATCCAGATAAATCGACCGCTGGATGATAAATTATCTAGCATATTAGAAGAATAATGTCTCACCCGAGCTGGGAGCACTTCTTTTTCCCAGGCATAGGCTGAAACCGAAACGCCTTCAAGTTGCATCAGTATTTCCGCCGTTGAGGCTTGACCTTCCAATGGTTCGAGCAGATGTTGCCAATGAAACAAAAACTGCATGAATTGGGATTGTGACACCGGTTTAACTTCTTTACGTAATTGCTTTAACGTATAACGATGTATACGTGCCAGTAGTCCGCGATCACACCATTCCAGTTCTGTGGTATCCGGTGTAAAATGCCCGCGTATTGCAAATCCTTCCTGTTCCAGCGCCAGTAGTGCTTTATTTATTTCTGCCTCTGACAGTTCGATCGATTGGTTGAGCTGTTTTAGTGTTGCTGGTCCTAAACCCTCCAGTCGGCTTCTGATGATTTCCTGTAACGCAATATTGGCGGTCGGGCTAGTGGCATCTGCCAATGGTTTTACATTGGGTATACACTTGGCTTGTGGAAACAAGGCTTGAAACTCCTGCAAACGTTCGCGGGCAATCCACACGCTGCGTTTATCGTCGAGCACAAATTTTAGTGCCCGTTTTTGTTCTTTGAGTATTTGAATAAAGGCTTTCCAGTTAGATTGCAGCGGATCTTGGGGTGTTAAATATCCTAAGATTGTCAGGGCATCATGCAGTTCATCGGCATTCTGAGCTTCTGGCCAGGCTTCTTTTTTTACTTGTTCGATTGCATCAATATGTAGTCGGCCAATATCAGCGGCCTGTTCCGGTGTGTGAAATCGTTGTTGTTGTACCGCGCGTGTTCGACGTTCTTCGGCCGGGGTATCATCGAGAAAGGCATAGGGTCTGGCATTTAAAATTTCCTGAGCCAACATGGAAGGGGTCGCAAGGTCTTTGCAGACGACGGTGATCACGCCGCTTTTAATATTGCGTAACAGTTTTTCCAGGCCTTCTATATCCATCACTTCAGTCGTACAATCAATCAATGCCTGATTGACCAGTGGGTGGTCGGGAATTTCCCGCTCGCCGATAATATTTTCCTGACAGGCCAGTTGATCAGGAAACACCAATGCCAGCAGGTCTTCAGCATCGTTGCGTTGAAACGGGGCCGGAACCCTTTTGCCATTGCGCATACGCGGTACTGCCAGCGAAATATTACAAACCCAGCGCCAGCGTGTTGGAAACATCGGTGCGGTTAGTAGTGCTTGCAACAAAACATTACGCACCGTTTTAGCATTCAGGTATTTGACGACCTCTTGTAGCTCAAAACTATGCGTGGCGCCAAGGGAGAGAATGATATTATCGTCGGTCGCGGCTGCCTGAAGTTCAAAATTAAATTTTCGGCAAAAGCGTTTTCTTAGCGCCAGTCCCCAGGCCCGGTTTATTCTCGAACCAAAGCAGGAATGGATGACGATATGCATGTCGCCGGTATCGTCAAAAAATCGTTCAAAGACTATTTTTTTTCGTGAGGGTACCGTTTCAAATGTCGCTTTTGCCGCTGCCAGATAGTCTGATATCTGAGCGGCTGCTGCCAATGAAAGGTTATAACGTTCTATCAGCCACAGGGTAGTGGCCTCGATGCTCTCGTTTAATTTAGCATTGACATGCTCCCTTAGTCTCGACACTGCGCCAGAAAGCACATCGGTTCGTCCGGGTGATTCGCCAAACCAGAACGGAATATTTGGCGATTGTCCTTGCGCATCTTCGACATAAACTTTTCCCTGTTCGACTTTGAGCATTCGGTAAGTGGTGTTACCCAGTAAAAAGACATCACCGGGGAGACTTTCAAAGGCAAAATCTTCGTTTAATGACCCAATGAAGATGCCTTCAGGTTGCAAGACGACATTATAATCAAAGTGATCTGGAATCGAGCCACTGTTCATCACGGCCACCGTTTTGGCACCACGACGTCCTCGAAGTAATTTATTGACCCGGTCCCAATGGAGATAAGCACCACGTCGGCCGCGTCGGGTGGTAAACCCATCGGCAAGCATAGTAATGACTTCCTTGAAGTCTGCAATTTTTAAATCCTGGTAGGGGTATGCACAAGTGAAGAGTTGATACAGCCTTTCTTCGCTCCACTCGCAGTTGGCGACCTCAGCGATGATATGCTGCGCTAGCACATCCAGTGGTGCGCTAGGAATCTCGATGCGGTCGAGTTCGGCATTTTTTATCGCGTCGATAATGGCAGTGCATTCGATCAAGTCGTCGCGTGATAAAGGATATAACCTGCCTTTCGGAAATTTATCCACCGAGTGCCCGGAACGACCAACGCGTTGTAAAAAAGTTGAAATGGATCGTGGCGAACCCAACTGGCAGACGAGATCGATATCGCCTATATCAATCCCGAGTTCCAATGATGCGGTGGCAACCAGCGCCTTGAGTTTACCCGATTTTAATTTTTCTTCGGCTTCCAGCCGGTGCTCTTTGGCAAGACTACCATGATGTGAGGTGACCGCGTCCTCACCGAGCCGCTCAGCCAGTGCGTGCGCTGCTCTTTCAGCCAGTCTGCGGGTATTGACAAATATTAATGTGGTCTTGTGATTGTTTATGTGTTCTTCAAGACTATTGTAAATTTCACCCCACACCTCATTTTCCATAATGGCATCAAGCGGAGATGAGGTTGTTTCAATGGCGATATCGCGTTCACGCGTGTGACCGGTATTAACGATTTCGCATTCATTTTCAGCATTTCCGATTAAAAACATCGCGATTTTTTCGATCGGGTTTTGGGTTGCTGATAAGCCAATTCTGGTTGGTGCCTTGTTACAAAGGGCTGCTAGCCGTTCTAGCGATAACGCCAAGTGTGCACCGCGTTTGTTACCGGCGACGGCATGTATTTCATCAACGATAACCGTTTTTACCGTTGCCAACATTTTTCGGCCAGAATCAGAGGTTAATAAAATATGCAGTGATTCAGGTGTCGTTACTAAAATATGGGGAGGACGTTTACGCATCTGCGCGCGAATATTTTGTGACGTATCACCCGTACGTACCTGGGCGGTGATCGAAACATTGGGCAGGCCAGCCTCAAGTAATTTATTGCTGATCCCTTGCAAGGGATCTTGAAGGTTTTTTTCGATGTCATTTGATAGTGCTTTTAGTGGGGAAATATATAATACCTGAGTCTCGTTTTTTAGCTGATTTTCCAGTCCCTTTCTTAACAGCTGATCAATCGAGGCGAGAAATGCTGCCAGGGTTTTCCCTGATCCTGTCGGCGCCGATATCAGTGTATGCTGGTGTCGGAATATAGCCGGCCATGCTAGGTTCTGGACGTTTGTGGGTGCCTCAAAACGGTTATTAAACCAATCTTGAATAATCGGGTGAAATTCAGAGAACGCCATTTTAAGTATGCCTGCAATTAGTTACATGGGGACTTATTAGTATTTTAAATAGGCTAGTTAAAATATAGTTTATTATCCACAAAATGTATAATCTAATTGGTTACCAGAAAATAAATAATGGATCAATTTAAACGCGAAAGTTTTTGGCGGATGTCTGCCAGGGTTTCCTGATAAACAAGGATACGTTTGCCACCTAATTTAACCGCTTTAGTAGAAAACTGACGGGCTTCCTTGCCCCGATTCTGCTCCAAAAGCAAGCTGGCAAGATTGTTATAGGCATCAGCCGCTTGCGGAAACTGAGTGATGATTTGCCGATATTTTTTTTCGGCCAATTCAAGCTGTTTATCGCGATAGAGCAGATTGGCCAAGCCAATTTTCACTAATAAACTGTTAGGCCATTTTTGGCTGGCCGCTTGATAGCTAAGCTGCGCTGCACGGGTTTGCCTGGTTTTTTCCAGACCCAATATTGAATTAACATAACGTAATGGTTCGGCCGTTGCTGGAATTTCTCCTGGCTTAACCACCACAAATCCCCAATACCCTGAGCGCTTCCAGGTTCTTTCAAACAGCTTCATAGAGGTGATGCGACGCTTTTGCTTGCCAGAGCGAAGAATAATTTTTTCGTTTTTTAAGTTATAGCCAACAACAACAGCATAGTGCCATTTAGGAATCCATTTAACACCGAGATTCTGTAGTACAACGACAGGCGTTCCGTTGGAGACCTCTGTTAACAGGTCTTTGTAATCAGGTTTTAGCTTGTATGCCAGCAATCCATAACGGCGGACGGACGTGATCATATCGGTTTGCAAGCTGCCTTTGCGTCCTGGTGAATAGACCTTATTAATAATATCTTCTAAATTAACGTTTTTTTTATGTGTTTTTAGTACGGTCGCAATCACAGCAGGGCCGCATTGATATTTTTTTTGTGAATAAAAGGGGGTCTGCGTCATTTCGGTTTGCACCGGTACATCCAGGGTCTGTGCGCGTATATCACGTAGTTGCGGCGTCGAGCACGCATTTACAAATAAGAATACGGGTAAAAGCAAACTACCCAAAATAATCCAGGTAATTTGCTTTTGCTTGTATAGGGACGCATTCATGGGCAATTATATGAAAGAGAATATATTGGTTATATGCAGTAACTCAAGAATAACCAGTACCAGAAATACCACCAGAATGGCTTCGGCACCGGCACCGGCTGGCATCTTGTCTATTTTATTTGCTATCATACGGACTTCCGCATCTGTCAGGCTATCGATACGGGCCTGAGCTTCTTTAACATTGACACCATATTTCTTTAATGCAGATTTAACTTTGGTGCGATTGTAATATTGACGAATTCTCTTTCTATCCTGTTTGACAGTTGCTTCGTCAACGATGGTTTCCGTGGTGACGACTTTTGACTGAACACCAGTAGAATAAAACGAGAGAAACAAAATTGACATTGAAATAAACGGGGCTAACGGTTTCGCAAACTTTCTCACAAACTCCATATTTGACTCCTAATCGTAAGAATTTTTATATAAAATTAGCTTAACATAAAGAGGTGTCCAAGCATATTTGTGGTGTGGGTATTTAAACTATTGATATAATATTAAAAAATAAAATAGGGGATTCCAAGTGGGTATAAAGTTAACTTTGCAGCAAAATAAACCATCTCAATGAACCAGCAGAATTTATCTGACACATTGGTATTATTTAATCGACTATTTGTTCCGGTTAGCAAGCGGAAGACAGAAGAGCGTTCGGGGGTTACGTTTGGTAACGACTCGGACAGGAAGTATTGTTGCATTTATTGTAATACAGTCATTACTGACGAGTTATTAAGCGTTGAAATCGCCGGATCGCACCGACACTTTAAAACAAACCCAAAGGGGAACCAGTTCTCAATTCGCTGTTTTCATGCCGCACCCGGTTGCTTAGGTTCTGGATTAGTGACAGCAGAATTTACTTGGTTTACAGGCTATCGTTGGCAGATTGCTATTTGTGCCAGCTGTGGCGAGCAACTTGGGTGGCGATTTGAAGGAGATTCCAGCTTCTATTGCTTAATTGCCGATTGCTTGCGAGAGTGCGGGGATGAAAAAGGCGGCTTATAAAGCCGCCTATATTATTTGTTGATGCTGATATTTGCTAGAAATTATAGGCAGTCTTATGGTTACGTGTTGCTTTTGCCGTCTTGGACGAGAATGACTTGCCTGCCAGCCATTTGCGGACACGATTGGCATCACCAAATTTAGTGTATTTTCCACCGGAATTTAATAACACCATGATAATTTTTCGATTATTAATATTAGTATGCATCACCAGGCAATATCCTGCTTCGCGTATAAAGCCGGTTTTACTAACATTAATGCTCCAGTTATCGCGCCTGACCAAGCGGTTTGTATTCATAAACTGGATAATCCTGCCATCACTGAGATCGACGGCCCAACCTCGACCCGATGTGGTAAATTCCCTGACCAGCGGATAATTATAGGCTGCTCTCACCATCTTTAAGAGGTCACGAGCAGTGGAGCGGTTACCAGATGACAGTCCGGAAGAATCAGAAAAATGCGTATTTGTCATGCCTAACAGTCGTGCTTTCCGGTTCATCGCGCGTATAAACGCATACCGGCCACCAGGATAGGTTCTGGCCAATGCGTGCGAAGCTCTGTTTTCCGAAGCCGCGAGTGCCATAAATATTAGATCTTTACGTCTTAGCAGTGTGCCGACTCTAAGTCTGGAACGTGAGAAGCGTAGAAAGTCTTTATCAAAGTAGCTTATTCGAATAGGTTGATCCAGACGCAGTTTGGAATCAAGTATCACCATCGCGGTCATCAATTTGGTAACCGATGCTATCGCGCGTTGTTTGTTGATATTTTTACCATATAGAAGACTACCTGTGCGCTGATCCATAACGGCAACGGAGCTGGAACTAAGTGCTCTCAGACCAGGCCTTACAAAGCGCCTGCTTACAAAGCGCGCATGTCGACGACGTTTATAGCGACGTTTTTTACTATAGCGACGTTTTTTACTATAGCGACGTTTTTTACTATAGCGACGTTTTTTACTGTAGCGGCTTTTTTTAGAACGATTGCGCTGGGTACTTTTTTTGGCGTGTCTGGCACGACGTTTATAGCGTTTCTTTTTCGACTTAAAATTTGTAACAATTCCCGTTTTTTTTGCCGAGATGATTCGGTTGGGTGTCGAGTAAGCACTAGTTGCTAACAGGAAACACGCAATTGAAAAACAACATAATATAGTATTGAATCTAGCCACAGCGACCCTCTTTGTTCCACCTATAAACGAGATTTGGTTAGTAAGCGGTTGTTAAACTTGCCTTATTATTAGTTTCGACTGATGCGATTTTTATTTAGCAGGTCCATTGGCCTAAAAGCTCAGTTTCTGTATGCGATTAATTCTGTTTATGCATACAATACAGTCACTCTAGCCAGTTATTACGCCTAAGTAAACCAGTTTGTTTAAAAAGCTACCCTCCAACAGCTAAAAGCTTACAAAAATTCCTTATATAAAACAATAAGAAATATCAGTTAAAATTACTGATTGCTCGCTAACTGTTCAACAATGATGAATTGGTAACATTTGCCAAATACAGAACAAGGTTTGTGCCATATTTTGCCCGTATTGGCTTTTGTGTTTAAATTAGGTAGGAGAGTTTATAAAATTCCTTTCAAAATTAGTCGATTATTCGAAACTAGATTTTTATCTTTTTATTAAGGGGTGATCAAATCTGGTGAAATCTAGCCGTTTGGCAGGCTAGTTTGGGTGCTTTGCCGCCGTCAATTGCTTGGCAATTTAGCAGACTATGTTGTTTAGCAAACTATACTGCTTCAGGTTAAAGAATATATAATAATGTATATACAGGCTTGTAAGATACTCTGAGAGACAGACTAGTGATAGTGACAAATACAGTTCGTGCTTATAGCGCAAAATCTTTTGCTTAGACCCTGCTTTTTCATTAAATAAATTATTGGTTACTAATTTATTTTTGGGCACGTTAAACTCTGTGTAAAGAAACCTTGCAAAACTTCACGATACTGTGAATAATGTGTACCGAAATTAAAATTATGCTTTTAAATTTTAGTAAGGCTGTGATACTCTTTGCTGCAAATGACGTAATTAAATCGTTAATTTAACTTCAAAAAATATAATGATAATTTTCCCAAGGGTGAAACAAATGAAAAATAAAATTCTTTTAGCAACTATCTCTATTGCCGCCGCTTTCTCAAGTGCTGGCGTTATTGCTGGTGGCAGTCCTGCAGGTATAACTAATGCTTATGTAACTACTGAGCAAGGTAAAATTGTAACAGATCTCAAAGGCGATTGTATCCGTACAATTGACTGGAAACCTGAGTTAGCATTACCTCAGTGTGAAGGCGTTAAAAAAGTAGTTATTAAACAACCTGTCATTAAAAAACCACAAGCAGAATTTGTAACAGTTTCATTGTCTGCTGGCGCTTTGTTTGATACCGCCAAGTATAGTTTGAAACCTCGTGGTCAAGAAAAATTGAATGTATTGGCAACTCGATTACGCCAGACAATCAAAACTGATTTGATCCGCGTTGAAGGCCATACAGACAGTAGTGGTTCTGATGCATATAACCAACGCTTATCAGAGCGTCGTGCTGCTGCCGTTAAAACTTATCTATTGGGTCGTGGTGTTTCACATGCAAAAATTGAAACTATCGGCTATGGTGAGTCTCGCCCAATCGCTAACAACACTACTCCCGCTGGTCGTACTAAAAACCGACGTGTTGTAGTTAAGATTCGTGCGACCAAGCAAGTTCAGTAAACATTAGTCATGTTTATAAGAATAAAAAAACCCGGCTTTTTAGCCGGGTTTTTTTTCCAAAAAATTTAAGAAAACTTTATCGATTTTTTTCTATTTATGCAGAAACAATATGACGCGGTGATAATAGGTTCCGGATTTGGCGGGTCAGTCTCGGCGTTACGGTTGGCGGAAACTGGGAAGTCAGTCCTGGTATTGGAGCGAGGTAAAAATTATTTAAGTGGTGAATTTCCCCGTGATCCAAAAATTTTAGCCAATACACTTTGGCGGTATCCTGATATCAGTTGTGACCAGGGTCTGTTTGATTTACGTTTTTTTTCAGATATGGGTGTGCTGACAGCCAGTGGCGTTGGTGGCGGTTCCTTAATTTATTCCAATATTAATATCAAACCCGATAAAGACCTGTTTTCGAGAATCAAATGGCCGTCATCCTTGTCGCTTGCAGCACTGGAACCTTTTTATCAGCGTGTTGAATCGGAACTGTCACTACAGGTCATGCCCGAAGGTCTTGACCTAAAAGCAAGTAAGGTGATGCACAGGGCTGGTAATGAGGTTGGGGCGAGTATAATAACTCCCGAATTTTCAGTTGATTGGGATAACTGTAAGAAGTGTGGAGAGTGTGGGCAAGGGTGTAATTATGATGCCAAGCAGTCAATGGATAAAACCTATTTAAAAAAGGCACAGGAAAAAGGCGCGATCATTCGCTCGGGTGCCTGGGTCTATGTCATTGAACCGACATTTAGTGGCTACTATATTCATTTCCGAGATTTAACCAAAAATGGCCAAAAAGTTCAGGTTAAAGCCAGAGTAGTGGTACTGGCTGCCGGTGCGCTGGGAACCAATGAACTGTTGTTAAGAAATCGAGATATCTACGATACATTACCGGCAGTAAGTGCCACACTGGGGAAAGGTTTCTCCGCAAATGGCGATTTTATTGGATCTATTCAAAACTGTTCTTCATCAATGGAAGCTTGGCGAGGTGCCAATGTCGCCGCTGTTTTAGGTTTTAGTGGCAAAAACGCTTTCACCGTTGCCGCTCAGGGTGGCAAGCAGTCGTCTATGGAAGTGGTCGCGGCAATGGGCCAGATGACTGGCAAAATATTGCAGTTTTTTGGGCCAGTGGTTTGGCGTAACTTATCGAGTATTTTACCCTGGATGATGGCTAAAGGCGCGTTAAGCCAGCCAGTACCAATCACGTTACCAGGGGCTGGCCCGGCAGATCGTTGCATCAGTCTCTTTGCGTCTGGTCAAGACAATGCGAATGGTATTATTACGCTAAAATCTTCAGGAATTGATATTGCCTGGGATTTTGCCCGTGAAAATTTAAAATTGATCGAAAATATGGTACTTAAAATGACTGAGCTTGCCACAGTGATGCAGGGTACCTTTTCACCTTTGGCAAGTTGGAATATGGCAAAACGTCCAATAACTGTTAATCCATTAGGCGGTTGTGCCATGTCTGATAACCCCGATAGTGGGGTGGTTTCGCCATACGGCGAGGTGTACGGGCATGCAAAGTTATTTATTTCCGATGGTTCTATCATTCCTGGTGCATTAGGCGTTCACCCGGCAATGACTATATCAGCATTAGCTGAGCACAATGCAGAGGAAATCATAAACAGTATCTAATACCGGGTGAGATCGCGAATTTGCTCATACCAAATTTTTTCATCTTTGTGAAAACGATTATCCAGATCACTTGCTATGGCATTAGGATCGTCGATCCACTCTCTGACAAACGGGCCACCGTTAATCAGATCAATCGGGAGCTTACCAGACTCATATTCATAGTCGTGTTTTCGCCAGAGATCATAATCCGGGTAAAGGATTTTCAGCGATTTCAGAAACAACGACAATAAACGTACTGGCAAAAACTTTTGTGGGTTAAATTGATCAAAATCTGTGTGTATTTGCAATCCATGACATAATTGATCGGCGTGTTTGTGGAACGTTGGTTGAAAATAACACGGTCTCAGAAACGCCCCGCGTAACCAGTCAGGGGCAATAGACGACATTTTTTCCAGAATATGATGGATATTAATATCCGGTGCGCCAACCACCTCTAGCGGTATTGTTGTACCGCGACCTTCCGATAGATTAGTGCCCTCAAGCATCACTGTGCCTGGAAAACACCTGGCCATATTCAACGATGCTGCATTAGGGCTCGGATTAATCCAGCTCAATTTTCCACTGGGCCAACCAAACCCTGGACCCTGATCAGGTAAGTAGCCTTCCATGGTGACAACTTCCAATTCAACATCAAGATTGAACTTTTCTTTAAACCAGCAGGCGATTTCACCACAAGTTAATCCATGGCGCATAATTATTTCACCAGCGCCAACAAAACTTTCCCAACCTTTTTCTAGGATTGTACCCTCTATAGCCCGACCTGCCGGGTTAGGCCGGTCGAGTATCCATACCGCTTTATTGTTGGCTGCACAGGCTTCGAGTAAGTAGAGGAGGGTAGTGATATAAGTATAGATACGGCAGCCTAGGTCCTGTACGTCAAACAACAAGACGTCAAAGCTGTTCATCATCGTGTCGGTGGGTTTGCGCGTCTCTCCATATAAACTGAATACGGGTATACCATGTATCGGGTCTTGGAAATCTGCTGACTCAATCATATTGTCTTGCTTGTCACCACGCATACCATGCTGGGGACCAAAGGCTGCGGTGATGGTGATATCGTTACAGGCCATTAGCGCATCAAGACTATGCACTAGTTTGCCAGTGACAGAGGCGGGGTGGCCAACAATCGCACAGCGTTTGCCTTTGAGTTTGTGATAAAGCGATGGTTCCGATAACAGACGTTCAATTCCAAGAATCATGTTGGAATTATAGATGAAGCTTGAGTGTAAAACTATTTCGATTATGGAAATCTGGCTTAGTATTCGCGTGTGATAAGGCGTGATATTCGAAATTGCCATCAATTAGCATCAACACCGTTGTCAGGCTGGCAATGCAACTAGTTTGCTTGCGAGGTATCGGTAATTTGCTAATATCAATAGTGGCTGTGATGATGGTTTCATTATTTTGTTGGCGATTAAACACGATTGGAATATGTTTTATTTGTAATTCTGTTTGCATTCGCTGACGGTAGTCGTGGAAGTGGTATGCATTCCAGTGACCGTTTGGTGAAAAATTGAACTCCCAATAGCCCGGTTGCTCGGCGATTGCTAAAAATAATTCCATACAAGTGGTTTTCCATAAAGCATTCCGGCGCTCAGGTTTATTTAATGTCTCAGGCCAAATTATTTGATTTAATTTATCTTTCACCTGGTAGGTTGCAATTAATTGCGCATCCTCAACTTTTATATTGGCATGAATGCTGACAGGTTCCGCTAACGATGGTTGTTGATCGATAAATTTTTTAAGTAAAAGCATGATTATGGGTGATTGTGTTCTATCCTCTGACCTTTGCCAAGATTTACTTTATACACAGCAAGTCTTTTTTGTGCAAATCACAGAAATTGATATCAACAAAAAGCTTATCCGGGTATAGGCTCTAAGTAATTGTATTTATGTCATTTTTTTGTGCTTTTTAATTGTAGTCTATAGGTATTAAGTGTAAGCGATAAATTGGCTAGCAATATATGATTTAATCCACAAAGTTATCCACAGATTTTTTGCACAGAAAGACAGCATTTGTAAAAAAACAAAACGATCGATAGCTAACAGTTGTATTAATCGTTTTGTTGTTGGCAGTTTATCCGAGTCGTTGCAGACTTATTAGTTTTAATACTGATTGATTATAATAACGCAGCGTATTTTTGTATTCTGCTTGACAGTTGTTCATTCACCAACTAATTAAAGTTAACTGGCACATTAATTAAGTCTTATTAAATTTAGAGAATGTAATAACTCATGTTATTGTATTGAATGTGCGATTATACTAACGCTCAGATCTTTGATCTTTAAACTTATAAACGAGGAGGAGACAATGAGCATTTGGGATGAGATGAATGAAGATGACAAAGAATCGTTGAAACAAAGTATTTTTGCTAAAGCTCAAGATTATATTATCGGAAGACGAGATGAGATCATCGAAAAATCAGACAGCACGGCTGATCTGACAGAAATTGCAGAATATATCTGGAATAATAACCTCGAGTCTCCAGTGCTGATTGAGATAGATAAGATCAGAGCAACAGACATGAGTTTTTCTGATGAAGATGAAGATGAAATTAAAACGCACATAAAAAGTTCGTTTAAAGATCATTTTTATGATGTTGCAGAAAAAATTGCAGAATCTGATGAGGATGATGACAATTCAGGTAATATGGTTTCCGCTGCTGACAGTTCTGCTAGTAGTAGTGGCTTCTCGCCAATGGAAACGATGGACAATGGTTATGGAGAGGGTAACGCATCTAGTGATGTTTCGCCTGGCGTAAGCACTGCTTTTTCTGAAACTGCCGTGGATGACTCGTCTAGTGATGACTCGACTAGTGATGATTCGTCTAGTGATGATGAACCTGATTATACAGAACAGGATACATTGTCTTTAGTCAGTACCGACAACGAGGATTCATATGCTGGGGATTCTGGCACTGACGAGGTCGCCGAGGCCCAAGTCGTGACAGAGAAACCGAAAAAGAAGTCTACCCGAAAGAAAGCCAGTAAAAAGAAAGTAGCTAAAAAGAAATCCGCCAAGAAAAAAACGGCCAAGAAAAAAGTGGCTAAGAAGAAAAGCAAGAAAAAAGTGGCAAAAAAGAAAGTTGCGAAGAAAAAAATTGCCAAGAAAAAGATGGTGAAGAAAAAGGCGAAGAAAAAAGTAGGCAAAAAGAAAGTAGCGAAGAAAAAATCTAAAAAGAAAGCCAAGAAAAAAGTGGCTAAGAAAAAAGCTAAGAAAAAAATAGTTAAGAAAAAGGCTAAAAAGAAAGTTGTTAAGAAAAAAGTAGTTAAGAAAAAAGCTAAAAAGAAGGTGAAAAAGAAAAAGAGATAAATAACAAAGTTATCAGGCAATGTAATAGAATACGCCGGCAAAGTTGTCGGCGTTTTTCTGTAAAAATTATAGCAGTGATCAAAAACTGAGTGCAGACGCACCTGCTAACAAGCAAACCGCCTGTCGCTAAAATCAGATAATCTTGCCAATAATTTTATAAATGCTATTTACACGGCCACGCATTTTTTAATGATGAGACAACAATCTCAAAAGCATTTTTATGTGCGATTTCTGGATTTTCGGCTATATATTTTATTGCAACCTTCTTCACTTGGCCCCATTTTACCCCATCAGGGATGCAGGCACTTTTTTGAACAGCGGCAACACCGGTAATATACCCCATACAGATGCCACGGTGTTTTGCGAAACCATCGACACAAAATTCAGACAGCATATTGCCTGTAAAGTTAAAAATTTTCGAGGACTTTAATGATTTTGCATTAACACTGGCGGCCATAATTAACGTAAAAATTAATATCACTAGTTTTTTCATATCTCTTTAAGTACCGTTTTTATAGTTGTAGAAATTAATAGTCTTCTATTTATAACTGATTTATGCCCATAATAAAAGGTCAAAAATAGTAATACTTAGAATTCCTGAGCTAAATTAGGCTTTAATTCCGTGTAGGGCGAACTGAGTCTATTATTTAAGTGTTGAATATACGCTTTTATTCGATATAAAAATAAAGTAGAGTGATTTTATTTTAAGGTAGCAGACATTGAAAATTATCCAGTTTTTGTTAGCGCCGATACTTGCCTTGTCTATTGGCGTGTCTATACCGGTTTTGTCGAATAGCGAGCAAAGTGTGCGTCCCGGAATTAACAAGCATTACCAAAAGCCCATTTTTAAACAGTGGCTTAGACGTTTTGAATCACCGGGTAGAGAAGTTTATGATAAACGAACAGAAATAGTCGACAGTTTACAATTAAAACCAGGTACGCAAATAGCCGATATAGGTGCTGGCACAGGATTGTTTACCCATCTTTTTGCGGCTAAGGTTGGCCGTGGCGGAAAGGTATATGCTGTTGATATTTCAAAAGAATTTATTCGAAATATAAAAATAGCCAGTCAGTCAAAGGGGTTCGACAATATTGTTACGATAGTTAATACCCCCTATAAAACGGGCCTAAAAAAGAATTCCATTGATATCGCTTTTGTTTGTAATACTTATCATCATTTTGAATATCCAAAGTCTATGATGACTTCTATATATACGGCACTCAAACCCGGAGGTGTATTAATCATTATCGACTTTAGAAAGCAAAAAGGATTGCGCTCGAATTGGGTGATGAGTCATGTGCGCGCTAATCGAGAGGTTGTCATCAAAGAAGTATCAAAATGGGGGTTTCGATTAAAGGAAAAAAAACATTTTTTAAAAACCAATTATTACCTCAAATTTAAGAAAATTTGATTCACAGACATAAAATAAGCCTAATTGTCTATAATCTAAGCAAGCTAATGATTTTTTGTAAACAAGCTAGTCATAGAAGCGTTTATCAAGGATAATAGCGGCCTTAAAGTTACCCGGTAAAATGCGAAAGTGGCGGAATTGGTAGACGCGCTGGATTTAGGTTCCAGTGGGGTGACCTGTGAGAGTTCGAGTCTCTCCTTTCGCACCAGGTAAGTAATCCAGGGATATAATCCGGGTATATAATTTAAGATACATAATCAATATGTCTCATAAATATCAATGGCTTATCCATCTAATATGATCTAAACTTCGGTTATTGTGTCGTTCCGTATATCCAATCTAATAAACTACCACGAGGTTTTGTAATGCAAGTATCAGTTGAGACGACAAGCGGCTTGGGACGCAAGATGACTATCCAGATTCCATCAGATGAAATCGAATCTGAAATCAGTAAAAAATTAAAGGACTTGTCTAATCGCGTTCGAATCGATGGCTTCCGGCCCGGCAAGGCTCCTTTAAAGGTGATCAAGCAAAGATACGACGGTCAGGTAAGACAGCAAGTACTTGAAGAAGTCATACAAAAATCGCTGAATGAAGCTATTGTGCAGGAAAACATCCGCATGGCTGGTGGGGCACCACACATTGAACCTAAGAATATAGCGCCTGGGGAAAATTTGGAATTTTTTGCGACATTCGAAGTGTATCCAGAAATTGAACTGGCAACACTTGATGATACTGAAATTGAAAAACAGACATCAGAGGTAGTGGATCAGGATGTCGATAATTTAATTGAAAAACTTCAGGTTCAACACGTCACCTGGGATTCAGTAGAACGACCTGCAAAGGAAGAGGATCAAGTAATAATTAACTTTGTTGGAAAGATTGACGGTGTTGCATTTGAAGGCGGAGCCGCAGAGAGTACACCGCTGGTGCTGGGCTCAAACATGATGATCGAAGGATTTGAAGCGCAAATTATCGGTGCCAGCAGTGGTGAAAACAGAACGATCCAAGTCACTTTTCCCGAGGATTATGGCAATGCCGAACTGGCGGGGAAGCAAGCTGATTTTGAGATAGAGATTAACAGTGTATCCGAGCCAAAATTACCGGAGTTAAATGAAGATTTTGTCAAAAGTTTTGGCATTATGTCCGGTGACCTGAGTGAGTTAAAAAAGGATATTCGCGAAAATATGCAGCGCGAGCTGGCGGAAAAGATTAAAAAAGATATTAAAAATAAGATCCTTGAAGTGCTAGTAGAAAAAAATAATGTCGAAATACCCAGAGCATTGATCGATTCAGAAATCAGTACCTTGGTTCAGCAATTATCGGAACAGAAAAACCAGGCGTTACCCAGCGATGAAGAGTTGGAGAAAGCAGCCACAAGCAGGGTAAAAACGGGGCTATTGGTAGCGGAAGTCATTCGGGTAAATAAACTCGAGGCCAATCAAGATAAGATAGAGGAAATACTGCAAAATGTTGCGTCGACTTATGATGATGCAGATAAATTTATCGAATCTTATCGGCAGAACAAAAATGCGATGCAAAGTGTAGAATCTTTCGCCCTTGAAGAAACAGTTGTGGACTTTTTGCTTAGTCAGGTTAAAGTTAAACAGAAGCCTGCAAGTTTTGATGAAATAATGAATCAATAGTATTTTATCCATACTTTATCTATTTAAAGGAACGAGAATGATATTTGACAAACAGCCAAGCATATCTAATGCAAATATAGAAGGTATTACTGTGGTAGAAAGATCACCAAGAGGTGATTTTCATTATGATATTTATTCCCGCCTTCTCAAGGAGCGAGTGATATTTCTGGTTGGCACCGTTGAAGACTATATGGCTAATATGGTATTGGCACAACTACTCTATCTTGAGTCAGAAAACCCGGATAAAGATATTCATTTATATATTAATTCACCTGGCGGCTCAGTGACCGCCGGGATGGCAATTTATGACACCATGCAGTTTATCAAACCAGATGTCAGTACCATGTGCATTGGTCAGGCAGCCAGTATGGGAGCGTTATTACTGGCAGGCGGTGCGGCAGGTAAGAGATACTGTTTGCCAGACTCAAGAGTTATGATTCACCAGCCGATGGGTGGAGTACAAGGACAAGCAACAGACATAGATATTCATGCCCGGGAAATTCTGGTCATTCGCGAACGGCTCAATGAAATACTGGCGCATCACACAGGAAGGTCGATGGACGTTATTCAAAATGATACAGAGCGCGATAACTTTATGGGCGCTAAAGAAGCCGTGGAGTTTGGGTTGATTGATAAAGTTTTAACCACACGGGATAAGATCTAATAGAGTACCAGAAAGTTAGTATGTTAATTTTTGAGCGAATTAATGGTACAGTATCTTTAGGTTGATTACAAAATACCCGGTTTTTAGGCAAGGGTATTGATTCAGTTAAGTTTTTAATAGACTAAATCTAGTGTAATTGGGCCTGATTTTGGAAGTGAAAACTAAAAAATCGTGTTTATTGGGTTAATATGATACTTTAGTTAACATTAATAGAACGAGCTAGGTCTTTTAATGTCATATTATTAGACTTATATAATAATTATAAAAATACTGACGATAGAGGTTTTACTATGAGTGATGACAAAAAAGACAAGGGCGACGATAACGGTAAGTTGTTATATTGTTCTTTTTGCGGAAAGAGCCAACATGAAGTACGAAAACTGATTGCTGGACCCTCCGTATTTGTTTGCGACGAATGTGTCGAACTTTGTAATGATATAATTCGTGAAGAAATGCAGGACAAAGTCGGTGGCGAATCAAGTAAGTTACCCAAGCCTCATGAAATCAAAGAAGTATTAGACGAGTACGTTATTGGCCAGGAGCAGGCTAAAAAAGTTCTCGCCGTTGCTGTATACAACCATTACAAGCGAATGGACATTGCCCAGCGGCAAGATGAAATAGAGATTTCTAAAAGTAATATTCTCTTGATAGGTCCTACCGGATCCGGCAAAACATTACTTGCTGAGACGTTAGCGCGTTTACTAAATGTGCCTTTTACGATTGCGGATGCAACCACATTAACAGAAGCAGGTTATGTGGGTGAGGATGTCGAGAATATTATTCAAAAACTGTTACAGAAATGTGACTATGATGTTGACAAGGCCCAGACCGGTATTGTTTATATTGATGAAATAGATAAAATTTCCAGAAAATCTGAAAACCCTTCAATTACACGTGACGTATCCGGCGAAGGTGTACAGCAGGCTTTGTTAAAGCTGATCGAAGGCACTGTCGCATCAGTTCCGCCTCAAGGTGGACGTAAGCACCCGCAGCAAGAGTTCCTGCAAGTCGATACCTCGAACATTTTATTTATTGTCGGTGGTGCGTTTTCCGGGTTGGAAAAAATTATTCGTGATCGTTCCAATAAAGGTGGTATAGGATTTTTTGCTGAAGTCAAAAGTGCAGAAGAACAGCAGAGTATTGGTGAAACCCTGAATGAAGTTGCACCGGAAGATTTGATCAGATACGGCTTGATTCCAGAATTTGTTGGCCGATTACCCGTTGTTGCCACACTGGAAGAGCTTGACCAAGATGCGTTAGTGACGATTCTGACTGAACCCAAAAATGCATTAACCAAGCAATATTCGAAATTGTTTGATATGGAAGGTTGTGAAATCGAATTTAGAATCGAAGCGTTACGCGCTATTGCCCAGAAAGCGATGGATCGAAAAACCGGCGCGCGTGGTTTACGTACAATTCTTGAGCATGTTTTACTCGATACTATGTATGACTTGCCTTCAATGGACGAAGTCAGCAAGATCGTTATCGATGATGCAACCATTCGCGGTGAATCTAAACCGATTATCATGTATGAATCAACCGATAAAGTAGCCGCATCAGACTAGTCAAAACTCTTATCGCCCGGGGTTTGTAACGCAAACACCGGGTATCGGATTTTTATACGCACGCCCTGATAATTCTCAGCCGACTTGTTTTTCCTTAGTTAGCTTTATTCAAATTTACTTAACACTATTAAGTTTTGTTCAGCAGAAAGCTCGAACAATAAGCGTTTGCCTGCATCAATTAAGCTGCCGTTATAACCTTGCTTCTCTGTGGTGTTTACCTGTGGCCCACTATGTGCATAATTGGATAATACGGACTTTATACGCCATAATAAATAGAGTTAGTGTTGAAATTTTGGATTTTGGCCGTATATCGGATTATATGTAAAATGATTTGACACAATATAGAGAGGGTATCCGTATGGGGACTGACGACGAACGGTTACAAGATTTAGATGATGATAGTGAAAAAGAAGTGCCGGTGTTACCACTTCGGGATGTTGTAGTATATCCTCATATGGTCATTCCGCTGTTTGTTGGTCGCGAAAAGTCTATACAAGCACTGGAAAACGCGATGTCGGTAGACAAGCAGGTATTGCTGGTCGCGCAGAAAAGCGCCGAAGTGGATGATCCTGAGATTGATGAAATTCATGAAGTCGGCACACTATCAACAATACTTCAATTGTTGAAACTTCCGGATGGTACGGTAAAAGTATTGGTTGAAGGGTCCGAGCGAGCACGGGTAATTCGATATGTGATGCAAGAGGACTTTTTTGCCGCCGAAATAGAATTACTGGAAGTCGAAGAAGAAGATGACGAACGTGAGGTTGAGGTATTAATGCGTTCTTTGTTATCCCAGTTTGATCAGTATGTAAAGCTCAACAAGAAAGTGCCACCGGAAATTCTTTCCTCATTATCGGCCATTGATGATGCCGGCCGATTAGCAGACACTATCGCTGCACACATGTCGTTAAAAATTGAAGACAAGCAAAATATACTTGAGATTGAAGATATCAAGCAGCGGCTGGAAAAGCTTCTCGGTCTAATCGAAAGCGAAATTGACCTGCTTCAGGTCGAAAAACGTATTCGCTCGCGAGTAAAATCGCAAATGGAAAAGAGCCAGCGCGAATATTATCTGAATGAGCAAATGAAGGCCATACAAAAAGAATTAGGTGATCTCGAAGACGCGCCTAACGAAATTGAAGAGCTAACGCAAAAAATTCATGATGTTAAGATGACAGAAGAGGCTTTGACTAAAGCTAATTCGGAACTTAATAAACTCAAGCAAATGTCACCAATGTCGGCAGAAGCGACCGTGGTGAGAAACTATATAGATTGGTTGGTGAGCTTACCCTGGAAAAAACGTACCAAAATTCGCCGTGACTTAAGTAAAGCGGAAGAGGTTCTGGAAGAAGATCACTATGGTCTGGAAAAAGTTAAAGAACGTATATTGGAATATTTGGCAGTACAGCTGCGTGTTAGAAAACTAAAGGGTCCGATACTTTGCCTTGTGGGTCCTCCTGGTGTTGGTAAAACATCATTGGGTCGCTCTATTGCCAGGGCTACCAATCGAAAATTTGTACGTATGTCATTGGGTGGCGTACGCGATGAAGCTGAAATTCGCGGGCATAGACGCACCTATATCGGTTCAATGCCAGGTAAAATTGTGCAAAACCTGTCAAAGGTGGAGAGTAGAAATCCATTGTTTCTGCTTGATGAAATCGACAAGATGTCTATGGATTTCCGTGGTGACCCATCGTCGGCGTTGCTGGAGGTACTGGATCCAGAGCAAAATAATACCTTTGCCGATCACTATCTTGAAGTCGATTTTGATTTGTCGGACGTTATGTTTATCGCCACAGCAAATTCACTAAACATTCCTGCGCCGTTACTGGATCGTATGGAAGTTATTCGCATACCCGGTTATACCGAAGATGAAAAAGTCAATATTGCCCAACGTTATTTATTTAACAAGCAACGTAAGAATAACGGCCTGAAAGAAAGCGAAATCAGTCTTCAGGAAGAGGCGGTTGTCGATATTATTCGTTTCTATACGCGTGAGGCCGGTGTTCGAAATGTCGAGCGCGAACTTTCCAAGATTTGTCGTAAGGTCGTAAAAGAAATTTTGCTTGAGAAGACCGAAGGCCCTATTGTGATTAATTCGGAAAATCTGGAAAAATATCTGGGCGTTAAACGTTTCCGATTTGGCTTGGCAGAAGAGAATGATCAGGTAGGCCAGGTAACGGGATTGGCCTGGACCGAAGTGGGTGGAGAACTACTGACTATCGAAACAGCGTTAGTACCCGGTAAAGGAAAATTGGTGCATACCGGGCAACTCGGGGATGTGATGCAGGAATCTATTCAGGCGGCCATGACAGTCGTCAGGAGTCGATCCGAAGTGCTGGGTATTGAAGATGATTTTTATCAAAAGTATGATATTCATATTCATGTACCCGAAGGCGCAACACCGAAAGATGGTCCAAGCGCAGGGGTCGCCATGTGCACGGCATTGGTATCAGCCTTGACCAAAATACCGGTTAAAGCCGATGTTGCCATGACTGGAGAGATTACGCTACGGGGTGAAGTTCTGCCGATTGGTGGTCTGAAGGAAAAATTATTGGCCGCGCACCGGGGTGGTATTTCCACCGTGTTGATTCCCGAAGAGAATCGCCGCGATCTGGCCGATATTCCAGAGAATATTAAAACCCAGTTGGATATCAAGCCAGTACAATGGATCGATCAGGTACTACAGCTAGCATTAAATCATCTGCCTGCGCCAATGTCCGAGAAAATGGAGAAGAATCAGGATGACAATGAATCCAAAGAAAATAAGGACGGGGGTATTATCGCCCACTAAATAACGACAGATTATAGCCGGAATCATGCCGGATAAATTGCACAACTATTAAGCAGTTTATTCGGTTTTTTGTAGTTTTCAGATCTATGTTGGCAAAATATTAAATTTTAATAAAGTTTTAAAAAATAATTACGCTAAAACGCCTATAATAGCAGATTGTATAAAGTCTGTAGGGTTCAAGTTCTGATCAGAAAAATATCAAATTTTATTAGACATCCATTCCTAACAAAAGGGGAAATAAATGAATAAAGCCGAATTAATCGAGGTGGTTGCAGAGGCAGTCGATGGTTTATCAAAAGCTGATGCGACACGTGCCGTAGATGCGGTTCTCAATGGTATTAACGAGGCATTGCAAAAAGGGGATCAGATTACCCTGGTAGGATTTGGAACCTTCAAGGTCAAACATAGAGCTGCCAGAACCGGACGAAATCCGCGCACTGGTGAATCGATGGAAATATCCGCTTCTAATTCAGTTGGTTTTAAAGCTGGAAAAGCGTTGAAAGATGCCTTAAACTAGCGGGCCTTTCGGGTGCTTAGCTCAGCTGGGAGAGCATCGCCCTTACAAGGCGAGGGTCGCAGGTTCGATCCCTGCAGCACCCACCAAAGTTTAGGAGTGGTAGTTCAGTTGGTTAGAATACCGGCCTGTCACGCCGGTGGTCGCGGGTTCGAGTCCCGTCCACTCCGCCAACCTTAGGGTACTGATCCAGTGACAACCATAGTATATTAACTTATTGATTATAAATAAAAATATTAGAAATTTAATGGGTTTTATACAGCAGTGATAGCACTGCAGACTATTTTCTTAAACTTACTCTTAAACTTCAGTGCAAACCCATATATAATCGGGATTTTTGCAAAACAGATTGGATTCCTCATGTTACTAGCACTTAGAGACAAGGCAACGGGTTGGTTCGGCTGGGTTGTTATTATATTATTAATTATTCCATTTATGTTATGGGGTATAACTGAATATGTTGGTGGCGGATCCGCGCAATTTGTAGCGAAAGTAAATGGTGAAAAGATATCTTTCGAAGAATTTAAAGACAGGGTTCGACAGCATGAGTATCAAAGTCGGCAAACGCTGACGAGCGAAGCGCGTAATCGACTAAAGCTTGCTGTCCTTGAGGCGATGGTTACCGAAGAAATGATTACCCAGGCAATGGTGGATGAGGGTTTTGAATTAAGCGATGAGCAAATATTAAGACTGATTCAAGCGGCTCCGGATTTCCGTGATGGCAACAAGTTTCAACCAGCAGCGTTTAACCAGTTTCTGCAAAACCAGGAGTTAACGCTTGAAAGTTTTAATAAACTACACCGCACGCAGACATTAAAACGCCGGTTTGATTTTGGCGTGTTGGGTACGGAATTTGCCTCTGACAATGAAGTGAAAACGGTTCTGAAAAACCGTAATCGCAAAATCTCACTGGTCTATAGCATTCTTACTGCCAAAGATAGTCTCGGCGACCTTAAAATTACCGACGAAATGCAAAAGAAATTCTATAATAATAATAAAAAACTATATATGACCGAAGAAAAGGCAAAAATTGCTTATCTCGAACTGCCCTATAAAGACATATTTGACAAAATTACCGTCAAGGAAGAAGACGTTAAAAACTATTATGAGACTAACAAGTTGTTATACAAAACTGCACCGATTATCAAGGCAGCGCATATATTCTTTGCCGTTAAAAAAGGAGCAAAAGCAGGTGCCGAGGCGATAGCAAAAAAGAAGGCAGATGAAACTTACGCAAAACTAAAAAAGGGCGAAAAGTTCGATGATTTACTTAAAAAAGTTTCAGAGGATAAAGTATCACCTGATGGTGACTTAGGTGTCATTGATCCAAAAACTAACAAAGAATTTTATAAGCCATTATCGAAACTGGGAACAGGTCAATATACCGCTCCGATCAGATCTAAACACGGCTACCATATTCTAAAATCGACCTTAAGCAAGCCCGGCACCGTTATTGCCTATGAAGATATTAAGGAAAAACTGAAAACCAATTATAAAAAGATAATAGCCGATAAAAAATACGCTAAAATTAGCGAATCTCTTTATGATCTGACCGATGATAATTCAGAAACACTGGATGTGGCAGCTGATAAACTCAAGCTTGAAATAAAGATATCAGACTGGTTTACCCGAAAAGGTGGTAACAGCGGTGTTATTGCCGAAAAGAAAATAGTAACAGTGGCGTTTACCGGCGATGTTTTTGCTGATGGTGTTGCCAGTGAAAGTTATAACAGTAAGCCGATTAAACTACAGAAAAGCAAAAAAGATTTTCTTTCTCAACGGTATATAATCCTGCGCCTGCATAAACACAAAAACCGGGCTGTGCTTGCCTATGAAGAAATAAAAGAAAAGGTAAAGACTGATCTTATAGAAAAACTAAGTCGCGAAAAGGCCGCTAAAGAGGGCAGGCTACTATACGCGGAGCTGGAAAAAAGTGGAGATCTTGAGGCGGTTGCTAAATCAGCAAAAGTTAACCTGGTTTCGGTTAAAGAGCTATCTCGACAAGGTGATAAAAAATATTCTGCCACCCTGGTCCAGGCTGCCTTTAAGACGGGTATTCCTCACGATAAAAAACCATTAAATGGGCAGATCCAGTTAGCCAATGGAGATTATATTGTTTATCAGGTTTTATCGTCTAAGCCAGACACAGACGATGCACAAAACAATAAACAACTGGCTAAATTATTCAAGGCTTACCATTCAGACTTGTTAGCTCGAAATATGCAAATTGTCATATTGGATTATTTGAGGGAAAAAGCAGATATCATTATGAATACCAAGCAGGCAACTAGAAAGCCGCAGAAGAAATAATCTTGTTAAAGCTAAAATTACATTGGCAAATACTGATTGCGTTGGCACTAGCGGTCGTCGCGGGTATTATGTCGATGGAAGGCGTCTTTTTTGATCACGTTGATCCAAAGAAAATCGGTCCAGCGTTAGATGTCAAATTACTCGGGTTTAGTTTTTTAGAGGCTTATAAGTTTGTCGGTGATATTTTTCTAAATGCGCTAAAGATGATCGTTGTGCCCTTAATCGCGGCGTCGATTATCACTAGCATTGCCAGTATGAAGGAAACCAAAGGCTTAGGTCGTCTTGGGCTTAAAACGATATTATTTTATCTGGTCACTAGCTCTATCGCGATTATTATTGGCCTGGCGATGGTCAATTTAGTCAAACCGGGTTTGATCGATGGTAAACCGGCAGACCAGGTGTTGGGAATTAGCAAAAGTGAGGCGGCTAAGTTACCCGATGCCGTGAAGCAGAAAATGCTCAAGGCTGACGGCACCAAGCGGGATGTTAGCGAGATTCGTGATGCTATTGTTAACATGGTTCCGCAAAATATCGTTCAGGCCGCGTCCAATAATGGCAAATTGCTGGCAGTCATCGTCTTTTGTATTTTATTTGCCGTGTTTATGTCACGTATTAAGGAACAGTATCGTGATGCGCAGCTGAATTTCTGGCAGGGTTTGTTTGAAATCATGATGGCGATGACGCATTTTATCATGAAATTTGCGCCTATTGGCGTATTTGGTCTGGTGGCGGCGGTAGTTGCTGGAGTAGAACCCGGTAAAATTGCTGGGATGTTTAGTATTATTCTTGCGTTTTTTCTTACCACACTCGGTGCACTGGCAATCCACGCGTTTATTGTCATCCCGCTCATACTAAAATTTGTCGCAAGGGTAAGCCCGGTTTTGCATTTTAAAGCGATGCGCGATGCGTTGTTAACTGCATTTTCAACGTCTTCTTCGGCAGCGACATTGCCAATAACCATCGAATGTGTGGAAAAAAATGCCGGCGTCTCCAAACGTACAGCCAGTTTTGTGCTGCCGTTAGGGGCGACGGTTAATATGGATGGTACGGCGTTATACGAATGTGTTGCAGTGATGTTTTTGGCCCAGGTGATCGGATTTGACATTAGCTTTGGCCAGCAGGTCATGGTGGTTATTTTGGCGCTATTAACCTCTATCGGTGTGGCAGGTGTGCCGTCAGCGTCTCTATTTGCAATTATCATTATCGCCGAAAGTATCAACCCGGCTATTCTTGGCATCATTGCCATCATTTATTTTGTCGACAGACCCCTGGATATGCTGCGTACATCAGTTAATGTATTGAGTGATTCCGCGGCAGCAGTAACCATCGCCAGAAGTGAAGGCGAGGATCAAATTCTAATCAAGTAGCCCGGACTTCCCGGCGTTCGCTTCGCGAAGTCCGGGCTACTTGATTTGTTAGATTTAAGCCAACGTCATACCGATAGTGTTAAATCCGGCATCAACATAAACGATTTCTCCGGTCACCCCGGATGCTAAATCAGAACATAAAAAAGCGGCCATGTTACCAACTTCCTCAGTGGTAATATTACGTCTTAATGGTGCTACGTTTTCTACATGGTCCATCATACGTTTAAAATTACTGATGCCAGCGGCGGCCAGCGTACGGATAGGGCCGGCGGAGACCGCATTGACTCGTATATTTTCCGGTCCCAATGCCTGAGCCATATAACGAACATTGGCTTCCAAACTGGCCTTTGCCGGACCCATGACATTATAATTTTGAATGGTTCTTTCTGCGCCCAGATAGGAGAGGGTGATCAATGACGCATTTCGACCTTGCATCTTGTTGCGCCCGGCTTTGGCCAGGGCGGCAAAACTATAGGAACTGATTTCATGGGCAATGTTAAAACCTTCACGTGTCACCACATCCAGGTAGTCGCCACCGAGTTCATCGCGCGGCGCAAAGGCGACTGAGTGGACGATACCATCGACGTGATCCCAATAATCATCCAAATGATCAAATACTGCCTCAATTTCTTCATCGCTGGATACGTCACAGGGAACCGTGATTTCTGAACCACATTCAGAGGCAAGTTTTTCCACCCGATCGCGGAGTTTTTCATTTTGGTAGGTAAACGCCAGTTCCGCACCCTCTCGTTTCATTGCCTGGGCAATGCCCCAAGCGATAGAGCGGTTGCTAGCCAAACCGACGATTAGAATTTTTTTATCTGTTAGAAAGCCCATAGAAAATACTCACATTTGATTGATTTATAATCAATTTAGATTTATATCGATTCGGGTTGTAATCTGTCCCAGTTATATCGAAGCCTTTTATATCCTAAACAACTAAACTTTACTAAACTCTATAACATTATTGAATTTAGCAGCCTGTGCCAGCGTCAAAAAATTATGCCTAAATAATATTCAATCACGATTGGCGCAAGCATGATTTGTAACATAAAGCCTTTAAGATTAAAAGATATTTTGAGCTTAAAAGAGTGTTTGGAAACCCTTGGCAGTGGCGTATAGTTATGGTTTTGAAAATGAGTTTTTGAATTGGTGAGCATTAGTTTAAACAGTAAAACGGCCTGTTTTTTTCGACTGGTGAAATGGGGTATCATTGCGATACTCATATTGTTACTAGCCGCATCGTTGGGTGCCTGTTCTGGGGACAACTGGAACAATCCTTATCCAAAATCGCAAAGCAATAAAAATATTTTGTATAGCTCATTTTCTGAAAGGCCGAAACATCTCGACCCAGCCCGTTCGTATAGTGCAACTGAATACCGATTTATCGGTAATATTTATGAGCCGCCTTTACAGTACCATTATTTAACCCGTGAGTTGATGCCCTTGACGGCCACCCAATTGCCGGACGTGCAGCACTACGATAAAGAAAACAAATTAATTAAAAAGCCATCGGCAGTTCGGAAAGTTGCTTACTCACTTTATAACATAAACATAAAAAAAGGCATTCAATATCAACCCCACCCGGCGTTTGCCCGAGACCCAGCGGGTAATTTGCTTTATCATCAGCTTTCGCCAGCGACGATCGCGGCTAAAAACTCACTGGCCGATTTTAAAAAAACCGCTACCCGTGAGTTAACGTCTGACGATTATGCCTATCAAATTAAACGACTGGCACATCCAAGAATTAATAGTCCGATATTGAGTACCATGGCAAAGTATATTGTTGGACTAAAAGAACTGTCACAGCAGCTTGCCCAGCATAATCGTAAATTAAAATTAAAAATTCAGACACTCGAAAGGTTGCTAAATGAAATCGATAGAGTTGGGACACGTGGCGAGTCAATTGTCGACATAAAAAACAGCTATACAAAAAAGTTTAAAAAAAATATCGAGTTCTATTGGGCGCATAGGGTGGCGATGGATTTTGAACGGGTGGCAAAGACAAAACGTCAAGCATCACAGTTAAAATTAATGATCAGTGAATTAGTGGCAGTGGAAGCAATTGCAAAAACAGGTGAAGAGGCGATTCCCACATTTCAACAAAATCTGAAAAGTGCCCAACTGGATTACCAATATCTGGATTTGAAAAAATTTGAATTACCCGGCGTTAAAGTCATCGATAGATATACCTATCAAATCAAAATAAAAGGTCAGTACCCGCAGCTGAAGTATTGGTTAGCCATGCCATTTTTTGCACCCGTGCCCCACGAGGCGGAGAAATTTTATAGTCAAAAAGGTATGAAAGAGCAAAATATTTCGATGAACTGGTACCCGGTTGGCACCGGCGCCTATTTTCTTAGCAAGAATGATCCCAATAGCCAAATGATTATGCAGAGAAATCCGAATTTTCGTGGTATGCCTTATCCGGATAGAGGTGAAAAGGGTGATGAAGAAAGAGGGCTGCTTAGGGACAAAAACAAAATGATGCCCTTCGTTGATAAGGTAGTCTATAGCCTGGAAAAAGAGAGTATCCCGCTATGGAGTAAATTTTTGCAGGGTTATTTTGATGCATCAGGTCTTATCTCGGAAAGTTTTGATCAGGCGGTCAAAATCAATGTCTCAGGCGATGCCCGGTTAACAGACACCATGGCGACCAAAGGTATAAAACTGATTACCTCGGTGCGTATGAGTATTTCTTATTTGGGCTTTAACATGCTCGATCCGGTTGTCGGCGGATATGAACCGAAAAAACAATATTTACGTCAGGCGATTTCGATCGCTGTTGATTATGAAGAATATATCAGTATATTTCTAAACGGGAGAGGTAAAGCCGCCCAGGGGCCATTACCGCCTGGCATGTTTGGACACGCTAAAGGTAAAGCTGGAATCAATCCATTTGTTTATGATTGGGTTGACGGTAAGCCCAAGCGCAAGTCTATCGAAATAGCACGGCAGTTAATGGTCAAGGCAGGATTTTCTGACGGGATTGATCCCAAGACTGGCGAAAAGCTAATATTGTATTTTGATGTCACTGGCGGCGGCGCAGAAGATAAGGCCAACCGCGACTGGTATAAAGAAAAGCTGGATCAGATAGGCATCCAGTTGGAAATTCGCGAAACCGATTATAACCGTTTCCAGCAAAAAATGCTCAATGGGAAAGCCCAGTTGTTTCGATTGGGCTGGAATGCCGATTACCCAGATCCTGAAAATTTTTTATTTTTATTGTATGGGCCCAACGGCAAAGTCAAACATCGTGGTGAAAATGCTGCAAACTATGATAACGTGAAATTTAATGCCTTATTTAAGATCATGGAGACGATGCCAGACAGTGTCGTGAGGGAAAAAATTATTCGACGCATGGTGGCCATAAGCACCAAGGATTCGCCCTGGATCTGGGGTTTTAATCCAAAAAGTTTTGCGCTTTATCATCAGTGGTATAAAAATGCCAAAACAAACGATCTTGCTCATAATTTGCTAATGTATAAACGTATTGATGCGGCCACACGTCACCGGTTAAGAGCAAGGTGGAATAAACCGATCATGATGCCGGTTTATATCTTGTTGCTGGTTATTTTCGTTACCTTGATACCGGCGATACGTGTGTATAAAAAATCATTGAAAAAAACCATGCGCGAAGTAAATTTGGATAATACAAAAGAGTAGACCTATGCTGGCATATATTATAAGGCGAATTTTATACGCGATCCCGATACTGATCGCGGTAAATCTATTTACATTTCTATTGTTTTTTAGTCTTAACAGTCCAGATGATATGGCGCGGTCACAATTAGGTACCAAGAATATAACGACTGCGGCGATAGAACGTTGGAAGATAGCGCATGGTTATGACAAACCGAAATGGTATAACAGCCAGGCAAATGGGTCAGATAAATTTACTGAAACTTTATTCTATCAAAAATCAATAAGATTATTTATGTTTGAGTTTGGTAACGCTGATAATGGCCGTAATATCGGTTACGATATTAGTCAGAGGATGTGGCCGAGTCTCGCGATCGCGATACCGAATTTAATCATAGGTGTTTTTGTGTTTATTACCTTTGCTATGTTATTAGCATTTTTTCGCGCCACGTATATTGATATATGGGGTGTGGTATTCTGCGTTATTCTCATGTCGATATCTTCGATGTTTTTTATCATTGGCGGACAGTTTTTAATCGGAAAAATTTTACACCTGGCACCGATATCAGGTTATGACCCGGGAAATACCTTTAAATTTTTAGTCCTTCCTGTAGTGATAGGTATTATTTCCGGCTTCGGCACCAGTAGTCGCTGGTATCGAACAATTTTTCTTGAGGATATCAATAAAGACTATGTCCGGACAGCACGTGCAAAAGGCTTAAGTGAAATTCTGGTGTTGTTTAAACATGTATTAGGCAATGCCTTGATACCCATACTGACCGGAATAGTCGTTATTTTGCCATCATTGTTTATGGGTAGCCTGGTGCTGGAGGCATTTTTTGGAATTCCGGGTCTTGGAAGTTATGTGATCGAAGGCATTCGTGCGCAGGATTTTGGAATTGTGCGTTCCATGGTTTTTCTTGGTTCGGTATTATATATCGTTGGCCTGGTTTTGACTGACATATCCTATACCTTTGTTGATCCACGTGTCAGGTTAAATTGATGAAAAAGGAAATGTCCCATCAGCGTTTAAAAAACTTGCTGACGATGATAACGATATTTGGTTTTTTGCTTTCGTTATTGTTAGTATTTGGCGGTCCCAAATTTTTTAATGCTCAGTTTTCACTTATTTTCTTTTTGTCTTTGTCACTTATAACTGTATTTTGCATACGCTATAACCAGCATCTTGTTTGGGCTACTAAGGCATTGCTTTCTACGACGATACTGACAGCGGTGATCGCTGCAATTTTACTTGCATTTGGTCGACCGAGATTTCTCTACACAGACTATCTATTTATCCTGCTCATTTACCTATTAATAACGGGTGTGTTTTATATCCGCAGCAAAGAACACCTAAAGCGATCGTGGCGTCAGGTTTTTCAGAATAAAATGGCATTAAGTGCTGCGGTAGTCCTGTTTTTTTACCTAGCTATCGCATTTCTTGATTGTATTCACTTAAATGAATTAAAACCATCGCCCGGCGTAAACGATAAAAATACCAAGGCGCAGCAGCAGGTGAGCTCAGAAAATTCTGGTGCGGATAAAAAAGTCAATAAATTTAATAGAAAATACCAGGCAAAACTGGTCAGCATTTTGGATATGATGCTGCATCCGATGCGGTTCG
>QILK01000033.1 GCA_003233345.1 Gammaproteobacteria bacterium | reverse complement strand
GCTCTAGCACCAGGTGATAGATAATACGCATCAGCCCCGACAAAAATGATCGTTTTTGTTGTGGCCTTCGATAGTTTTGGTTTTCATAGTGGGCAATCACGTGCTTTTTGGTATCGATGATCCAGGTGCGTACATCTTTTTGGGCGATGCCGCGTAATAACCGGTCTTTTTCCGGTGTTTGAATCATCAAGGTGCTGAGCTCTTCTTCGGTACTCGCGGCCGTACTGACGATCGTTTTAATTTCCCGGGTTTCAGTATCATCGACATCCGCAATCGCAAAATTGATTTTTGCAAATCCAGTTTTTGAAAAGTCGGTTTTGTCGCTAAGCATCGATAACGGAATGCGAAGTTCGATGATATAGCCACTGCCGTCACTGGATTCCCGCCATTTTCCCCAGATCCTTCTTTGCGCGGGGCCGGCCTCTTTGGGGTTGTTGTCTGGCATGTAGTAGGCGTTAATGCGTCTGGATCGACTGGGTGCGTAGGTGGTAAAAAGATAGAGGGATAACTGTTCTTTGGGTTTGATGGTAATACGAAGGTGATCACCCCGATCAAGCCGGTTGGGCATTTTTCGGGAACGATAAACAATTTGATCGTCTTTTACTTTAAAGATGACATAGAGGTGATTTTTATACGTACCCGTCGCCATCGAAAATGAAATACTGTTGGGATCGTATTTTTCGTTTTTCCCGCCACTGACATGGTCTTTACCGTATTCTCGAAACCGGCTTTTATAGTCTTCCCAATCTTGGTCATAGCCATCAACCCGCATGGCTGAACTCAGCGAAGGCACATACATGTAGTTGATATCTTTTGTCGAATCGACGGTATCGGATTCTGGCCGAAAAAAAACAGCCACCTTTTCATCCAGCAGCAAGGAGACGGCCCGTGCCGTTGCTAAAAAGGATTCTTCCTGACCTTTGCGAAGATGGGTTTCCATCGCATTGATATAGTGATACCCACTCCATGGAATCACCAGTAGTGTTATCGACAGCAACAACAATTGAGAGCGTAGTTTTAGTCCCAGCCGTCGTGGTGCTTTTAGTCGGAAATTAAGCATTGGTTATGTTAATCACCTAGCCAGCGATACCCCATACCATACACCGTCTCGATTGCATCAAATTCCGCATCAACAACGGCAAATTTTTTACGGATTCGTTTGATATGCGAAGTGATGGTACTGTCATCAACCACAACATTGGATTCCTGCATTAGCTGATCGCGGTTTTTGACATGACCGGGGTAACGTGCGAGTGCGTGTACCAGCCAGAATTCGGTCAGGGTTAAATCAACCGGTTGCTTTTCCCAAGTGACGTTAAAGCGGTTTAAATCCATACATAATTTACCGTGTTGCACCAATAACTCTTTTTCAGGAGGCGCGCTGAGTGCTTGTGTGCGGCGGAACAGTGCCGCAATTCTCGCCGACAAGTGCGGAAGACCGATATCCTTGGTTAAGTAATCGTCAGCGCCAAGTCTTAGGCCGGAAATGACATCAAAATCACTGTCTCTGGCGGTCAGAAAAATAATGGGTAATATAACGGACATCGTTCTGAGTTCGCGACAGAGTTCAAAGCCACCGTCGATCTCATCCTCAAGACCGATATCGAGTAAAGCCAGGTCGGGTAACCGGGTTCTAAAGGCCTCCATGGCCTGTTTCCGGTTACTAAAAGTCAGTACTTCATATCCTTGTTTACGAAGCACATCCGCGTAATTTTCGCGAATAGCCGGTTCATCTTCTACAATTGCGATTCGTTTAGCCATAGTTTATATCTGTGAAATATTTTGCCGCTGTGAATTGATTTGCAGGATGGTCGGAACAATCCTGCCTGATTACAAATTTTCTAACGCGTTATGTTACAGAACCTATCCTTTAGAGTTTAGATGGATTTTATTTTTTGGAATCCTCAAACAGTTATGTAACCCCTGAAATTTTCGAATAAAACCTGGGTTGGTCGGCAAACAATAGTATAGAAACTCTTTCCAGGCAATAGCTTAGAAGAAATTGCCATATTGTTGCCATAATTTACCTTCATATTTCCATTGAATACAAACCTCAGCACCACTTGCCGGGTGTTTAATATAACCATCGAAAGCAGTTGTTGGCGCAGATTAAGGATTTCGATTTTAGCATGGATGCTGCGCTGGCTCGATTTGTGTAAGGTGTTTACTGTCATTGGGTTATTGCTGACCGCAAAAATCAAATGGTAGAAAACAATTATTCTACAGTTTGGTATTAGTGGCAAAAGGGATTTTAAAGGGAATTGAAGTCAGGTGTCTAGAGGATAGAAAGATGAGCAATGCACATAACAAACACTGGAGTAAAACAAGCCAATGCCTAGGGGTTACTTTAGGCTTGCTTGCGGGCCTAACATCGTCCATCGCGTTAGCCTTGTGTGTCACATTAGTTCCATTAAATACACAACAGGGATCGACAACTCGGGCAAATCATACTAAGATAGTCACTGAATCAAAAGGAACAGATCGCCAGAAAAACCAGGATAAAAAAGCAATAAAACTAAAACAATCATAAAAATAAGGTGATTCAATGAAAAAGCAAGATTCCAGTCCTTCTCTTAGTTTAGCTCGCGATACATTAACTGGCTTATTTATGAGTCTGTTTGTCGGTGTGGTTTCCTCAGTTGCTCTGTCATTTGTTGTACTTCTATTGGCAAGCGCCTAATCAAAAGTTTGTGCCATTCATCTCTATGGGGATGGATGGCTGCTTACATTCCTATGTACTACCAGATTATCACTGAATAAGGTCTCAATGCTTGTAAGTAATATTGCTGGCGTTTTGCACACTTACTCTAAATCTTCCCAACCTGATCTGCCATCGAATCTTAAATCATGTAAAATAAGCCCTTATTAAAACGGGTTTTAATGAAGCGGGGATTTGCAAGAGATTTCAGGTAGCAAGCTTCAGGGATGCTAGAATATGAATCATGTTAATTTAACAACCAGTGGTAATGTTGTAGTAGTTTTATACAGGAACTGAAATGGCAAGACGAAGGCATAGGCGTAAAAAGAGTCCCGGACGTAGTAAGCGAAAATCTAGCAGGAAGTCATGGTGGCTGAGTAAATATTTGTTGTATCCGCTATTATTGTTTACCGTGGTAGCAACCGGGTATGTTTTTTATGTGGATAATCATGTCAGAGCGAATTTTGAAGGCAAACGTTGGGCGTTACCAGCGGAGGTCTTTGCGCGCCCTTTAGAGCTCTATATTGGTAAGTCTCTTGGCCGCAATGCGCTGTTATACGAACTGGATCGCTTGGGTTATAAGCTTGAAGATAACCCGGAACGTGAAGGTACTTATAATATAAGTAACGAATCTATTGCCATCGTGACCCGCGAGTTCCAGTTTTCCGATGAGACTCAGGCCTCAAAGCATATTACATTAAAACTCGAAAACGATATCATTTTATCGTTGGTTGATTCCAAAACCAATGAATCTATCGACCAGAGTATTCGTTTGGATCCGGTATTGATCGGCAAGATATTCCCGTCGCATAACGAAGACAGAAAATTGATTAAATTGCCAAAGCCAGATGCCCCGGCGAGAAAAATACGTGCCTATAAGCTACTGACTGATATTCTCAAGGCGGTCGAAGACCGTAATTTTAATTCCCATTTTGGTATCAGTTTTCGTGGTATCGCCCGCGCGATGTGGAACAATTTTCGATCTGGAAAGACCCGGCAGGGTGGCAGTACCTTAACCCAGCAATTGGCAAAAAACTATTTTCTAACACCCGAAAAAACATTGAAGCGTAAATTCAATGAAATGATTATGGCCGTTCTTCTTGAAGTTCATTATGAAAAAGACGAAATCATGGAGGCCTATCTTAACGAGGTTTTTCTTGGGCAGGACGGGCGTCGGGCAATACACGGATTTGGTCTGGCAGCAAAATTTTATTTCAATCGGGATATCGAAGACCTAGAGCTACAGCAAATGGCCTTGTTAGTTGGGATGGTTAAAGGCGCGTCAAGACTTAACCCTCGGCGTAATCCAGGCAGGGCACTGCGGCGACGCAATGTGGTACTTGATGTACTGGTCGACCAGGAAGTAATCGATCGTGAAACCATGTTAACCGCCAAAGAAAAACCACTCGGTGTGGAAACGGCTAACAAGCATATTTTACAAAGCTATCCCGCGTTTGTTGATTTGATACGCCAGCAATTGCGTCGTGATTATAAAGATGAAGATCTGGTTACCGGTGGGCTGAAAATTCATACAACGCTGGATCCGATTGTGCAATATTATGCTGAAGCGGCGATGAAAAAGTGGATTGTTAAACTGGAGGATGAAAAAAAACTGGAAAAAGGCAAACTCCAAGGGGCGATGATCATCACCAGTTATTCTGATGGTGATGTTCTGGCGGTGGTTGGCGATCGCAATCCGAAATATCCAGGATTCAACCGGGTACTAAAAGCGAAAAGACATATCGGTTCACTGATTAAACCGGCCGTTTATCTGGCAGCGTTGCTAAGCGATAAAACCGAGTCACGTAGCCAACAGCCATTTACCCCATCCACCTTATTGGACGACAGTGAATTTACCTTTACCTTTAAAAATGGTACTGAGTGGAGTCCAAAAAACTATGACAAGCAAAATCATGGTGACATTCCTTTATATTTGTCGCTTGCGCACTCCTATAATATTCCCACAGCGCGATTGGGTTTGGAAGTTGGCCTTGATCAGGTCATTGATACTATCCATAAATTGGGTATTAAGAAGAAGATTACTGCAAATCCTTCATTATTACTTGGTGCCGTACGTATGACGCCATTAGAAGTGGCAAAAATGTATCAAACGATTGCCAACGGCGGTTTTAATACGCAAATGCGGACTGTTCGTACGATTATGAATAGTAAGGGTGAAAAACTAAGCAGTAATCCTACCGTCATAGAACGTGTTGTACCGCCTGGTCCTATTTATCAGATAAACTATATTTTGCAAAAGGTCGTTGCTGAGGGCACGGGCAGGGGAATGGCTAGATATTTGCCTAAAGAATTCCATGTTGCAGGAAAGACCGGGACAACCGATAATTCCCGGGATAGCTGGTTTAGTGGATTTACCGGTAACTACCTGGGCGTTGTCTGGTTGGGAATTGATCAGGCCAAAGATGGAAAAAATGTCAGTACCCAGTTAACTGGAAGTTCGGGTGCCCTTCATGTCTGGGGCGAGACCATGAAAAATCTGACTCCGGTCGCGTTAAACTTACGGCCCCAGGAAGATTGGGATATCGAGTTTCGCTGGGTGAATCCCGCAAATGGGTTAGTGACGACAGAAAAATGTAGTGGTGCGGTGCAATTACCTTTTCAAAAAAGTAAGATACCGTCAGAAGACTCCTCTTGTCGAGGCGGAATATTTAGGATATTTAAATGATGAATTCAATTATTAATTCAAGATTTTTTATGTATAGACTCTTATTATTGATTCTGGTGACAGGGCTATGGGGTTGCGGTGGCAGTCAGCCACGTGTTGTTGATACCCCGAGGACGCCCGTTGTTGATTTATCGGGTCGTACTGGTCAACCGGAGACGGTTAGAAATCCAGTCGCCGTCAGTGGCCAAAAAAGTGCGGTTAAACATCTTATGCAAAGTGCCAAGCGTAATGCGAATGCTGGAAAGTTAGTGACAGCCGCAGAAATACTAGAGCGTGCGCTTAAAATTGATAGAAGCAGTGCGGTTTTGTGGAGTAATCTTGCTGATATTCGTTACCAACTGAAGCAACTTCAACTGGCTGAATCGCTAGCCCACAAATCCAATTCATTTATTAGTAACAACCCGTCACTAAAGTTACATAATTGGCAACTGATTCGAAATATTCGTGATTCGCGCGGGGATATACCCGGGGTCTCCCGAGCTGACGCCAGGATTAACAAGCTTCAAAGTTTTTAAACGAATAGTATAATGAGTAGCCCGGACTTCGCGCAGCGAACGCCGGGGAAACGAACGGGGCGACCACAACAAAAGCGGCTGTGTTAAAAAATTCCCTCTAAAAGGGCAGTAGGATTTTGGTTGAGTTTAAGCGCGTTATGCTTTTCCCCGGCGTTCGCTGCGCGAAGTCCGGGCTACGTTAATTTCTAGCTTAACTATTGGAACAATTATTAGCAATTGTTAGTCAGCGCGTATGACAGTTTACGACAAGGATAAACTCTACAAAGAAACACGGCAAATTGCGGCGCATTTTCGCAATACCCTCGGTAAAAATATTGGGGGGATTACCAGCGAAATTGCCGCTTATGATGCTGCGCGATTTTTACGTCTGAGTATGTGTGATAATCAGGATGCCGGCTTCAGTGCTACCGGCACGGAAGGGGAAAGGCAAGGGCTTAAAATTCTGATTAAGGGCCGGGCAATATTTAAAGATCAAAAAGCCCGTCAACGTATCGGACAATTAAATCTTGGTCGTGACTGGGACTTGATGTTGTTGGTATTACTTAATGATGATTTTGAAACCAGCGAGATTTATGAGGCCAGCCGGGACGAAGTGGTCGAGGCGGTTGCGGTAAAAGAAAATCAGAATAGCAAGGGTGCTATGTCAGTCGCTAAATTCAAAATTATCGGTCGCTTGGTATGGGTTCGAGAAGAAGGTGAAGTGGCTGACGATGTTTGGGACAACCAATCCTGACGGACGTTATTTGCTGTTTTACCAGTAAGCTTTTTATCTGCTTTCGTGTTATCTTTCCACTATGATAACTAATTCGTTTTCTCTATGACTAACATTGCCTATGAAACCCTTGACGACCACGGGCCCATTTCGAAATTAACGCCAAATTTTTCTGCGCGCAAAACCCAACAGCAAATGGCAGCAATGGTTTATGACGCATTTTTGAGCCAAGAAACATTTATTGTTGAAGCCGGCACCGGTACCGGAAAAACTTACGCTTATTTGGTTCCTGCGCTGTTATCGGGATTAAAGGTGATTATTTCCACGGGTACCAAAACGTTGCAAGATCAGCTTTATCAGAAAGATTTGCCGCTGGTGCGCGAGGCGCTGGAATTACCGGTTCAGGTGGCAATTTTAAAGGGCCGCGCTAATTACTTGTGCTCTTACCGTTTGCAACTCGCCAGAAGTGAACTGGCAGGTAGTCACCGTGACTTGGTTGCCGATGTGGAAGAGATTGTCGACTGGGCGGGACGTACGCTGTCGGGTGATATTGCCGAGCTAAACCAGATTTCAGAAGATTCCAGAATTTGGCCGCTGGTGACATCGACGGTCGATAATTGCACGGGTCAGCATTGTAGTCATTACGATTCCTGTTATGTGGTCAAAGCCCGACGCGAAGCGCAAAAAGCCGATGTGCTCGTGGTTAATCATCATTTATTGATGGCCGATATGCTCCTCAGGGATATTGGTTTTGGCGAACTGTTGCCGGGTGCCGAGGCATTTATTATTGACGAAGCGCACCAGCTACCCGAAGTGGCGACCGTATTTTTTGGCGAGACATTAAGTTATCGACAACTGAGTGAATTAATTCGCGATATGGAAGTCGAGTTTATCAACGCGCAGGGTAAAAGCATTGAATTTAGCAAACTCGCCGAGCAAGCGCGCAAGGCGGTTAATAACTTCCGCTTGGCGCTGGGCCGACATTTTGGCAAGCAAATATGGGATACCCTAAAAAATAAACCCTCGGTTAAAAAAGCATTCGGTTCTCTACAGCAGATACTGGAAATGTTACACGATTTTTTTGCCGAGGCGGCGGTTAACAGCAAATCTTTACAACATTGTGCCAGTCGTACCGATGTTTTATTAAAACGTTTGCAACATATTTGTGAGCATGATCAGGCACAAACGGTGTGCTGGATTGATATACAAGCCAGTGCTTTTGTCTGGAATCTGACCCCGGTGGATATCTCACAACAATTTCAGAATATGATCGCCGATTATGACGCCGCCTGGGTGTTTACATCGGCGACACTGGCTATCGGTAATGGCTTCGATCATTTTGCCAAGCAATTGGGGTTGAACGCCGACGCTGGCAAGCAATTCGAAAGTCCGTTTAATTATCAGGAGAATGCGTTACTCTATTTACCGGAAATCGCGTCAGAGCCCAATACAGAACCTTATATTCAAGCGATTGTCGACAAAGCCTTACCCATAATTAATGCTTGCAACGGCGGAATATTTTTTCTGTTTACCAGCTATCGAGCACTGAATGAGGCCGAGACGATTATCCGGCACCGGACCCATAAGCGTATCTTAAAGCAAGGCGAGGCACCCAGAAATGATTTACTGGAAAAGTTCAGGTTATCAGGTGAAGCGTTGTTACTAGCGACCAACAGTTTTTGGGAAGGTGTCGATGTTCGCGGCGAGGCTTTGTCATGTGTCATCATCGATAAACTGCCTTTTGCCTCCCCGAGTGATCCATTGTTACAAGCGCGAATAAGCAAAGTTAGAAAAGAAGGGCGCAATCCGTTTATGGAATTGCAGTTACCGCATGCTGTTATTGCGCTAAAACAGGGTGTAGGTCGATTGATCCGCGATATCGACGATCAGGGCGTGATGATGCTCTGTGATCCGCGGTTGACCAGTAAACCCTATGGCAAGGTGTTTTTGCGCAGTCTTCCGGAAATGCAGCAAACGCGTTCAGAGCAAGATGCGATCGGATTTTTACAGACTGCGCTTAGTCATAAAATACCAAACGATGTCAGGGAATCAGATTCGAAAATCACTAACGCCACCAATAAAATATTGTGAGCATCTTCTTATGCGTTTGCTAGCACTGGATACCTGTACCGAAGCCTGTTCTGCCACGGTGATAATCGATGATGAAGCTCACTCTCAATATCAGATTGCGCCTAGACAACATAGCGTTATTATTTTACCCATGATTGAATCACTACTGGCGGAAAGTGGCATTAGTTTAAAACAGCTTGATGCCATAGCGTTTGGATGTGGGCCGGGGGCTTTTACCGGTGTACGCCTGGGTGCCAGTGTTACTCAAGGGATCGCATTGGGTGCCGACTTACCGGTCATTCCAATATCCACGCTGGCGAGTTTGGCGCATACTGCCATGCGCTTACAGGGTGCTAACCAAGTTTTGTCGGCCATTGATGCACGTATGGGTGAAGTTTATTATGCGAGCTTTCAAGGATCTTCTGCTGATGACCTTAGTTGCATAGGAGAGGAAAAACTGTCCGCGCCTGAGTCGATTGATTTACCCGAGCCCCAAGCGTCGATAGCGCAATGGACAGGTATTGGTTCCGGCTGGGACACCTACCACCAGCAGTTTTTACAGCGCTCGGAAATAGTAACGGGATCACTGGCCTTTCAGTGGCTCGAGGACAAGTTCCCCAACGCACTCGATATTGCGTTGCTGGCAAAAATACAGTTTGCCAATGGCAAGATGTTAACGCCCGAAGAGGCGCTGCCGGTTTATATCCGTGATAAGATTGTTTGACTTGACCCTGATAGCACAAAAACTCCCCGCATGTCATAAGAGGTTGCTAATGATATATTAACCACAGTTTTAAGAAATCTGACCACGCTTAAGAATTTGAACATAATTACGAAGTCTTGGGTATTTATCTGCATATCCGCCATAATCTCCGCATTCAAGGAATATCCAATCCTTTATTTGGCATAATGTATTCTTGCCCGAGTTACAGGGAGTAACATAAGTGCTAGTACTCATTGATGAAAGTGGTTGCCCAGGATTTAAAATCGGGAAGGGTCGTCAGAGTTTTTTGTAGTAGCAATGGTAATCTTTGAAGATTTTAAGCAAGCAGAATTGTGCAGTAAAAAAATTGAATTACTAGCAGAAAGATTAAGCATGTAGAATAAAATTGCCTATTTTAGGTCTATATAATCAACCTTTAGCCGGTTTCTGCAGATCGGTTGTTTTATATTTTAAAATCTTGATTTGTGCCGAAGACCATTTTTTAGATGTGCCTTGTTATATTTTTAGCTGGGTTCTCACTTCCATTAATAGACGACCAAGCATATTTTTTCCACTGCCATTTCCGCCGTCACCCCAGTACGAATCATTTTCCGTGTGCTCTACTATTTTTGCGTCACCGGTATCAATAAGCATGTCCTGTAAATCGGAATGTTGGGTGAATTTTGCTAATAATGCTTCCCGCATAACATTTACTTTTATTGACTCCCAGCTTCTTTTAAGCTTTCTCTTTCTATCTCGTCCCTTTCTTGCGGCCAGCATTGGGGTTTTCGCTTTTCTAATTTCGTCTTGATCAGCCCGCGAATCGAATTTCATTGCCTGAAAATAATGCTCGGTAGTTGGCCATTTTTTTCCACCAATAATAATTGTAAATCTGGCAAAATTCGAAAACTCGCCATAGACATCACTAACACTATAGAACTTAATAACAGGGCTCATTGATGATATTCCAAACCGGCAATAATTAGTTGTTTACTTATAAAATTGAATTTTATCAGTGATAACAAAAGATGTCTCGCTGTTTATTTTAATAGCTGTTACGAAATAACTCTATTAACGCTAACTAACTATGTTTATTATAATTGTTTTCATTTGTGCTTGACTTGCGGGAGGCGTCCCTATGTTCGATTTTTCCCGTCTTGTGGGGCATCTCATGAAAAATATATTTTTTCAAGTGAACCTTTATATACTTAATGCGACCTTTATTAATGTATGAACAATGAAAAAGAAAAAGTATTGGATGAATGGCTGGTGCTTAATTGTCAGCAAGGCGATAAAAAATCGTTGGAACTGCTCGTTGAGCGATGGCAGGTAAAGCTGATGGCCTATGCGATTTCACACTTAGGTGATAGGGATGCTGCTATGGAAGTGACCCAGAATAGCCTTATATCTATTATTAAAGGAATCCGGAATCTTAAGGATCCGGTCAGTTATCCAAAATGGGCTTATCAAATATTGATACGGCGTATCAATGATTGGTTAAGGAAAGAAATTCGCTGGAGAAACACACATCAAACAGGCGAGCAAGATGTGATCAGTAATACTAAATCTGGATCAATACAGGTGAATGGGGTACCGAATTTTTTACAGGCGCTGGATCCAGAAATTTCAAATCTGGTTAGATTATTCTACCTAGAGGGTTTTTCGATTAAGGAAATATCTGAATTGCTGGATATTCCGGTGGGTACGGTCAAATCACGACTGTATTATGCGAGGAAAAAACTTACCACACTTATAGAGGACAATAGCCATGAGTGATATAGATGATAAAATTAGAAATATTTTAAATAGTGAAGACAAAAAACTGGTCGGGGACATGTTTGAGGAACAAAGTTTAACAGAATTGGTCGCAGATAGTTTTAAGGGGCGATTGAAATATATGGTGATAATGGTTTGGACATTGGTGCCGATATTCTTTGCGGCCGCAGTCTACTGTGCCGTTGAATTTTTTTATTCTGATAGTGTGAGTATGCAAATAGGGTGGATTGTTGGTGTTATATTGAACTTTCAAATCGTCTCAATGCTGAAAATTTGGTACTGGATGGAACTCAATAAGCAAGTTATTCGCAGGGATATTAAACGTCTGGAGTTACGCTTGGTAAATATTAAAAGTTAGTCGCAGATTTTTGTTGTGTTAATTGTCCTGTTTCATCTAGCCCTATTGGCCAGATTCTTTATGTTCTCATTTTAATTTCGTCAGAAAAAACCAGTACACCCTAATGGTGTACCGGTAGGAAATTTTATTAGTTTCTAACGGGAATTCGTCTATAGTTTTTTCCCGTTTTCTATCTTGGTCCAATCGATAACCTTTTTGCCACCAATGTTAACCCGTGAATAGGTACCATTGCCATTGTCGATAATATTGGCACAACGGTCTGAACCTTTCCAGAAAATACAATGGGTATCACCGACAATTTTATAGGTAGTTTTAGTCGTCTTACCCGCTTGCTTTCTAAAAGCCGTTTTTCCATCAGTGTCAAAAAAGACTGTAAACGTAAAGCCTTTTTTAAGGTGTTTGGCATGTATTGTTTTACCTGATACCAGGCTTTTTATTTTATCAGCCTTTAGAAAATCAGCGGCCATAACCGCTGTTGTACTTAGTAGAAAGAATAAAGCAAGCGTATAAACTGATTTTGTATTTTCCATTAGTACTCTCCTTTAAACAATATTTTGTTATAGTGATATTGCAGTATGATAAACCCCTTACCCAGGAGCGTCTAACACTATACGCCAATATAATCTGTCAAATCAATTGGAAATTAACTGGCCCTCGGCGAATTAATGGGACCATTGTATATAACTGTAGGGAAGCACAAAGTGCTTTAGTGTTTCTAGATCGATACTTTTTATTTCCGAAGCATAATTTCTATTTTTTTGTAGTCATTTAACGCCTATTATTATCTTAGTTAAACTATTCGTTAGGTCGCCGGGTATAGGTGATAATCCAGGTTTGAGCTTATACAGAATTCTGCCTTTATTCTTGAATGTAAATACCTGCTTTCGGCAGCTTAAAAATTCTTGTTTGAAGGAGTTGATTCCAATAGCACAGGTTGAATTCACTGGTACCATTGAACAGTTATACTATAGCGCAAATTAATTTAATAAAGGATGTGAATTCAGTAAGATAGCTCTATTATATCTAGTTTGAACCAAAACGCCGCTGGCTGCGACTCATTAATAACCGAGGGGTTAAATCGAAACAAAGCCAGGGGTTGCATGATGAAAAACACTATTCGCAAATTACCAATTTCCAGTATCGCCGCTGTACTAGCCGGGGTATCGATGGGATTAGCTAGCGTTATTGTGTTGGCCAAGATTGCTTCTGTCTGGTTTTCAGCTTATGAACCCGTCGTGACCGCGATGATGTAGAGAGGGGTGTCAAATCTTGTCTTAATCAGTCTAGTCTATCAAGGTGATTATTGGTATAAGACAAGAATTGAGAGCCTTTTTTCCAAGCCTATTTCGCCCGATGTTAATTCGGGCTATTTTTTTAGTACTCTAGTCAAAATAGCTTCGTAGATATCCGTTAGCGGGACAAGTGATTCGACATTCACACACTCATCGATCTTGTGTATCGTTGCATTCACCGGACCTACTTCGACGACCTCGGATCCTGTCGGGGCGATAAAACGACCGTCGGATGTGCCGCCCGCAGTCGATATTTCTGGAGCGTACCCACAGACGTCGCTGATTGATGCTGTTATTGCGTCGAGTAACTTTCCTTTCGAAGTCAAAAATGGCATGCCTGACAGCCGCCAATTTAGCTCATAGTCAAGCTGGTGTTCGTCAAGCAGTTCAACCACGCGTTGTTTTAGTTGGTCGGGCGTGGATTCAGTTGAAAAGCGGAAGTTAAAGACCGCTTCCAGTTCTCCCGGAATGACATTGTCAGCACCAGTGCCTGAATTAATATTCGATATTTGAAAAGTCGTTGGTGGAAAAAATTCGTTGCCTTGATCCCATGATTCGGCACATAAAGCAGCGATCGCTTGCGCTGCTGAATGGATCGGGTTTTTAGCCAGTTGCGGATAGGCAACATGGCCTTGTTGTCCCAATATTTTTAATCGTGCTCCGAGTGAGCCGCGTCGACCATTTTTAACAACGTCGCCAAGTTTAGCGCTGCTCGACGGTTCACCAACCAGGCACATATCGATTTTTTCATTTTGCTGTTCTAGCCATTCGATGACTTTGACGGTGCCATTGATACTCGGTCCTTCTTCATCACTGGTAATGAGCAGTGCTATTGAGCCGTTTGGGGTGTTTTTGCTTAAATAATTTTCAATGGCGACAATGATCGCCGCCAGGCTGCTTTTCATATCTGCCGCACCACGGCCATATAACATTTGCTCGTGAATTGTTGGGGTGAACGGATCAAATTTCCATTGTTTCACCGGCCCGGTAGGAACCACATCGGTATGACCGGCAAAGGCGAACAATGGCTTCTGGTCACCCAGACGCGCCCAGAAATTATCAACATCACCAAACCGTAAACGCTTAATTTTGAAGCCTAACTTCTGCAAACGTTCAATCATAACTTCCTGACAACCGGCGTCGTCAGGTGTGACTGAAACGCGGGAAATCAGTTCCTTTGCCAATTCAAGGGTTGGCGAAGTCATGCTATATGTCACGAAGTAGTTGGTTAATACCCACTTTGGAACGGGTTTTGGCATCGACTTGTTTTACGATGACGGCGCAATATAAGCTGGCTTTACCGGAAGAGGCGGGCAGGTTGCCTGAGACAACGACCGACCCGGCTGGCACCCGTCCAAAGGTGACTTCGTCGGTTTCACGGTTGTATATTTTGGTGCTTTGACCAATATAAACGCCCATGGAGATCACGGCACCTTCTTCGACAATCACGCCTTCGACCACTTCGGATCGCGCGCCAATAAAACAGTTATCCTCAATGATGGTGGGGCTGGCTTGTAGCGGCTCAAGTACACCACCAATACCCACGCCACCCGATAGGTGAACATTTTTACCAATTTGCGCACAGGAACCGACAGTGGCCCAGGTATCCACCATTGTGCCGGAATCAACATAGGCGCCAATATTCACATAGGATGGCATCAAGACAACGCCAGATGCGATATAGGAACCTAATCGGGCGCTGGCTGGGGGCACGACACGTACACCGCCTTCGCGAAATGCGCGTGAATTAGAATCGGCAAATTTTGAAGGCACCTTGTCATAATAGTTAGTGAAACCACCCTTGACGGAGGCATTATCCTGTATACAAAAGTAGAGCAATACCGCTTTTTTCAGCCATTCATTCACCTGCCATTTGCCGTCAATTTTTTCAGCCACCCGTGCCTGCCCGCTGTCGAGCAGTTTAATGGCTTCAGCAACAGCTTCTTTTACATGTGTATCAACGCTTCTTGGGGTAATTTCGGTGCGTTTTTCAAATGCCTGTTCAATGACGGGTTGAATATCGTTCATACTTCTCTACCTTTGTTAATAATTTTGACCTGAGCAAACTCTTGATTTTTTGAGTGATCAGGATGAATAGTTGAAAACGAATTGTATTGGAGAAATCGGTGGTTGGCTAGCCCGTATATTTCAAAAGCTGCTGGCTAGTCGCTGGGTAGATAAACTTGATAGAATTTTGGATGGGTGTGAACTATGTGGGCCAAGCGTTAACAGAAAAAAGACTGCGCCATATCAAAATATGGCGCAGTCTAGCGCTGGATTAATTAACGTCTACTTTGAAATTTAGTGTTGAAATAGCCTTGTCTGGTGCAATCGTTTGAAACGCCATTAAACTGATAGGTTCGCTGGGTTCAATGGAAAGCTCAAAGCCGTTTTGCTTGTCGAGAAAATCGCTTGCAGCTTCGAGAACCAGTTTTTGTACCGGATGTTTAGATTGATCAATTTGTGCTTTTAATGTGGTTTTTGCTGTCTTGATCATTTCCGGAGGTAGTTGAGCCTTAAGCTTGTCTTTGAGGCCAAGATTGGTGTACTTGACTTTAAACTTGCGAACCTTAAACAAACCCATCAATGCCATCGGGTTAGGAGGTGTCTGGCCCTGATTCATTTTTTTCATGGCTTCCATGTCAAAGTCAGTTAAATTCATGTCCACTCTAATCTTGCCAATCTTGCGTACGGTAAACTCAATAAAACCGGTTTGAGTCTTAGCGGCAGGATCCATCGTTGCATCGACTTCCAGATCCATGACCAATTCAGACATTTGCAGCGTCCCCAGTACAATCGCCATTTGCGGGCTAGGCACAGTGCTTTGATCCATATGCAAGCCTGAGATTTTGATTTTGTAAAATAGCGGTGGTTTGTTCTCGGTATCAAACTTGCTGACAACCATCTCGTCGACTTTTATCGGTTTTGGGCTGGTCGGAAGATTAAATTCGATGCCTTTTACGATGGTGGAATTATCCGCTCCGGTAGTTGCACTCTTATACTTCATCATTCCCGCAGCTGGCCCAAACATCATATTGATGACGCCTTTAGCTTTATCTGAAGATCCTGCGTCTGCGGTGGTCGTTGACGACGTGTCTGTGGTACCAGATTCAGTACTGGTTGTCGTTCCGGCCGGATTGTCTTGTTTGATATAATATAGTGTGCCTGCACCTATCGCAGCGATTAAGAGCGCAGTAATCATCAGTTTTTTCATTCGTATAAGCCTCTGTCAATTTCTAGTCGTATGTGAATTAATCTAGATAAAGGATTAAACAGGTTTAATCCAGATAAATCAAATAATGAATGTTAATTATAACTGCGATTAACCTAGTGGCCATAAATCGGGCAAAATTATTTAAACTTTTTGTGCCAGTGAATTATCATCTATTACTTACAGTTATAATTCTAATTAATTGTATTTACGTATGAATTATCATCTATTACTTACAGTTATAATTCTAATTAATTGTATTTACGTAGTTTTTTATACGATCTGCGGCCTCGGTACAATCGGCCTCAGAAGCGGTCAGCGCTATCCTGACGTAATTTTTGCCTGGATCTCCGGACGGTGTCGCTCTGGATAAAAAACTACCGGGTAGTAGTGTGACATTTTGTTGATGGTATAATTTATGACAAAATTGCTGGTCATCGATAGGGGTAGGCATCCAAAAATAAAACCCGGCATCTGGATAACGGATATCGAGTACGGGTGCGAGAATTTCCCTGACAGCGGTAAATTTCTGTTGGTACTTAGAGCGATTATCAATGACATGGCCTTCGTCTTCCCAAGCTTTGGCGCTGGCAAACTGTGTATGCACCGGCATTGCACAGCCGTGATAAGTCCTATAGAGTCGAAATTTTTTGATTAGCTTGGCGTCACCGGCGACAAAGCCAGAACGTAACCCAGGTGCGTTGGATCGTTTTGATAGACTATGAAAAACAATACAACGTTCATAGTCATGTTTACCCATTTCTTCGGCGGCTTGCAACAACCCTGGCGGTGGTTTATCGGTGTTATTATAAATTTCAGAATAACATTCATCTGCTGCGATGATAAAATCATGTTTGTCTGCGAGTCCGATAATTTTTTTTAGTAACGCTGTATCCATAACTGCGCCTGTTGGATTGCCGGGCGAGCAAATATAGAGTAGGGCGCAGCGGTTCCAGTCATCGGTGCTGACGGCGTCGAAATCGGGTAGAAAACCATGACGGGCATTGCAATTCATGTAATAGGGTTCAGCCCCGGCTAGCAGGGCTGCGCCTTCATAAATTTGGTAGAACGGATTTGGCATCATGAGCAAACTATTATCGTGCTTGTCAACCACGCATTGTGCCAACGCAAACAGCGCTTCGCGGGTGCCATTGACGGGCAATATGTTTGTTTCTGCGCTAAGGTTAGCGGCGGACAAGTTAAACCGTTTATAAAGCCAGTCAGCGATTGCATTACGCAAACGCCCGGTGCCCGCCGTCAGTGGGTAGTGGGCTAGTTCATCAAGATGCTCGGATAATGTTGCGCCGATAAAGGCCGGCGTCGCATGTGTAGGTTCACCGATCGACAGGGCAATAGGGCTTAGCGTTGACGGTGGGCTTACTCTGGCGTTTAATTGGCGTAACTTCTCAAACGGGTAAGGCTGAAGTTTACTCAGGTCAGTATTCATGTGTATCGTAGTATAGGGTAATAGTATATGGGTTCCAACCGTTTCAACAACAGGTTACCTGTTTTTAGTCTTTTGTTCGCGGCCACCATGTGGGGCCTGTTCTGGTGGCCACTAAGACTTATAGAAGCCAATGGCATTGATCGATTGTGGATAACACTAGTTGCTTATTTGGTTTCATTGGCTGTCGGTTTGCTGCTGATGCGTGGACGCTGGCATGAAATCACCTGGGCGCCAGGTCGCTTATTCGCTATTGCCCTGGCATCGGGTTGGTGTAATTTAAGTTTTATCGTGGCGGTTACAGAAAAAGATGTTGCCAGAGTGGTATTGCTATTCTATCTATCCGTTGTGTGGTCTATATTATTAGGCATTATTTTTCTTAAGGAAAAGCCAGACCGGAAGGCAATATTGGTTAGCGTATTGGCGTTAACCGGTGCGGTATTTATGTTATGGGACCCACAAAAAAAAGATTTTTGGCCTCGGGATGCTATCGATTGGCTGGCATTGTCTTCCGGGTTGACCTTCTCTATTGCCAATGTCTTAGTCAGAGGGGTGCCGCGTATCAGTGTGCAAACAAAGGCATTTGTTAATTGGCTGGGCGTCAGTTTACTGGTCATCATCGGCATTGTCATCTATGCTCCAGCTATTCCTGTTGCGGAACCTGGCGCGTGGTTCGCCTGTATTGCGTTAGGTTTATTGGGTGTATTATTGATGACACTGGCCGTGCAATACGGAGTATCAAGATTGCCGATTTATCAATCGGCTATTTTGTTATTGTTTGAAGTTTTAGTGGCCGTCATCTCAGCGTATCTGTTAACAAATGAACGCTTGTCAGTGCTGGGCTGGATTGGTGGCTTGTTTATTTTTATATCCGCGCTGGTTTATGCTTGGGCAGGGCAGGCCCCTAAAATGCAAAATAGTAGTATGGATTGATCTGTCTGAAGAAGAATTATGTTCGTTTGAAATGCTTTGAATCTTGTACTAGTTAAAACCTGGTGGTGATTTTTTCCATGAATTTTGTTGCATTCCAACTTGGTAACCTGTTTCAAAAAGTTTAGTCATTTCTTTTCTGTCAAATTCAGTTTTGGATGAGGGTGCATAGTCTTTTGGAATGCCTATCCACTGAAACTCAACGTTATTTTCCTTGCAAAGCAAATAAATCCTGGTCAGATCAGCCAATGCCTGAGACTTGATCAATAGCTGCAAGGAGCGCCATGTGATGTGTAAAGAACGGCGTTTAGTGATAGCGGGGGAGGGTCTGAATGTACCGTTACGAATAACATGCACCTTGATTTTTCGATGGCCTTTAATGTTACCTTTTAGGTTAATATGTTTTTGTAGTGCCACCAGATCCCGGGTTGTGGCTAATACAAATAATTGTTCTTTAATACCACCATCGACATGCATCTCATCATAAAAATTATCGCCAATTTTTACGCGAATCATGACAGGCGGAAAAGCCGCTGGGATTGAGGCAGATGCGAGAATAATTCGTCGAAATAAACGATGGGATCCAGGATGATTACTGTTTGCGATAGCACCCATATTCCAGACCACCAGTTGATCTGCATCAAGATTGGCAGTGCCGATATACAGACGCCTGCCTTTACGATGTTCCTCCGCAATTTTATCGATAATTTCTCGCGTTAGCGAACGTTTGATTAGTTTGTATAAAGGTGCCGAATCGGAAATAGAATCCTTCCACAAAAAACTGAAAACACGTAATTTGTAAACGCTTTTAGGAGAAACTGAGGCCATAAACTTTTTTAAATTTACATCATAGTCTTTTCCCAAAAATGCAAATGGTCCAATGATCGCTCCCGCACTAATCCCAGTGACTACCTTGAAAGTCGGGCGCCGACCCGTCTTGGACCAGCTAGCCAGAACCCCGGCACCAAATGCGCCATTGTGACCACCCCCCGATAGTGCCAACACATCTATTTTTTTTCTTTGATCTTGTATTGAACCTGAATTAAATGAAAGCACCAAATCCTGAACAAAGTCTTTGTTAGATTTTCCAGACCAGTAACGCATGTTTTCCATACCGGGGATCACCGCCTGATAAGTACTTGTCAACGGCACCTGGTTTCTAGGTAAGTAATTACAAGCCGTTGCCAGCAGTATTGTCGTTACAACAACTATCAGGTAAACGCCAGATCTAAGGTAACGCATTCGGTATATCCTTGTTATATTGTTTTATAAAGGCCTTATGAATTTACTCTATAATAGTGTATGGATTAATGATTTCCCACCAGGAATCTTAACTCTGTGAATTAAAAAAAACTAGTAAATAATAAAACTCGGGTTAATGTTAAATGATTATATTATTACTAGCTAAAATTAACTATTACTTAGCTTTATATAACATATTGCAACGAGGCCAGCTAAAATCGTTAAAGTAGGATTAGCGGGTAGTGACAAGTTTTTAAACTATCCTGCCGTTATTCAATCTAAACAACTTTGTTAATGTTAAAAATAACAAAGGCGTTACTCTTGGTCTGGTGGTTCGGAGTAACGGCCCAGCAATTGATTTTGGCGCAGGCTTGGCGACGTTATCAATTAAGATAGTTAGTACGCAAGCGGTAAAGTAACCCAATTTCGACGAATCTATTGATTCTGAAAATAATGCTAAAATCTAAAAACAATATTTTTTTAACCACGCCGATATTTTCGTAAAATAAACGTCGATAACTTCATCGGAGGATAAAACGATATCATGCACGGCATTTTTAATTTCAATAATGTCAGCATTGGGATATATTTTTCTACCAAAGAAAGCGATATCATCAACATTGAGCACTGCGTCTGAGCTAAACATAAGATTATTCCATGTGGTTCCAAAGCAGGATTTATCAGAATGAAAAATAATACAGGGCATGGTTTCTATTTTTTGTTTTTGGATTTTTTTTTGTGCCTTTAATATGGCTCTAAGCCAACCTAAATAAGTGGTAAAAGAAGGAATGGGCTTATATTTAAGATTAAAGTTCCATCTGCCTTTATGATTTTGGTGTAGGCTTTCTGTGTAAACTGATGGCAATTTGGTGAATTTAAAATAGGGGAATAAATGGGCTAAAGGAGTAACAATCGGTAAAATAAATTTAATAACTTTAGGAATGTTAAATTCTAAAAAAGGGCTGTTTAAAATTACACCTGAAACTAAGTGTTTATATTCGCCATGTAATGCATAGTGTGTTGCTGTTAAACCACCGGTAGAATGTCCGTTTAAAATGATTTTAGAGTGGCCGTCTTTTTTAATTTTATTAAGTACTATAGACATTTCCTCATCGTATTCAGTTATGTTTTTTAAATAATTTTCGTGCTGGTGTTTTTTTATAGAAGAACCGTATTTTCTTAATTCGATTGCATAAAAACTGATTTCTCGATCAATAAAAAAGGCTGCAAGGTGGTGTTGAAAAAAATAATCCATATAACCATGAATATACAACACTGCGGTATCGGCTTCTGGCAAAATAGAATATTCAACTGCAGCAGAAACTTCTCCCTCGTAATCATTTTTTAAAGGGATTATTTCAGATGTAAAGTCAACTTTATTTACTTTATCTATACTAAACATTGCATGGTTTGAACTCCAATATCTGTTTCCATAAGTTATTCGCTAGGAGCAACGATTATTAGGATAAAAGGTTAACACCGATACCTGAATGTTTCATGTTTTTTCCTCCAATCCAGGGCTTGATCTGTCTATTGTTATTAGCCAAGCAATTGATGAAGCGTGCGCACTAGATTGTCCTGTTCTTGCTGTTGGCTTAGGGGTTCGTTGTTATTATTGGTAATAATAAAAGTATCTTCGGCCATCTCGCCAAAAGTGGCGATTCGGGCATTGAGTAGTTTGATTTTACATTTTTTGAACGCCTGGCCGACACGTGCCAACAATCCGCGTCTATCCATTGTGCGCAGCATGAGTAGCGTGCATTCGCTATCGGTATCCTGTTCAATGGTGATTTTAGTGGGGCGTTGCATAAATTCATGCTGTCTTACAGGGAGACGGCTTATTGGATTCCGCGTCGATATCTTGTCGTCAACTAAACCTTCTTTTAGCACGCGGACAATATGCCTAAGTTGTGTTTCGTCTTGTACGCTTTTACCCAGGTGATCGAGTACCAAATAGGTATTGAGCGCAAATCCATTTTTAGCGGTAGTAATACGCGCGTCCTGAATATTAAGATTGAGTTGTTCCAGCACGGCAGTGGTCGTCGCAAACAAATAGTCTTTGTCGGCGGTATAAATAAAAATACTGGTACTGCCGCGTAGTGCGGTATTCCTGGTTTTTACAATGGGCAGTGAGTCTTTATCTGTTTGCAATATTTCCTGCGTGTGCCAGGATACTTCTTGTGGGTGGTATCTTAAAAAATAATTTTTATTAAAGTCTTTCCAGACGCTATCGATCTGCTCGTTGCTAAGTTTACTTTGCAGCAACAGTTCACGTGCTGATTGCTGCACCGAGCTAATCCTTTCCTGCTGTGCTAACGGTTGATCAAGTCCCCGTAGCAGCGCGGTTTTAGTCGCCCTGTAAAGTTCCATTAACAAGGAGTCTTTCCAGGTATTCCATAACGTTGGGTTCGTTGCCCGGATGTCAGCAACGGTGAGTAAATACAGGTAATCCAGTGATGTTTTGTCTTTGACTGCACTGGCGAATTTATTAATAACTTTCGGGTCGCTGATGTCCTTGCGCTGAGCGGTAGACGACATTAATAAATGGTTTTCGACTAGCCAGGCAGCGATATCTGCATCGTCTGCTGAAAGCTTGTGATCGAGACAAAATGCACGCACGTCAATCGCCCCCAGGGTCGAATGGTTTCCCTGTCGGCCCTTGGCAATATCATGATATAGACCGCTAATATAAAGTACTTCCGGTTTGGGAATATTGCTGATCAACTCGCTGCAAAATGGGAATTCATTGGCGAATTCCGGAACGGTAAACCGTCTCAGGTTACGCACAACAAATAGCGTATGCTCATCCACGGTATAAGCATGAAACATATCGTATTGCATGCGGCCAACTATATTGGCAAAAACCGGTAGATAGGCCGCGAGCACGCCATAGCGATTCATGCGCCTTAATTCATGTGTTAGTCCATGCGGCTGCTTGATGATATCGATAAAGATTTTTTTTGCTTGCGCATCTTGTCGGAATTTGTCATCGATCAAATAAAGACTTTCACGAATTAAGCGAATGGTTGAGGCGCGTACACCGGTTAGCTTTGGATGTGTTTGTAGTAATAGAAATACTTCCAAAATAGCGGTGGGGCGTTCCTGAAACACCGTATCACGATTGACTTCGAGAAAACCTAAGTTAGATTGAAAAAAATTATTAATGGGCTTGGTTTTTTTTGACTTATGCGCATAGAGAATAACTTCCTGGAACAGTTGCAATAACATTTCGTTTAACCGTTCCAGATTCATTACCGTTTTATAATATTTCTGCATAAACTGTTCGACGGCAATAATATGGGTGTCCTCATAGCCAAACAGTCTTGCCAGTTCTTTTTGATAGTCGAACAACAGCCGGTCTTCGCTGCGACCGGTAATCATATGCAGTGCAAAACGAATGCGCCACAAAAAGGTCTGACCTTCGATCAACTCTGCCAGTTCTTTGTTGTTTAAAAAATGATAGTCAACAAGGTTATGCAGTGTTTCGGCATCAAAATGTCTTTTAGCAACCCACCCAATCATTTGGATATCACGAAGTCCCCCCGGGCCTTCCTTGATATTGGGTTCCAGGTTGTAGGCTGTATCGTGGTATTTTTTATGGCGACGAACTTGTTCCTCCCACTTTGCCGAGAAAAACTTTTCGCTAGGCCATATTTTTCCTGGGCTGGTGACCGCTTTCATGGTTGAAAATAATTCATCGCTACCAACCAGCAAGCGTGCTTCCATCATATTGGTGGTGACCGTGATGTCTTTTCGGGCTTCTTTTTTGCAATCGGGAATGGTACGCACGCTGTGCCCGACCACCAGTTTCATATCCCACAAAAAGGTAAAAAATTTTTGAATGGCGACTTTATATTCTTCAGTGGGATTTTTCTTCAGTAAAATCATTAAATCAATATCAGAATGCGGATGTAGCTCACCACGGCCATATCCGCCAACAGCGACCAGCGTAATGGTGGTATCGGCCGGGTCAACAAAGATTGACCAGACGCGCAACAGTATCTCATCAATAACAAAGGCACGCCCGGAAACCAGATCTTCGATGGGCGAGCCTTTTTTAAACCATTTAAACAACGATTCATTGAGTTGATTAACTTGCTCTTTAAATACTTTCAGTTTTGTTTGATGGGTATCAGCTTCTAGAAGTGACAAGTCAAATTTATTGACATCAAAAAGAAAGTGGCGGCAATGTTCAGACATTAATAATGACAGTAGTTGCTATTTCGGCAGTACTGGTAATTCTCCGGGTCGTAAGGTGAGTACTTCATAACCGCCGTCGACAACCAGAATGGTATGTTCAAATTGCGCAGAAAGGGCTTTATCCTTGGTAACAACTGTCCAACCGTCTTTAAGGATTTTAATATTACGTTTACCGGCATTGATCATCGGTTCGATGGTAAAGGTTAATCCTTCTTCGAGGGTGATACCTGTTCCTGATTTTCCGTAATGAAGCACCTGAGGGTCTTCATGGAACTTGCGGCCGATACCATGCCCGCAAAATTCCTGTACCACAGAGTAATGGTTTTTTTCGGCATGGCGCTGGATAACCTGACCGATATCACCGAGACGGGCACCGGGTTTAACCTTTTCGATGCCCAGCCACAAGCATTCATGGGTAATACGGGTGAGTCTGGTTGCCAGCGTTGAAGCCTGCCCGACAAAGAACATCTGGCTGGTATCGCCGTGAAAGCCGTCTTTGATAACGGTAATATCAATATTGATAACATCCTGGTTTTTCAGTTTTTTATCGCCGGGAATACCATGGCAGACTTGGTGGTTTACCGATGTGCAAATGGATTTGGGGAAACCACGATAATTTAAGGGTGCCGGTATCGCTTTTTGGGTGTTAATTATATAGTCGTGACAAATAGCATTTAACTCATTGGTGGTAATTCCGGGCTCTACATGTGGGCCGATCATCACCAACACATCAGCGGCAAGCTTGCCGGCGATACGCATTTTATCAATCTCTTCTGCTGTTTTTATTGAAACAGACATGGGTTGTTTAATTCCTTGATCCACAGATGTCACCTTGCTGATTAGTCTTAGGTGATTATAAGCGATATAATGGCTATCTGGAATAAGCCAAGTAATTTTCATGAAAATTAGCTGTGTGCAGGCAAATACACAAAAAAACCGCAATTGGAGTGGAAATCAGCGCAAAATTGGTGATAATTCAAATTATTATTGTTGTTGGCGGTTGAATATGATATAAGATGCGCCAACTAAATCCGTGTATTTATCGACACATGCTGCGGGGTGCCTTGTTAATTTATATTTAACGGGGTCGTGACATGGGATAAATATTTGATTAACCCCAATAAATTGGAGTAAACACTCAATGGCTAAAGTCACTATGCGCCAGATGTTAGAAGCTGGCGTGCATTTCGGGCATCAAACCCGTTATTGGAACCCACAAATGGGTTCTTATATTTTCGGCGAACGTAGTAATATCCATATTATTAATTTGGAAAAAACGTTACCCATGTTTCATGACGCGATAAATTTTATTGGTGGCATTGCTGCCCGTCATGGTTCAGTTCTGTTCGTCGGAACCAAGCGATCATCACGTGATACGATAAAAGAACAAGCGCTGCGTTGCGATATGCCTTTTGTCAATCATCGTTGGCTGGGGGGGATGCTGACTAACTATAAGACAGTCAAGCAATCCATCAAGCGCCTTAAAGAACTAGATGCGATGTTAAATGGCGCTGATGGTTCAGATCATCTCAATAAAAAAGAACTGTTGGTACTGTCACGGGAATTGGAAAAACTGGAGCGCAGTCTTGGTGGAATCAAGGACATGGGTGGGCTGCCAGATGCCTTGTTTGTGATTGATGTTGCCTATGAAAAAATTGCAGTTAGCGAAGCTAAAAAACTGAATATCCCGGTTGTTGCTATTGTTGATACCAATAATAACCCGAAAGACGTCGATTATATTATCCCCGGTAATGATGATGCCATCCGCGCTGTACAACTCTATATGACGGGTATGGCAGACGCTATTATCGACGGTAAAACATCTGCCCAGTCGGTGGCGCCAGGTGAAGATGAATATGTTGAGCAAGGGGGTGAGAAGGGCGGTAAAGGCAAGAAGAAAGTAGCAAAAAAAGCTGCCGCTAAAAAGAAAGTTGCGAAAAAAGCAACGGCTAAATCATCCGCCGAGGCTGAGTCTGATACACAGGCGAAATCAGAAGCAAAAGCAGCGCCATCAGATGCAACACCATCAGATGCAACACTGTCAGATGCAACACTGTCAGATGCAGCGCCATCAGATAAAGACAAAAAAGAGTAAGCCTGAAACTTATAACAGAGGTTATACCATGGCAGTGACAGCAGCATTAGTTAAAGAACTCCGCGATCGTACTGGCGCGGGTATGATGGAGTGTAAAAAGGCGTTGGTTGAAACCGATGGTGATATCGAACGCGCTATCGAAAATTTACGTAAAGCCGGGGCAGCAAAAGCAGATAAAAAAGCTAGCCGGATCGCCGCTGAGGGGCGCGTTGTTTATAAGCTTGCTGATGATGGCAAGTCGGCTGCGCTAGTCGAAGTAAATTGCGAGACGGATTTTGTTGCTGGTGACGATAACTTTACTGCTTTTTCCGCAAAGGTGTGTCAGAGAGTATTAGATGAAGACCCACAAAGTGTCGATGCGTTAGGAAGTATTAGTATTTCCGCAGACGATTCAACGTCTATCAACGACGTGCGTGAAGCCATGATCGGTAAGATCGGAGAAAATATTCAAGTGCGCCGGTTTAATCGATTGCAAACTGAAAACAGTTTTGGCGTATACCAGCATGGTGCCCGTATTTGCGTTATTGTCGATTTTAAAGGCGGTGATGAGCAACTGGGTAAGGATCTGGCAATGCATATCGCGGCAACGGCACCCGTTTGTGTTAGTGCTGAGCAGTTACCCGCAGAACTCGTGGCCAAAGAGAAAGCGATTTTTCTAGCGCAAGCCAAGGAAAGCGGAAAGCCGGATGATATCGCAGAAAAAATGGTGGTTGGTAAATTAAATAAGTTTATGGCTGAAAATACGCTCGTAGGCCAGCCTTTTGTTAAAGACCCTGATCAAAAAATAAGCGCATTATTAAAAGCTAAAAATGCTGAAGTGTTGAGTTTTCTGCGTCTGGAAGTCGGTGAAGGTATCGAGAAAAAATCAGAGAACTTTGCTGAAGAAGTCATGGCCCAAATTCAGGAATAGACTTGCCAGCATTAGTCACCCGTGATCAGACCGAGAAATAAAGGAAATATTCAGTCAATGGCAAAATCGATCCAGGAATCGACCCAGAAATCGACCAAGATAAAGCGGATATTGCTGAAATTAAGTGGTGAAGCACTGATGGGAAGCGAGCCATTTGGTATCGATCCGGTTTTGATTAAACAGTTTGCTGAAGAGATCAAGGTGATCACAGAAACGGGTGTGCAAGTTGGACTGGTGATCGGCGGCGGCAATATATTTCGCGGCGCGGGGCTGGTGCAATCTGGCATTAACCGGGTGACTGGCGATCATATGGGAATGCTGGCAACGGTCATGAATTCGCTGGCGATGCAGGATGCTTTTCAGCGTCTAAATACACGCGCAGTGGTTATGTCAGCACTGGCAATGAATCAGGTTTGCGACCAGTACACACGTCGAGAGGCGTTACGAAATTTGGAGCAGGGACATATCGTTATCTTTGCTGCGGGAACCGGTAATCCCTATTTTACCACCGATTCGGCCGCCAGCTTGAGAGCGATAGAGATTAACGCGGATATGATGATTAAAGCGACTAAGGTAGACGGCGTTTATTCTGATGATCCGGTATTGGTCCCTGACGCACAGCGTTACGCGCAATTGAGTTACGATGATGTTATTAGCCAGCAACTCAAGGTCATGGATACCACAGCAACCGTCTTGTGCCGGGATAATAAAATGCCATTGCGGGTCATGAATATTTTTAATTCTGGCGACCTTCTAAAGATCGTACAGGGTGACACATCCATAGGCACCATCGTACAATAAGCTTTTTGTGAGCAGTAGGTGAGGCAAATAAATGATCGATGAAATTAAGAAAGATGCGCAATCGCGAATGGCGAAATCGGTTAGCGCGTTAAAACAGGAGATGAGTAAAATTCGTACCGGACGTGCGCATACCAGTCTGCTGGATCATATCATGGTAGATTATTATGGGACGAATACGCCGTTAAAGCAGGTCGCCAATGTCACGGTTGAAGATTCCAGAACGCTCAATATCACCCCCTGGGAAAAACCGATGGTCGCGGTGATTGAGAAAGCGATATTGACCTCGAATCTGGGCTTGAATCCAGCCTCTGCCGGAACGGTCATTCGTGTACCGATGCCACCGCTTACCGAAGAACGCCGTAAAGACCTGGTTAAAGTGGTGCGCCACGAGGCCGAGAATGGGCGTGTTGCCATTCGTAATATTCGTCGCGATGCCAACAGTGATTTTAAAGACCTGCTTAAAGAAAAAGAAATATCCGAAGACGACGAACATCGGGCACAAGATGACATACAGAAAATCACTGACAAGTTTATCGCCGATGTTGATAAAGTATTAAAAGACAAAGAAGTTGAGCTGATGGAAGTATAAGATTTTGTCAGCAAAACTCATTTTTGTAATCGCCATCCCCGTGTAAATGTCTTCAGTTCCCAATCATATTGTTGTTGTTATGGACGGAAATGGTCGTTGGGCCAAGCAGCGTGGTTTATCACGTAATGCAGGGCATAAGGCCGGGGTTGAAGCGACCCGGACACTGGTGGAAAACTGTGTCAAAAACAATATTAAAGCGTTGACTATCTTCGCGTTCAGCAGTGAAAACTGGCAGCGACCTAAAAACGAAGTTAGTTTGCTAATGGAACTGTTTCTGTTTAGTCTTAAGCGTGAAGTATCCAAATTAAACAAAAATAAGGTTCAAGTGCGGTTTATCGGCGAAATATCGGCGTTTCCGTCAAAGCTTCAGCTGGAAATTGAGAAAGCACAAAATCTGACTCGCGATAATAGCGGCTTGGTGTTGTCGATTGCGGTCAATTATGGCGGGCGCTGGGATATCGTCGAAGCGGTGAAAAAAATTGCTCGCGAAATCGAAAACGGACGCTTGACCAGCGGTGAAATTGACCATCAATTAATGGCCAGTAAAATGTGTCTGTCTGATTTGCCTGCGCCGGATTTATTTATCAGGACCAGTGGCGAAAAACGAATTAGTAACTTTTTATTATGGCAGATCGCGTATACTGAATGTTATTTTACCGATACTTTATGGCCGGATTTTGATGAAATTGAATTTAACAAGGCACTACAGGAGTTTGCCTCGCGCGATAGACGGTTTGGAAAAACCGATGATCAGCTAGAGGAAAACACACAGAATGTTTAAGCATCGTCTCATTACCGCGTTGATAATAGCCCCTGTTTTTATCGCAGCGATTATTTTTCTGCAATCTGGATATATCGCCGTCATACTGGGTGTTACCGTTTTAATCGGTGGCTGGGAGTGGACCCGGCTTGTGGGTTTGCAGAAAAATATCCTTGCACGTGTATCTTACTGTATGTTGCTGGCATTTGTCTTCTGGGCCTGTTGGTACTATGTTGATCAGCCCGATTGGCCATTAAACATGTTTATCATAAGCGCGGGGTTTTGGTTGCTGGCAATTTTTTGGATCATGCGGTTTCCGCTGGGTGAAAAGGTGACCTTAGGCAACATATTCATCAAATGTGCAACTGGGTTACTGGTATTGGTACCCACATGGGTCGCTTTGGTGATTTTACATAAAGTGGGTTACTCCTGGTTTATCTATTTACTGGTATTGATATGGGTTGCTGACAGTGGTGCATACTTTGCTGGCAAAGCTTGGGGTAACACAAAACTGGCGCCAAAAGTGAGTCCGGGTAAAAGCTGGGAAGGGGTTGCTGGTGCATTGATTATGGGCAGTATATATGCTGTTGCTGGCACCTATTGGTTAGAGATCAATCCTGCTAACAAGCTGGCGTTTGTGTTATTGAGTATCATGATTATTCCGGTGTCGATACTCGGCGATTTGTTTGAAAGCATGATGAAGCGTCATAGCGGTTTTAAAGACAGCGGTAATATACTCCCGGGGCATGGTGGTATTCTTGACCGAATAGACAGTTTGACCTCAGCCGCGCCCATTTTTGTTGCCGGTATCTTATTGCTGCAACTGGTTCCGTCCAGTCAGTAACTCAGAGGATACATGAAACAGGTCACGGTACTCGGTGCAACAGGCTCGGTTGGCGTTAGTACGCTGGATGTTATTAGCCGCAGCCCGGATCGATTTAAGGTTTTTGCCTTAACGGCAAACCAATCCATTGCCCGGTTGGAAAAACAGATTTTGCAGCATCATCCGCTTTATGCGGTAGTTCAGGATGAGCAAGTGGCAGCGCTACTGAGAGCAAGCTTAAAAGGCGCACGCGTTAATACCAAAATACTGTCAGGGGCTAAGGCGCTGGCACAGGTTGCGTCCGATGATGCAGTAGATTATGTTATGGCCGCAATTGTTGGTGCCGCAGGATTGCTGCCCACGCTGGCTGCGGCGCAATCTGGAAAGCGTGTTTTGTTAGCGAATAAAGAAGCACTGGTTATGTCCGGTGATCTATTTATGCGGACAGTGATGGAAAACAACGCTGAATTGCTCCCAATTGATAGTGAACACAACGCGATATTTCAATGTTTGCCACGAACCTATTTTTCTGACCCGGAGAATTCGGGTATTAAAAAAATTATTTTAACCGGCTCCGGTGGTCCCTTTAGACTGGCAAGTTTATCCAGTTTGAAAACGGTTACCCCCGAGCAGGCCTGCGCTCACCCGAATTGGAATATGGGCAAAAAAATCTCAGTAGACTCAGCTACAATGATGAACAAGGGGCTTGAACTAATTGAGGCTTGCTACCTTTTTTCGCTGGACCCGCGTTTGATCGACATCGTGATACATCCGCAAAGTATTATTCACTCGATGGCTCAATACATAGATGGCTCGGTTGTTGCTCAGTTAGGTAATCCAGATATGCGTACGCCCATTGCACACGCATTGGCCTGGCCAGAAAGGATCGAGTCAGGTGTTGCCGATTTGGATATGATTGTACAAGCCCGGTTGGATTTTGAAGCGCCCGATTACCAGCGTTTTCCCTGTCTCAAACTGGCTCAAGACGCGATTCGCCTGGGAGGGGCGGCCAGCGTAACGCTTAACGCGGCTAATGAAATAGCGGTGGCTGCTTTTTTAAGTAGCGACTTGGCGTTTACACAAATTGCCCAAACGATCGCGTATGTTCAGGACAATTTAAGTATAAATACTGTGGATACAGTGGATCAAATAATTGACGCGGACAACAAGGCCAGGGATGTTGCCCACGAATATATTCAACAAATTGCAAGCGAGAAATCCTAGATGTTTGAATTTTTGTATAACCTGTTCTTTTTTATTGTTGCGATTATGCTGCTGGTTGGTATACACGAGTATGGTCATTTTTGGGTGGCGCGGAAATTCGGGGTAAGAGTCGAACGTTTTTCGATTGGTATGGGCAAACCCTTTTGGACCTATGTTTCCAAAAAGGATGGCTGCGAGTACGCGTTGGCTCCCTATCCAATCGGTGGTTACGTCAAGATGTTTGGCGAACAGGAAGGCAAAGAAATAAAGGAAGAGGATAAACAGTTTTCGTATTCGCATAAATCGGTTTATAAACGTATGGCGATTGTTCTGGCGGGGCCGGCGGCTAATTTTTTGTTAGCAATTGTTGTGCTTTGGGTTTTCTTTATTGTCGAAAAGCCTGGGCGGGAACCGCATATATCGGCGGTTAAGCAAGGTTCGTTTGCCAGTCAGGCACAATTTAAACCCGGTGATAAGATCACGGCGGTTGACGGTATCCGGATAAAAAGCTGGTCCGAGGTACAGGGCCCATTAGTCGAGGCATTACTCGATCAGGCGGCATTGGACATCAGTGTCGTGGATAGCGCTGGCAATACTCAGATTCGGCGTCTGGATCTTTCAAAATATAATACCCAGTTCAAACCGGCCGACTATTTCCGAATATTGGGATTAGGCAGAGATTCCACGACACAGATAAGAGAAGTGACAAAAGGTTCGCCGGCGGATAGCGGGCAAATGAAAGCGGGTGATATTGTTGTTAAAGTGGGTGATAAGCCAGTCAAGTATTGGCGAGATATGAGAGAAGAAATAGGCAACAATGTTGAAAAGAAAACGGCGTTTGTCGTCAAAAGAGGCGCTACTGAAAAAACGCTTTATATTACCCCAATCAAGAAAGAACTTACTGCTATCCAGATTGGTATTCAGTTTGACTCGCTGGGGGACGAAGCAAAACCAGGTCGAATAGATAAAGTGCTTCCCAATACGCCTGCTGAAAAAGCTAAATTAATGGCCAATGATAATATTATTGTGATTAACGGTATTAAAATAAAATCGCAGCGGGATTTGCGCAAGGAGATCAAAAGCAGTGCTGATAAGGAAGTCAATCTGGTCGTTGAACGTGGTAACAAAGTAATAAATATCAAGGTTACGCCAAAAAAGGTAAAACATGTCTATGGCGAAATCGGCGTATCACAGTGGATTACGGTCAGCTATGGTGCGGGTGAATCGGTATCGAAAACCATGACCGAGATGCTGCGTTTGCCAAGGTTGATGGTAAAAATATTTTATAAAATGGCGACCCTGGAGGCCTCGACTGAAAATATCAGCGGGCCTTTTACCATTGGCGAATTTGCCGGTCGCTCCGCTAGTGTGGGTTGGGTATTTTTTCTGCAATTTATTGCGTTAGTCAGCATTAGTCTCGGGGTGATTAATTTGTTTCCCATCCCCGTATTAGATGGTGGCCACTTTATGTTTTATGTCATAGAAGCGATTCAGGGAAAACCTGTTTCCGATCGAATACGGCAAGTGGGTGTTTATGTCGGTGTGCTTTTTATTTTATCGTTAATGAGCCTGGCGTTTTATAATGACTTTGTTAGAATATTTTCCTAATTAGATTGTCGTATAAATTCTGAAGGCTTGGCAATATCCCCGCGTCCACCGGCGACTCAATCCTTTTTTTCACTCCACACCGTGGCTCAGTCGCGAAAAAAAGGGATTGGAGTCTTGTTATCCAAAAAGTCAACAAAAATCATAACGCAGCATCCGCTTGTGGCTTACCTTCTATTATCAGCTTTCTTCCAAGACCAATTTAGCAGCAAATACTTTTCTGACAAACACCCTAGCCCTTGATGCTGGTTGCAATGAATTGTGTTATGATAGTTTTAGTTTTTGGTTATACATTAAAAAGCTATAAAAATTATAAAGCAGATATTCTGCAGGCTAAAAAATGGGTGGCAAAACCTAACTATCTAAGCAAAATTCCCTAGTTAAACCTATGCCCATATAAGATAGCTGTAAAGTTAGTTTTGACTATGATTTACAAAATTTAGTTGAGTGGCCATTAAAATCCTCATGGTGGTAAATAGAGAATTGGCATTAATGAGTAATGGCTTTTAACCATTAGCTTGAAAATAATAACAAAATGATACACTGGACCAGATTCACATTAAAAATATTCGGTATAATCGCTACTTAGAAGCTTTTTGAGAAAATTTACTAATGGTGGTTATTTAATCGGATATGTGATAGGGCGATTCGCAAAATCTATTTCTGATTCAAATAGATCAGTACGGTGTTTATTTAGCGTAATATTTATATTGTCCTTAATACGCTTAGCATTTTATAATGATTTTGTTAGAATACTTGAAAGCAAAATAATAAGTAACTGTAATAATAGGAAAATCAATGATTCGCTGTCTATTTTTTGTACTTTGTTTGGGGGTTATGTCACCGAGCTTGGCATTTAAGCCGTTTAAAATCAAAGATATACGTGTCGATGGTTTACAGCGGATCTCGTCAGGAACCGTTTTTAGCTATTTACCCGTCAAAGTGGGTGACGAATTTACAGAGAAAAAATCTGCCAAGGCAATCAGAGCATTGTTTAAAACAGGTTTTTTTAAAGATATTAAGCTAAATGTTGAAGGCAGTATTATTGTTATTATCGTGGTTGAGAGGCCCTCGATTGCCGAAATAAAGATAGAAGGCAATAAAGCGATTGATAAGGATGTACTCGAAAAAAGCTTTGGCAAGCTCGGATTCAAGAAGGGCCGCGTTTTTAATAAATCATTGCTGGATCAAATTGAGCAGGAATTAAGGCGTGTGTATTTTGCTCAAGGTAAGTACGGTGTTAAAATCAAAACCACAGTGACCCCCATGTCTCGGAATCGCGTGGCTGTTGAGATCGATATTTCCGAAGGTCGGGGATCAAAAATCCAAAAAATCAATATTGTTGGCAACGAAAAATTTGCCGATAAAAAATTATTAAAGCTATTTAAACTCCGCAAACCAGGTGCGTTCACATTTTATTCAAAAAATGATCAATATTCGAAGCAAAAACTTGCGGGTGATCTGGAAAAATTAAAGTCGTTTTATAAAGACCGTGGTTATTTTGATTTTAAGATTAATTCAACTCAGGTTTCTATTTCCCCGAATAAAAAAGATATTTATATCACCGTTAATGTTACCGAGGGAGAGCTATATCGAATTCAAGAAATCAAACTTGCTGGTAAACTGGTCGTATCGGCAAAAGAGCTTGAAGAAAAAGTGATTGTTACCTCGGGGTCTATTTATTCACTTAAAAAAATTACCGAGAGTATTAAGAATATTTCTGAACGTTTAGGCGATGATGGTTATGCCTTTGCCAGTATTAAAAATGTTCCCGATGTAGATAAAGAGAAGAAAACGGTCAAGCTGACTCTTTTTATTGATCCGGGTCGTCGTGTTTATGTAAGACGTATTATCATGGTCGGTAACTTGCGTACCAGTGATATCGTTCTTCGGCGTGAAATGAGACAGCTTGAAGGGTCTTGGTATTCAGGCAAAAAGATTAAACGCTCAAAGATCCGTTTACAAA
>QILK01000143.1 GCA_003233345.1 Gammaproteobacteria bacterium | reverse complement strand
GTGTCCGCGGAAAAATAGCGGGCTCCAAAGCTGGCGACGAACTCGGTGATCTTAGCCGCAGCGTGTCCGACATTCTCGAACGGCTCGGCCAATATAATCGATATCTGGAATCCATGGCCAGTAAACTGTCTCACGAACTGCGAACACCACTGACCGTGGTTAAATCGTCGCTGGAAAACCTGGAGATGCAAAACCTTGATAAGGACGCGATCACCTATACCGAACGTGCCAAGGAAGGGGTCGACCGCCTGAGTAATATTTTAACGCGTATGAGTGAGGTCACCCGGCTCGAGCAATCATTGCAGATACAGGATCGTGAAGAATTTAAAATGGACAAGGTTATCAAAGGTTGTGTCGAAGGCTATAAAATTGCTTACCCTGATCAGGAATTTAACCTTGACATTGAACACGGCGATTACACCACGATCGGCGTACCGGATTTAATCGCACAAATGCTCGATAAGCTGGTCACCAACGCCCGCGATTTTAGCGATAAAGACTACCCAATTAGAATCAAGCTACGAAAAAAAGAAGAATACATTGTGTTAACCATCAATAACAAGGGCCCGCTACTACCCAGCGAAATGCAAGGCAATTTATTCGATTCGATGGTATCAGTCAGGAAAAAACAACATGACAAGCTACATCTGGGTTTAGGATTGTATATCGTCAGACTGATCGTTGATTTTCACAATGGGATTGTCAGTGCCAGCAATATCAAAAAAGCACCAACAGGCGTCAAGTTTACCATTATCCTGCCCAGCCAGTTTGACGAGAAAAAAGCGCCTGCATAAGCGCCGACTAGATAATTGTTGAATTTTCAAAGATGGCGTCCCCTAGGGGTTTCGAACCCCTGTTGCCGGGATGAAAACCCGGTGTCCTAGGCCTCTAGACGAAGGGGACATACAGTAAAGCGCGCAATTTACGCTACTCTTATATATCTGTCAAGTAGCAGATGAAAAGTGCATTTTTATCACAGATCAGGTTAATATTTGGGGGGATTTTTCTACAAATACCCCCATAGATAAACCTGGAATCAGCTGCGCTAATCGCTTTATACATCGAGCATTATTTTAAGCGGTTTACGCATTCCGGCTATTTTACAAGCCTGTTGGCCATATCCATACGGAAACAAACCAAATAAATATTTTCGTGTCGCAACCTCTTTTCCATGACGTTCTTTTAGCCTTTTTAACACGGTTCTGGCCTCTGGAACTGATTGTCTATCTTCAAAATGATCTCTGACTATATTGACAATTTCCCAGCGCCGCTCATCAAGTTCCAACTTTTCGCCTTGCGCTAATACCTGCGCCACATCCTTATTCCAGTCTTCTGGATATAAAAAAAACCCTCGTTATCCAATTCAATTAAATTATCGTTTACCTTGATACTACTGACACTATTCACACGATGCTCCAAATTTATAAACAGATCAGATCTATTGAAGATCCATAACTATCGTACCAATAAAACAACTTCGGGCCCAGAAACTTAAAAACAGCCATGCTCCCCGCAAATGGCTTTGCCGTGTTAGTGTTTAAACGCATTTAGTAAAGTAAAAATTAACCAGAAAGACGCCAAAAATATACCACTAGATAATAGGCTCACTTAGTCTATATTAAAATTATAGCTTATGACTATTTCAGGGGTGATTCTATGAGCGCAGAATATTTTATTTTGATGTTAATTGCAATTCTCGTATCATCAGCGATAGCATTGGGCGGCCTTGTTCTGTTATTTAAACAACGCGTTTACCAGAAAAAATCCGATGGTCATGATATTGAAATCGAACTGCCATGGTTTGGAAAGGTAAAAACCAACTACCCGTCCGTATTTGCAATTGTGATCGGACTTAGTCTTGTCTATGTCGTGATTGATCAATCTAACTCCTACGAAACTATCGATGTAACGGGGCAAATAACTGATTCCAACGGAAGCTCCCTCGAAGGCATAACGGTTGGAATAATACCGAATCAAAACCAGAGCTTTACCGACATAAACGGTAGAATATTCTTTAAAGTCTTAAAAAGTGAAGGCGATGTTCCCTATACATTTTTTGCCTTCAAAACCGATGGTACCCAAAAATATTTCACGATATCCAGTGTTGGAAGAGATAACAAATTCAGAGGAAAGCTAAGGTGAGATTATATTCTGTTTTGTTTTTTGTGTTAGCAGTCTTTGCATTTACAATTGGCATCTGCGGCGGTACTTTGTCAGGTAAGATTTATGACAAGCAAGGCAGGCCCGTCAATGAAGCCCCGGTGCAAATCCAAAAAATCAACAGTAAGCACAGATCATTTTCCTACACACGGCGTGATGGATCATTTTCGTTTAAAAAATTACCGCGTGGTCAATATATAATCCGCACATATGTTGGTAATAAAAAAATACAACGCAAAGTCTTAGTGGAACAAACACCTATCAAGATCCAACTAAAAATGAAGTAAGCGAAAATAAAATTCTATTCCCAAAAGTCCAGGGCTATTAACACCCTATCAGCTCTTTTTTTCCCAGCACAAAAATTCAACTTGGAATCTTGCACCGAATCGGTTTATGATTTAATATCAAGGCCGGTTACCAAAAGGTTTCTAGACTTTGAGGAAACGAGTAGTTACACAAAAATCGGTACAGGGTCGGAATATTAGTTCAGGCATTCTAGCCTTTAATCTCCTTTTTTATATCACTCCAAGTAACACCCTGTACCGCACCAGATTCAAATTCAATATAACGTTTTTCTGCGAGTTTTGCCTATTCATCATCAACACCTTCTTCTTGTTTGCTTTCAAGAGATGATATTAGGCAACGGGCAACTAAGGCACGCTCTTGAGCAGTTAACCCCTTAATATTATCAATGATTTATTTCATTTTTGTGGACATATTTACTACCGGTTATTGTTTAACTATTACTTGTATATTCGCATGAAACTATATCGTTATTACCCAAATGTATCAGATTCTAACAATTCGATATTCCCATGTTCACATATCGCCAAGCTAGGGGGTTCGTAAGTATTAGACACCCCGAAAATTAAAGTGAGATATGATTGCGTTCGGCCCGAGATGGGGTTTAGATTTAGGGGTGTCCCCCAAATACTTTAATATATAAAGGGTATAAATTTTTTTGTTTTTTCTGAATAAGTTTTAAATTCAGCACCATAACGCTCATGTAAGTGTAAATCTAAACCGGGAATATGAAAAAAGATGAACATAATAGCCATTAATATTGGTAATCCGAGCGTCCAAAAATTATAGGTAAATAAACACCAACCAGTAAACAAAATTGTGTCGCCAAAATAATTAATATGCATTGAGTAGTGAAATAATCCTTTAGTGTAACAATGCCCGTTATTACGAGAATTTTTTTTCCACAATTTTCGTTGAATTTCCGAACAGCTATTTAAATACATTCCAAAAACAAGAAGAATTAAAGCAACTATATCTAACCAACCAAAACTGATAACGTAATCACGAAATGCTCCGCCACCTAAAAGTAATAATCCAATTTCAAAAAAAGCCATAAAAAATATTAATTCTGTAACTTCAGACCAAGCTACTTTTCGTTCTAGCAAATAAAACAGAGTGATTATATGTCGGAGCCAATATAAGATAGCACAAGCAAGTAATATTTTTGCTCTATTTAGATCTATTAGATTCCAATTTTTTCCAAATATTTCACCTAAAAGAACTAAACCATTAAAATAAACAATCCATACGCAGAATAATATAATTATTAAATGGATTAGAATAAAAGTCCATTTTTGGACTATAGCGCTACCGTATTCTCGGTTAACACCTGCTTTTTTTGTAGTATCCTTACCCACAATAAACTCCTAAATTTATGATACGCTATAAAGTGATTCCAGACACCCCGGAAATTAAGGAGAAATATGACTAAAATTCGTTTTCTTCTACCACATAGGGATGAGGCGAATGAATATTTAACGCGGCATCACCTAATATCGACGACAAATGTTTAACTGCTTCTTGTGAATATTTCTTACCCACTACCATCGAAATAATAAAAGAACATTGTGGATATTCTGGGCTTGAATATCCTGATCCATCCGTATATTTATTTTCAACTAGTTGCAACGACGCATTCAACTTTACATTTTCGTAATTGTGAATAAACCCAAATGATGAACTTTCCTTTTCCCATTGATGTAATACCAATAGTGAATCGATGTCCTCATGCAAGTTTACCACTCTGGTTGTTTTCGAACAATGGCGGGGGTACCGGTATGATTTTATTATAACGCATTACTTCTATGACCAATCCTACGATGAAGTGCAAAATAATACTAAATCTCGCTATCTAAAAAGTCCAGGGCTATTGAACACCCTATCTGTTCTTTTTTTAATCACGGTACGTTCTTGCCAAATTTCACCTCTTTTGCTTCACTTTTTTTGTTACTTTTTACTATTTAAAAACAGGCGAGTGTTCCCAGACCAGCATCGACTCGAATGCATACCGATAAATTGCTATCAGTACTAGTATACTGAATATCATTTCAATACCTTGCGAAGCGAAATAGACTATAGTTAACTTGGGCGCACGTTTAAATAATTCGAAAGCTAACTCGCCTATTTGTGGAAGAGAAATCAAATAAACTATCAATGCTACAAATAGTAAAATACACCACACCCACCAAACCCAATAATGGAAAACCCGCTTACTATAAGCATATCCAACTAATGCGGCTATATTGAAAATTAAAACGACAATATACAATATGTCTATCCAGTAAATATGATATCCTCCGCTTGTCAAGTGTAACCATTCCAATCGAAAAAAATAATATGACACAAACGCGAGTAACCCAGACAAAACATATAAATAAATGAATAATTTCCAAAATTTATTTGGTTTTATTTGAATCTGACTTGACTCTGCCATAGCTAATTAAGAACCTGATGCTTGTTGTGAATTTTTTATTGAACTTAAAAACTTATTGGGTAATTTGTTTTCTATATTTTTTTGATCATATATGATCAGTTTCATTCGTGCAATACAAACAATATATGTTGTGTCAACAATATTAGTTTGTTAAGTTATCCAATCAGTATCCTCAAAGAAGTGCTAGAATCGAATACATGAATTATCTTGCACATTTATATCTTGCAGACAACACTGCTCATTCCCTGCTCGGAAATCTAATGGCTGATTTTGTTAAAGGCAAACTTGATGACAATTACCCACCTGAATTACTTAAAGGAATCAAACTTCATCGGCAAGTGGATAAATACACTGATAACCACGATATTTTTAGACTAAGCAAAAAACGAGTTCGTAAAGATTTATCGAGATATGCTGGCATCCTGATTGATGTCTATTATGATCATTTTCTGGCGACTAACTGGGAATTATATTCACAAACCAGTCTAAACCATCAGCTTGATATCTGGCTTGATACACTTGATACTAACTATGAATTTGAAATTCCTGAAAAATTGGAAATTGTGCTGGAGACATTGCAAAAAGACAAGTGGATATTAAATTACAAAAACCTGGATGGCATTGAAAAAGCGTTAGTGCGAATATCACAAAGGATCCGATTTAAAAATAACCTTTCTTCAGGGATACATGACCTTAAAGATAATTACGATGAACTAAATAAAGACTTTAAATGTTTTTTCCCACAGTTGCTTGCCTTTGTTCAAAATTCTGCTTAATAGACTTTCTACTGCGGTCATCTGCAGGCAAGTCTGGATACTCGTCTAAAACGTAAAACACAGCAAATATTTACTCGCTTGTGCGTAACGAGAGTATAGCTACAAAAACATTATTGGGAGCTTAACAATTTGGTATATTAAATTTTCAACTAGCTTTGATATAGTTTTATAGTAGTAGTGTGTTCGTATATATTTTTTATTCTAGGAGTAAGTGAGGCAAATAAATTACTAATCGATCATTTTATGCCTGAAAAATTCAAAACTAATGTTAGAAGAAGCGAGCACGGTAGAAAGACTACTTGGCAAATTTCTCTTTGATCTGCATATCGGCCTAGTCTATTACATCGTATCTTTCACTCAAAATAATAGCTACTTCCTTATCGACATCTGTCGACTCTGACACATATCCCGAGCTTAGCCATATTTTTTTAAGTGAGTCGAAACCTGTTGCGTTAACTAACTCTTTTGCATTTCGAGCACTAAATTGATTACCGCATATTGACAGGCTCTCTAGCTTTTGCAGCTGACACTGACTAAATATCCTAAAAGCTTTATCATCCAAACTACAGAAATTTAAATTAAGTTCTATCAGGTTCGGCGTAAGCGGGAATTTAAACAAAGCTTCAATTCCCGCATACCTGATTTCATTATATTGTATATATAGTCTCTTAATTGTACTTAAAAAATGTGCGCATTTCAGTTTCTCATCAATAGAACAATTCTCCACATCAAGTTCTTCAAGCCTGTCAAACCCCTTTCCGTTAAACACTTCCTGCATTCCCCGGTTTCCAATAGGATTATCGCTAAGTCCGAGTTTTTGTAAATGATTGGTCTCGAATTGACTCAGCTGAGTGACGGCATCAGCACCTATATCACAACTTGATATTTGTAGCGTTTGTAATTGGCCAAGTATGCTCGATAAAAATAGTCCTATAATACTTTTACTTTCGAGATAGTTATCATCAAGATTGAGATGGCGTAATCCTGCTAATGAAATACCATGTAATCCCTTTAGTTTCCCATCAATTGAGCAACCGCATACATTGAGTGTATTTAAGGCAGGCAGGTTTTTTGTGCTAATTATTTGCTCCAGCCCCTGGCTTCCTATTGAATTTTGTTCCACACTTAAATGTGTCATATTGTTACTTCCCAAATGACACAATTGATTTACGCCTTCAGGTCCTATATTACAATTTCGAAGTTTTAAGCGACGCAACTGCTTAAATAAATTTGAATTAAGCAACCCAGCCAAGCCTTTATCACCAAACTTATTAGAATCTAGGTCTAGCTCCTCTAATTTTGGAAGCGAATCGCTATTGAGTTTTTCGAGTGAAGAAGCACATCTGACACCAACCCTTGCAAACCGAATATCCAGTTTTCGAAGATTGATAAAATTTTCAGCCTTCGCCAAAAGCTCTATACCAGACTTCCCGATTTTATTATTTTTTAGATTAAGCTCCCTCAATCGACTAAGGTGGGGACAATGAAGGACTGCTTGCAAATTATCATCATCAATCGCTTTTACAGTAAGCCGCTCTACAGGTTCTGCCGTAAATATAACCTCGGCCAGATTGACTAAATAATTTGCGCGGATAGCGAGCGATTTTACAAAACCTCGAGAAAATGTCCAATTGGCATATTTAGCAGCACGGTATTTTTTTGTCCACTTGCGTTTATATTTCTTAAGGAGTTCATCCTCTATTCGACCCAGCATTTCATTATTACTATTATTGTTGCTATTAATTCTCTCGCACTGAATTCGTATAAATTCGCCTCTGGGATCGCCCTGCGTCATTAACCAATCGGCATAAACTAAACGTTTTTCATCATTGTCCGGGTCGTTTAATATATTCTCTAGTAATGTGTTATTTGTCATAATCCTAAATTATTAAAATAAAGAGATAATATTCAGCTATCAGATATATTACTCAATCGAATTGATAGTAAAGCTCATGCTCGGAGCAGCATATACCCTTCCACCATTATACACAAAAGCTGCTATGCTTATAGCCTCCAGCTATTTACGACGTAAGCCGGTATGATATTATCAAACGCTAACAAGGAGTACGAAATGCGAAAATATCCACATATAGGAAAATTACTATCATTCTTATTATTACTCGCACCTGGCATTTGTATCGCTGCGCCAAATACTGCAATGAATAAAATGGAACTTACAAAGCTTATAACCGGGAATACATTAGTGGGTTCTCACTTAATAAAAAATCATAAATTCCATATGTATATGAAAAAAGATGGTACCCATGTCGAAAAAAGGAATGGTACAATATTGCCTGGTAAATGGTCTGTTAACCCAAAAGGAAAGTTATGTTGGAGCTATGACATTAAAGACAAAACATGGTGTAGGTGGATACTAAATAATGGTGATGGAACCTATACAAAAGTTAAAGGAAAACACAAAAAAGTTCGTCAATTCAAAGTGGTTTCTGGAAATTCTAAAAATCTCTAAATAAAAATCTGATGCTTATTATTCATGTTTTTTGGTCAACGCCCCTATTCTTACCACCAGTGAACGCCGGAGTACTCGCTCAACTCAGGGATCGGAGACACTGATCAGTATCCCAAGAAATTATTTGGATTTAATGATTAATCGTTTTTGAAAACACACCTAATGGAATAGATCTTAATGTAATGCCAATGAAATTCAGCGAAAAACCAAATCCTAGTGCCACGATGATACCTGGAAATAATTTGGTAAATTCTGCCGACGCCTTTAATGCACTTGTTGCTACAACTTCACAGATAATGGCTATCGCTAAATATAAATATGCCATTTATTCTCCCTATTAATTCAGCGCTAGAAAAACTTGAATACTTTTGCGATTACTGCCGCGATAATTCGTTCTGATCAGTATGCTCAAAAATTTTCTCATATATTTCTACCATGGTCGTTTCCACATAAGAGAGCACGCCATCGCCCACTGTAATTCGATGATAAAACTCTCTGGTTTTTGCGTTTTTTTGCATAAAAGGTGACTGAATAATCCTCCAATTTTCATCATCAAGGCTGGCGGAAACTTCTAATAGTTTTCTACCCGCTGGGTTTTTATTCTCGGAATAGGCACCACCGGCAAGCACACATACCGCGCGAGGTATTGTCAGAGAATGCATAATAATACTTTTGCCTGCATCCCACATCCAATACCCGGTTTCGTCATGAAATATTTTGTCGTTCGATTTTCGTTGCACGATTTGGCGATAATGAACAGCGGCTAATACTTGTGATTCTGCATTAGTCACATCACCAATAGCCGTAAAGGTGATGGTTTCGTAGTAGGGATTATTCTCTTCACCATCCGGCTCAGGCGCAACATCAATACCTTTATCGCCAACCCACACTCCGACAAGCTCAGCCAAAGGTCCATAAGCTATTTCTTCATTATTGCTCATATTTCCTTAACCCCATTTCTAAATGATACTGTTCTTTATTTTCTTTAAACAATTCACTTCACCTCGATGATACTCTCCCCATCTGTCTGCTTTCAAGTGTTTATTACACTATAAAGAATTGCGATAAATACTTGACACCCAGCTAACGCTAATTGTAAACAACAGGTTTTCCCATTCAAAAAATTTACTCAGATAGTGTGACTTATTTGTTACATTGCGACCTGCTTCGACTTAAAATGCGCTGATGTCCTGAACTACCACATCGATTAAATTATCGCTAATATATCGATCCCGTCACGAAACCTGCCCGCCTCTTGGATTCCTCAATTTCGCTCCTGCCCATGCGCCCCATTAACTTTGCTCGGTGATCAGGGGGATCTTTTAGTACCCATTGACATAAAGGTTTTCTGGAACAGCGCCTAGCGGTATTTTCGGCTAACAACATCTATTTAAGACCTTCAATATTATTATGAAAATACTTATTCGAATACAAAGTCCCAAGATTGTACTGGGATTGCATATAACCCCTTTTTGCTGCGATCGTATATATTTTTTAGCGCTATTGATGTCTTTTCTGGCACCAGATTTACCATATTCATAACCATTTCCACTATGGTGACATCCAGCATTGTCGCCAAGCTTACAGGCCCGTAAAAACCAGTTTAGAAAACCGAAGGACAGCCACTTCTTTATGTTTAAAATACACCCAAACTTTATGTTGAAAGTTTAATTATGTCCTCAAAAAACGGCTTGTTATCGTCAGTTTAAGGGGGAAATTCAATTTTATTATTTCTAACTTGCGGGTGTCACCGCCGCTCGCTGGCCGCACTAATTATTCTCTATACTTGTGTGTTCCCGCTAGCTTTACTTAGTATTTTCTGGAAAATACCACATACGTATATTATAATTCAGTTAAATCAATCTCTTATTAAATTTGGTGTATAATGAACAAAAACAGAAAACACGTTGGTAATCGAAAATTACCCGAAATATCAATAACATCTTCCGGAGAACTATTACGACGGGGATGTGAAGTAAATGATGCTCTACATTCTCTGCCAACGGGTGGAACAACTTATTTCCCAAAAGGCGTTTATCGATATAAAACTTTTGAACAAGCTAATCAGCATTGGATTAGTTGCCTCGTTAAAGGTATGGCACAAATCAAGAAATGAATGATAAAGAATATTCAAGACCTGCCACTATATCCGATTTAAAATCGGTACGATGCTAACATGCTAAGCCTCGCTAATTGATAAATACTGGTCATCAGAGTTTTCTGTATTTACATAATAACTAAACATAAACTCAATCCCATCCTTCCTATATATAAACAAATATTGGTCACTTGGTGCAATAATTATTTGTTTGCCTACAAAATTATTTAGTATCGATTGCCAATTCCATAAAAACTTCACACCGCTTGACAACTCGAAATAAACCTTTTCCAGTGGAACTGTACCAATATTCGGTTTTTCTGTAACAACATTCCATTTAATTCGATCTTCACTAGGCGAAACAGTCAAATGCAAATTATTTTCAAAGCTAATGACGAGAAATATTCCGTCAAATTGATATCCCGTAACCACCTGTTTATTGATGAGTCCACATTCAGACTTCCGCGGATCACTTATGATTTTTGCTAAATTGATTGCTTCGTGAATAGAACTATGTTCAATGCACTTAAAACCAGAACGTATTTTCACTACTTTTTCCATATTCTTCCACTAAATAACCTTCTCCCAACATATTGACATAACTCTATGTGAACGACAATAATAATGGATAATTCTTATCTTCAATGGATTACTTTATTACGCGAATTATTAAGATGAAACACGGCAATACAAAACCTAAGCTACTTGACCAAGTGATGCAAAAAATTCGTGTTATACACTATCGTAAAAAAATCGGCAAATCTGATACTTATTGGATCAAGAAATATATCCTTTTCATAATCTCAAACACCCTCGCGACATTCGAAAGTACAGGGACACCCTGAAACCTACTCTTAGCCACAGACCTTTTCTCTACGCCCTTCCCCGCGTAAGTTATAAATTTGTACGCACCCTTTTTATTTTTCTCTCGCCCCTCTTGACTATATGATTTTCTAAACCCAATAAAAATTTTCAGGCGTGACTGCAAGACCAGACGATTATCTAGTAGAATATATCATCATCCAAGCTACCAACTAGATATTCACCATTTTGATCACTTATCAAATAACATTGCAAACTGAAATTTGTATTAATATATCGGTATTATCTGTCTAAATACTATTAGCGGCCTACATGAATAACTTGATATGATTGCCTAGACAAGAATCTGATATATAGCTTTCTCTAACCCGCCATTAAATTTTTCGAGAAAATCAATAATATTGTCCTTGAAGTGGTTTTTCAACAAAGAAATTTGTAAAAACGTCGATGTTTGCTAGGATATTACGAAGAATTCGACTTCTTCACTGAAAATCTACATGGTGGGCATATGAGAACTAACATAGGATATATATTTATACTATTTATTATTTTTTCTAGTAACGCAAACGCTTGGAGCTATTTAGAAAAAATAGAAAGTCAAACCTACAAAACCCCTGGATCAACCCAGCAAATAACGTTAAAAGGTAAAAATTGTATTACACAAATAGTCAGCAATGAAGGGGTTAAAGTTTCATCTGGAAACATTATGTTTCGGAACGCTAGGGACACTTCATCACATATTCAAGGCGGAAATGTTATTATAAATACTGACTTAAACAGCGGCTTGGTTGTTGCGAATAACCGAGTAGACTTTACCAGTACATTGCTATCCCATAGCGCTAAATCGAAAATAACCTTCTTAGCTAAGCCAGGGCGATTCCGAATCAGGCACTCCGGCATAAAACAAGTTCAAAGAAGAACAGGGAATATGCCGACTAGCGGATATCGGAAAGTCCATACTAGTTTTGGCGGCGGTCACAAGAAAGTCAAAGCGACATTGGAAGCCGTGTCATTGAAAATCGCAAAGTGCGTTAAAGCTGCCGAAAAAAATAATAATTGGTGACACTATGGATAAGTTACTATTAAATTTCAACCCTATAACAGGATGATAAGAATATTAATTTTTGTGAATTTTCATGTTCGTCACTAATCTTCCTAAGTACACATTTTCGGTAATAATGTAATGACATAATTATTTTGGTCACCTAATATGCCCTTTAGTTTTCAGGTCTTTTATAATTGTATTTGACGCGTTTTCAGCCATAGCAGGGATATTCGCTGAAAAATCTTTTGCATTAGTATTAAAATTACCTACCCACATTTTTTTTCTAGTACGCAAATCAAATAATGTTGCTGTAATAGTAATATTTGCAGTTGTGGTATACATAGGAATTGACATACCACTTCCATATACACTCCCATAACCGCCGCTACCATACCACGAAGCACTTCCAGAGTTAAAAGTACCGGCATATTTTGTATTTTTATTTCCACCCTTAAACTCAATGACCAACATGCTATCATAGCCTTTGTTTAACAATGTTTGTTGTACTTGATCTCCGTCATAAGTTCTTGTTGGTGGAAATTCACTAAAATAAGAATTTGATATTGTGCTTGGCGATACTTTTTTAACTATCCTAGTTTCTAGCTGTTGTCCAAATCTCGATTTACCGCCATTTACCACAACTTTTTTGATTTGATGTCCCTTATACGCATTATCACTAAATGACCGCACTGAGGTGGTGACGCACCCACTTATTAGAGGCATTAGTAGTAGTAAATATTTCATACTGATCTCCTAAAATCAGATCCATCCGTGAATAGAGGAAAAGAAAAACGCAGTCGAGCTTGAGAATACCCTGGCCCACCCCAGCTATCTAAACAAAAAACTCCAGTTAGGGACTTTGTTAACTACCAAGAATTTCGACGACGTTCGTTATATGGGTTCCTGGTTCCCTGTTTACCAGTGTAAGGATTATAATTTCCCTTGGTAGACCAGTTATCTCGAGTTGTACTATTAGGGCTACTTCGATAATGACCCTTCACATAAGTACCATTGCTCCGGTAATAGCCATTTACAAATTGGTCCGCGATTAAAATAGGTGAAATAAACACTAGCAAGAAAAGTAGTTTTTTCATAATTACCCTCCACAGAATTCATCCCTGTTAGGTAATAGTTGACAGCCATAGGTCAGTGGCCTGAGCGCAATTAGAGCGGAAAATAAAAGATATTACAACCATTATTTTCCCGAAGGGGGCAAGATAAAATCTGATATTTCCTAATAGTACTCACATTGATAGTACACAAACGCAAGTGAACTTAAATAAGGGGATCGTCTTCTAACCTTCTATGAATAACAATCCTATCTGTCATGTTTCCATCTTCAAGAGATATACGACATTCGAATGAAATAGCATTAAACGATATGTGCGGCATTAATTTCTACACCATTTTTATTAAAAAAGTTAATACTTAACCCTATCATCAGAAAAGTATCTCTCCTAAGGATCAGGCACTTCTAGATCAAAATCGATCTGTAGCGGATTCGCATCGGGATAAACATCTAACAATGCGTCACATAACTCTTGATAAACTAATCGTATTCCAATTTTAGACTTTGCCATCAAGTCTACAATAGACTCAGCAGAAAACTTGAGTTTGGCAAGTGTTGTTGGCCGTAAAAAACCGGCAATCTCATCTATAGGTGCTTCAGAACCAGTTTTATATTCAGCTGCCATCAGTGCTGGATGCACTTCATTTTCAAATGCGTTAAACCTTAACTGCATCAACTCACATATCGTAACGTAGGTATCTTCTTCTCTTGCTAGTTTTTGAACTACTAGTCCATGTGAAGCTATCAAAAAACTCAAAGCAGTAAAATTACTTCCTTCCAGCACCCTTTTAAATTGATATGCAGGCTGAATAGTATACCAAGTGTTGCCTTCCCGTATAGCCGGTTTAATACTTTGATTTTCTATATTAATTATTTGACTATATTGACCAACAAGAACAAGTATGGCTTGATTTACTGCATCTATATTATTTCTTCTTTTTTCATTCTGCGTTATTTTTGTATTAAATTTAAACGCGTAATACGCTCCAAGAAAAGTACCTATAAATGGGGCAGATAATTTTACAATACCAACTACCGTATCATATAAATTATTTTCCACTAACAACTGCTCAATAAATAGTCCGTAAGCTATAAACAATAGCAAAATAGCAACTCCGTAAACCAACCCCATAATATATGGTTGGTATGCTGTTGAGTTCGTTTTTTGTTTATTCAAAAGAATCCTTTATGAGTTTTACTCTAAATTGATATTACGCCCCACTGTCATTCGTCGCAGAGGTAAACTATTTTAACGATTTAGAGGTGTACCCAAACATTGTTTTACTAATTTTGTTAACGCTTTGTTAGAATTTTTTTAAGATAAGTCATTGATTTAATTGGTGGAGCTAGGCGGGATCGAACCGCCGACCTCTTGCATGCCATGCAAGCGCTCTCCCAGCTGAGCTATAGCCCCACAGATGTTTTGCGGAAGTGAGAATTTACTGGAAGCTTGTCGGTGTGTCAAGGAATTGGATTGGTGGAATTAAAGCACAATGACAGTTATTTTAGTAAATGGCCTTCTAATTCGCCACCAGGAGTTTTGGAGGCAGTTATAATCTCGGTTCTTGGAAGGGCTATGTGAATTTGATTTTTGAAAGTTGATTTACCCCGGCGTTCGCTTCGCGAAGTCCGGGCTACATAACCTATAACTGGCAATTCAATGGAAGCCCCTCAACCGCCAGTCAGAAGTTTTTTCCAGGACAGTTACGACGGCACGTTGTTGGCCTGGAAAAAATCTTGTGACTGGCGGTTATAAGAGGGGCGCTGTTTAGAAGCATAACGATTCTAAGTTGATTTATCCCGGCGTTCGCTTCGCGAAGTCCGGGCTACATAACCTATGGCTGGCAATTCAATGGGAGCCCCTCAACCGCCAGTCAGAAGTTTTTTCCAGGACAGTTACGACGGCACGTTGTTGGCCTGGAAAAAATCTTGTGGCTGGCGGTTATAAGAGGGGCGCTGTTTAGAAGCATAATGATTCTAAGTTGATTTATCTCGGCGTTCGCTTCGCGAAGTCCGGGCTACAGTACCTATGGCTGGCAATTCAATGATCTATTACATATTGCCTTTTTTAATATAAAACATAAGCGACTGGTCGGCAAAGCAAAATTTCTCACCGGGATTAATATAGATTCTTTTATTAACCGCCAGTTTTTTACCCGTCGCAATCCAAGTACCATTAACTGAACCCAAATCACGGATATAAAATTTCTGATCCGTCAAATCCCAACCAATATACGCGTGTTTCCTGCCAACCCGCTCATCTTTAAGTTTGATATCAGCACTTTTGCTTCGCCCAACCAGCAACGGCCGCAAGCGTATTTCGATACCCTGAGTATCATCATCACTTTCACAACTTATTAAAATACCGTACGCTGAAATACCTTGTCGATTCACCATAGTAATATCTTCACGCGAACTGTATATTTTTTTCGACACCCGTTTAGAACTTCTGTTTTTAAGAAATTGACTTATCTCACGTTTAACATACTCAGACACCCCTTCAGCCGGATGCTGGGATTTCATTCTTTTTAACAGAATCAACAAAAACATAAACGATAAAGACAAACCAATAAACAAAATAACAAACGGCCAGACCTGATAACTGTCGTTCCCCGAGTCAGCGACCAGACCCGATGAAGTGCAGCGATTTTTATCCAGACTAAACGTTATTTTTTGGCTCTTTAACGCTAACATCAGTACATTCGAACGTATCGACCAAAACGTGCCTTCGGCGATATTTACCCGGCTTTGCGTACTCACGAGCTTGCTGCGCGCTTTTGACTGGTTCATACCAATAACACGGCCACAGCTGTCGAGTAACGGACTACCACTATTCCCTGAGTTAATCGTGGCATTGTGTTCGAACATCCGTATCGGCTTGGCACCTTTGCGTAACGAAAATCGTCGCCGTACCGAGATGATGCCGTTCTTAAGTACCGGCTCGAGTTGAATACCACCGACGTCAGATGCACCGGGAAATCCCAGGCTAAACACCTCTATGCCTTTATTAACGTAGCGACTTTCACTATTGGCGAAGGCTAGCGGAAATCTTTTTGTATCAAGCCCTTCAACTTTTATAATGGCAATATCATATTCACGGGAATACCATTTCAACTGATACCTTTTGCGATACTGCTTACCACGACCACCGTCAAGCACATACGAATTGTTAGTCGGATTCTCAATATAGGATCCAACAACGTGATAATTAGTAATAACGTAACCCTTTTTATTGACAAGAATACCTGTCCCGGATATCAGACCCTGGTTAGAGCCTTCGGTGACTATGCGTAATACACCAGAATCAGCGATATCCCATTTAAACGATGCCGCCTTAACAACGCCAAAGAATAAACTGGAGATTGATACTAATGCTATTGATTTTATTAGGCTAATTCTCACAGCCATTATCTTAACACAGCTTTGTTTCAAAGGCAGGGTTTGGCGACGGGAATTCGAGGTGGATTCTACGTGACTTTAACCTAAAAAAATGGCCTTATTTGCAGTCGATAACGAGTACAGTCGCGTTGTCCTGGTGAGGCTTTGATTTGCTTTCTACCCGTTTTAACAAGTCGTCAGCACACGATTGACTATCCTTGTTTTTTACACTGACATCCTGAATTTCCTTAATAGTCAAGGTATCCAAGCCGTCGCTAGCGAGGACCAGCCTGTCCTTTTTCCGCAATTTAAAATCATTGGCATGCATATCAATTAATTCAATTTTTTCACCCGACAAACAACTAAGAATCACATTGCGGTAAAGGGTATTATCACGTTCCTGCCGACTGATTTGCCCAAGTTCATATTGCTTGTCTACCAATGCACCTAAACTATGATCCTGGTTTAATTTTTTAAGTTTTTTATTGCGTATTATATATAAATGGCTATCACCGACACTGACCCATATCAGTCCACTGGCACCAACGATGGCAGCAACCAACGTCGTTGCCATTCCGGCAAACTGCCCGTTTTCACTTATGGCCGTCTTGATAGACTGGTTACTAGTATCAAGCGCATCGGCAAGACTGGTTTCAGCGGTCGGTTTGGAAAATTTTTGGGTAATCACCTGAATAAAGTTGTCTACTGCCAATTGACTGGCGACATCACCGGAAACAGCGCCACCAACACCATCGGCGACAACCGCGACTAATTCTTCACATTGATTGGCAGATTCATTGCCTCTGGCACCGTTTAGTGGGGAAAACCGGTAACTATCTTGCTGCGACTCACGACATCCGGTAATGCAAGCTGAGCCGACTCTAAATTTTAGCTTGGCTTGTTTTGCCATTTTGAAACCCCGGAGTAATACATCCTTATCTGCACTTATTCTGTCTTCCATCCTGAAATATCCGCCCTACAATATCCACCCGCTATGGGCTGACTCGTCAAAATTGCTGTATTTGTGACCTGGAAAAACTACTATAACAATTTTGCTTAAAAATTTGAACTATAGAGTGAACTCAAGCCATAACGTAGAAATTTCCGCTAATTTTGTCAGCGCTAGTCGCTTTTCAAGATCGTGATTATCTTACCGGTAATTTTCTGCAATGGCAAAATTGTGTCTACCCCCCCAGCCTTTACTGCCTCACCTGGCATTCCCCAGACAACGCTGGTTTTTTCGTCTTGAGCAACGGTTTTTGCACCGGCAGTATGCATTTCCAACAGACCTTGTGCGCCATCATCTCCCATCCCGGTCAAAATAATCCCTGTTGCGTTAGCTCCAACATTCTGGGCGACTGAACGAAAAAGAACATCAACAGAAGGTTTGTGACGGTTAACAGTGGGGCCATCGTTTAATTTACATACATATTGTGCACCATTTCTAATCACCAACAGATGCTTGCCACCTGGGGCAATATACACATGGCCAGGTAATATCTGCTGACCATCACTAGCTTCACACACATTCATGGCCGACAATCCGTCCATTCGTTGAGCAAAAGATAAACTAAACGCTTCTGGTATATGCTGAGTGATGACGGTACCAGGCATATAAGCCGGAAATTGTATCAATAATTCCTTAATCGCCTCGGTACCGCCGGTTGATGCGCCAATCGCAATAATTTTGTCAGTTGTGGAAAAAGGCCTATTGTGTTTTTTTGCAATCACCACGTCGGCATCATTCCGCGGCTCTACGTTCGCGATCCTGGCAAAACTATCTCGTGCACTAATATTAGCCAACGAAGCGACTTTTATTTTTTCCACTAACTCATCTCGATAACTAGCCAGCGTACTACTTAAGTCTTCTTTGGGTTTTGAAACAAAATCGATAGCCCCTTCATCCAAGGCCTGTAGCGTAATATCAGCACCTTTTTCGGTCAGTGACGACACCATGATGACTGGCATTGGCCGCAGGCGCATAAGATTGCGTAAAAATGTTAAGCCATCCATCCTCGGCATTTCTACGTCTAGCGTCAATACATCCGGGTTTAGTTTCTTTATTTTTTCGCGGGCAATTAACGGGTCTACTGCGGTACCAACTACTTCTATACCTGGATCAGAATCGAGGACCTCTGTCAAAATCTCCCTAACTAACGCAGAATCATCAATAATAAGTACTTTTATTTTTTTCTTCTTGCCTGCTATCATTTCTGGATTAACCATAGTATTTTTCCAATAATAGATTGCTATTCAAAAATGTCAGAATAAATCTATTTCTCCCTTAACGGATTCCTTGTCAATATTGGAAGCATATTCCGTCTCCCTGTCCATGACAGTCTTGTTATGCATACTTTTCAGTCTTTGCACCCGCACCTTCCCACTCATTGGAAAATACTGTAGCTTTCTCGGGTATTTATCTCCGACATCTTCGGCGACTATTGCCAATCCTTCTGTCGCAAGATATTGTTTTACAAAATCGATATTTTGCAGCCCAATATTGGACATATTAGCAATAATACGACCGCCGCCAATTATTTTGATTTCGAGACTGGTTTTTCGCCCGCCGTGCTTGAGAATGGTATTGATCAAATGCTCCATAGCAAAATTACCATAACGTGCAGATCGACTTACGCAATCAGCTTCATAAACATTGTCTAGTGTCGTGCCAGACGGTAACATAAAATGATTCATACCGCCGACCTTCGTTCGCGGGTCACATATACAGGCGGAAACACACGACCCTAATACGGTCGTAATCATTTCATCCCGGTTGGTAACATAATATTCACCCGGCAATATTCTCGCCGTCGTGGTATTATTACTCTTATCACAAAAGCGCTTAATCCCTTCAAAACCCTTAAGCGGCTTATCCATATCGACTAAAATTGGACTCGGCAATGCCATCTATTTAGTTTTCTGATAAATAGTATTACCTAACAATTCAAATCGGTCTGTCACCTTAAACAGCGACTCCGAATGCCCCAATAACAAGTAACTATTATCTGCCAGCATATCAGCATACCGATTCACCAAGACTTTTTGTGTATCCTTACTAAAATAAATAATCACGTTACGACAAAAAATAACATCAAATGGACCGTTAAAAGGCCAGTCATTCATCAAGTTGAGCTGACGAAAACTAATCCATTCTTTTAAGCTGTCTTTCACCTTGACACTAGCACCGTCATTGCCTTTTTGAAACCAGTCGCGTAGTTTCTTTTTATCTAAATTTTCGATTCTTTCTGTTTTATACACACCATTTTTAGCCGTATCCAACACATCGCTATCGAGATCTGTCGCCAATACTTTTATGTCCCAGCCACGGTGTTTGCGAAAATACTCTGCAATTGTCATTGCCAGTGAATAAGGCTCTTCCCCAGTCGAACAACCTGCCGACCAAATACGAATACGTCTGCTATCCGCATTTTTTTTAAGCAATTCCGGGAAAACGCGATTGGTTAAAAACTCGAAATGATGTAGTTCACGGAAAAAAGAGGTAAGATTTGTTGTTACTGCATTAACAAAATTAACCAATTCCGAATCATCACCATCCTTTAATCGTTGGCAATAACTTTGAAAGTCAGTCAAACCTAGTGCTCGAACCCGCCGCGACAAACGGCTATAGACCATTTGTCGCTTTGCGTCGGCAAGTACAATCCCAGTACTTTCACCAACAAGTTTACGAATATAAGTAAAATCTCTGTCGGTAAAATCAAATTCCTTTTTCGAATCCATTTTATACACCTTTTTTATTAGAGATACTTCTCTAGAACTCTTCCCACTCACTGCCACCACTGCTCTTTGGTTTGACAGCCGGTTTTGCGGCGGCCACGGGGCGGCTTTGAACGGGCGTCGGTGCTGAGGATTGAAAACCACCTGTAGACTCGCCAAGGTTAAAATTTCGCACTAGCTGTTCCAAGCCACTGGCTTGATCATTCAGTGATGCACTAGCAGCGGCGGCTTGCTCTACCAGCGCCGCATTTTGCTGTGTCATATCGTCGAGCTCGACCACGGTTTTGTTAATCTGCTCGATACCTAATGACTGCTCCTGACTGGCAGCAGAGATCTCGGCCACAATATCACTCACTTTTTTAATCGACCCCACTATTTCTTCGAGCGATTCGCCTGACTCATTGACCAATTTAGTGCCTTCCTGCACCTTCTCGACACTGTCCTTAATCAACGATTTAATCTCTTTTGCAGCGCCTGCGCTGCGCTGCGCCAGATTTCTCACTTCCGATGCGACGACGGCAAATCCCCTGCCTTGCTCTCCTGCTCTGGCAGCCTCAACAGCCGCATTTAACGCCAGCAAGTTGGTTTGAAATGCAATCTCATCGATGACACCAATGATGTCTGCAATTTTCTTACTGCTAGTATTGATTTCACTCATTGCCGTTATTGTGCTACTAGCGACCTCCCCACCTTTTTCAGCTTCCGTTCTTGCGGTAGACGCCAACTGATTAGCCTGTCTGGCATTATCAGCATTTTGCTTGACGGTCCCGGTCAGCTCTTCCATGCTTGACGCAGTTTCTTCAAGACTGGAAGCCTGCTCTTCTGTACGCTGGCTAAGATTAGCATTACCCTGGGCAATTTCGTTTGAAGAACAACTAATGTTACCGCTGGAATTTAAAATATCACTTACCATCGTTCTGAGATTATTAATGGTTGTATTGACACCATCCTTAAAGTCACCGAATACACCTTGATAGTCTCCATCAACCGTACGAGTCAAGTCACCCGCTGCTAATGATTGCAAGACGGAAATGCCTTCATTGACCGGTTTGACGATAGCATCCATTAACCCATTAATATTATCGCTCAATACCGATAAAAAACCTGCATAATTGGAGGAATCCAGACGCGCATCAAGTTGACCTGCCACTGCACCTGCCACCAGATCGCGGATTTCATGTTCTGCCTGTTTTTGCTCGGTAATATCCCGCCACTCAACCATGTTGCCCATCAAGTTCCCGTTATGGTCAAGGATAGCGGTTGCATTAACTGTAAACTCCAAATCGCCCACTTTAATCTCTGCATTAGCGGGAAGATTGCCTTTGTTTCCTAACAATCCACGTTGGTGTGCCGGGTTTTTATGAAATTGGTCAATGCATTGGCCGACGAGATTATTAACATCAAATCCAGGAAAACGCTGTCTAAGCTCGGACTCGCGTGCCCGCAACATGGCGACGACGGCCGGATTGACATAGGTAATAACCAAATCGTTATCACACAACATGAGATTGGTTTGTGCGCCATCAATCGCTGACTGCAAGCGCGCCACATGGATTTCTTTTTCTCGCAATTCGGTTACATCCGACCACTCCAGCGCGCAGCCAACATAATTACCAGTCATATCCATGATTGCCGAGACCTGGATATTAAAGACCAATGGCCCGACATTAATGTCAGTTATATAGGGCAAATTATCCGGGTTACCCAAAAGACGTCGCTGATGGTCGGGGTTTTTATGAAACATATCAATACAGGTTCCGATCAAATTTTTACTTTCGAATCCTGGATAAAGCTGTCGTAGTGCCACTTCATGTTTCTCAAGCAAACTGACAGTAGATTTATTAGCATAAGTGATCTTTAAGTCGCGATCGATCATCATCATTGCCGATTGTGCATTATCTACCGTTGACTGTAATCTTGATGCCAGTTCCTCCTTGAGGCGCAATTCGGTTACATCAGACCATTCCAACGTATTGCCAGTATAGTTTCCCTGGCCATCGATCTGAGCGGTGACTTGAATCTTAAACGTTAACGGACCAACGTGTATGTCCGTCTCATACGGCAGATTAGATGGGTCAGCCAATAAATTTCGCTGATGCGCTGGATTTTTATGAAATATATCGATACAAGTACCAATAATATTCTTGCTATCAAATCCAGGATAAAGCTGTTTCAATTTTTCTTCATGCTTCTGCAGCAGCTTAAGAGTCGCGCCGTTGGCGTAAGTGATTGTCAAATCACGGTCAATCATCATTAGTGCCGTTTGCGCTGTGTCCAATATCGCCTGTAGTTTTTTCGCTTCCTCATTTGAACCACGATCTTCCATTTCACCGTTTGCCAACATTGTTTCGCCCTCCTTTGAGCTAGATTTTTGCGGGCTATATGCCTTTAACATGATTTCTGCAACCGTATCTATTGCATGATCCCACGCAGCGGATACCTTTTTCGTCCATAGCGACCCTGCGAACTCCTTCATAACATCTAACAGAGTCTCTTTAACAGCGCCATAATGATCAGCCACTGCACCATAGTTTTGATGTCTCTTTCCCAATCCGGTCAATGCTTTGATCAAGATCTCCGGTTTTCTAAGATTCCCGACAACCAACACTAATGCGGCGACCAATTTGCTACGTTGTTTTTTCAAATCGGTATTGCCGAACAAAGGTATAACGTCCGGATACCGACTGAATAATTCTTCGTAAAACCGTTTTGCCAGTGCATCCGCCTGTGGCGCGAGTGCGGCAAACGATTTTTCCAGCGTGACGACATCGAGACCAGTCTCTTTCTTGACCTGCGCAGGTGTCTTTGTTGACACGCGACCCGCCACTGATTTTTCCCTTTTCTTGTTAGCCTGTTGTTTAGCCACTATCCCTCACCCTTAATAAGTAATCATGAATGCCATACAATATTTGACAATATTTCTTCTATTAAAACCCTAAAAAATCTTTTCTTCTTGCTTCGATCACTTGATCGATACAGATCGAACACTTCCTTTTCAACTTTCATCGAGTCGCTCTTCCCTAAGCTAAAAAATCATTAATCCGTTTTCTCAGCGGTATTGATCACACTAAGATCGTCAGAATTTAACAGCATATCTATTTCCAGTAATATCAACATTTTTTCATCAATCGTTGCCAATCCCTGAACAAATTCAGTTTTAACAACGCTACCAAAATTAGGCGCCTCTTTTATTTGCTCTTGAGTAATACTATAAACATCAGAGACTGCGTCGACGACCATACCCATGGTCCTGGTTTTGCCATCAGTTTTAACCCCCACCACGATAACCACGGTTGTTTTATCGTAAATGGCTGAATCGGTTTTAAATTTCAATCTTAAATCAATAATGGGAACGATCGTGCCACGGATATTGATAACCCCTTTTATGTAGTCGGGTGTATTTGGAATTTTTGTCACCGAATCCCAGCCACGGATTTCCTGGACCCTGAGAATATCGATACCATATTCTTCGTCTGCCATAAAGAAAGACAGGAACTGATTTCCATCCTCGTTATTATCAATACTGGTTTCTTTATCTACAACCTGTGCAATACTCATCCGTTACCCCTTATGCAACTTCGCTGACGTTGTTTTTAATGTCATCTATTTTTTCATATCTATGAGCAAGTTCGATTAGTCCCTGTATATCCAGAATCATAGCGACCGTACCATCACCTAATATGGTCGCACCGGATATCCCCTCCACTTTTTTGTAGTTGGTTTCCAGGCTTTTAATAACGACTTGTTGCTGATCCAGCAGATCGTCGACCAACAGACCTACTTTTTTTCCATCCCCTTCGACGACGACTAGCAATCCATTAATAATTTCTGTTTGCATCGCCTCAATACCAAATATTTTATATAAAGGTACAATCTCGATATAATCTTCGCGTAACTTGTAAACACTGGCGCGGGCGGTGATGGTATTGACCAGCTCTTTTTTGATTTGCAACGACTCGATGATCGAGATCAAGGGTATAATATAAGTATGGCCCCCGATTTGAATTAGCTGCCCATCCATAATCGCTAGTGTCAGTGGCAAGCGAATGGTAAATATCGTGCCTTTATTTTTCACTGATTTAACATCGACAACACCTGATAGCGCGCGAATATTTCGCTTGACCACATCCATTCCGACGCCACGACCGGATACATCACTGACCACTTCCGTCGTCGAAAATCCAGGCCGAAAGATAAGGTCATAAACCTGTTCTTCACTCAGGACTTCATCGCTACCAATGAGTCCCCGCTCGACAGCTTTGGCGTGTATTCTGTCAGTATCGAGACCAGCACCATCATCGCGAATCTCGATGATGATACTGCCGCCCTTATGGTATGCCTTCAATTCGACAGTGCCGATTTCTGGTTTACCTTGTTTAAGACGTACCGCCGGGGTTTCGATACCATGATCAACCGAGTTTCTGACTAGGTGTACTAGCGGATCGACTATTTTTTCTAAGACTGTCTTATCCAGTTCCGTATGCTCACCCGTCATCTTTAATTCAATTTTTTTGCCCAATTGCTGATTTAGATCGTGGACCAGACGTGGAAAACGGTTAAACGCAAAACTGATTGGTAACATACGGATGCTCATTACATTTTCTTGCAATTCCCTGGTATTTCTTTCCAATTGCGATAAACCGTCTTTTAATTTTTCCAAGCGCTCGACCGCAAAATCTTTTCCAAGTTGCCCCAACATAGATTGAGTAATCACTAGTTCGCCGACCAAATTTATGAGTGAATCGACCTTATCTATTCCAACCCGAATAGAACCTTGCTCTTTCACTTTATCCGATTTTTCCTTCGGCTTAGGTTCCACCTTGGTTGTGCTGGGTTCCTTGCTCTCGACAGTAGCATTTTCCTGCTCTGGTTCCGGTTGTTCATTTTCATCGCAAGAAATGGTTAATTCACACTCGTCAGAGACCCAATCGAAGACAGCCCGGATAACTTCTGGTTGCTCCGTTGTCACTAATGTTAGCGTCCAGCTCAGTGTGCACTCATCGACTGGCAGATCCACTAGTTCTGGCATAGCATCATGATCAACATCTATAGTCAGCTTACCGAGTTCATCTAACTCATTAAATAGTCGAGCAGGATCATTCCCCGTTTGTAATAAATTGGGTAATGGTATAAAACTGATTTTGTAACTAACCTCTGACGATTCAACTTTACCCTTCGCAGGGTCTGCATCTGGTGTGGTGGGAGCAGTTGTATCCGTTTTGTTATCGATTAGTGCTCGCAAAGATTTTTGTACTGACTCGACTTCGTCGACGTCATATTCTTCTTCATCACGCGATGCAGCCATCATCGCTTTAACGCAATCCGCTGAGCGTAATAATAGGTTAATCAGATCCGTACATAGATCTCGCTTGCCATCCCTAACTTCATCAAGCAAAGTCTCCATAACATGGGTAAACGCCGCAATCTCCTGCAAACCAAAAGTCCCGGCGCCGCCCTTGATCGAGTGCGCTGCGCGGAAGATGGTATTAATCGTATCTTCACTGGCATCGCCACCATCAAGGTTCAACAGTTCCGCTTCCATGATCTCTAAGCCTTCAAAACTTTCCTCATAGAAAGTCTGAAGAAATTGTGTCATATCTATAGCCATAGATATTACTCTCCTTACAACACCTTTTTGATAGTGGCAACCAACTGCTCTGGATCAAACGGTTTAACTATCCAGCCGGTCGCACCTGCCTGTTTGCCTTCGCTCTTTTTTTCCATCGCACTTTCGGTCGTTAGCATGAGCAATGGCGTGTACTTGTATATATCGAGTTCACGTAATTTACGAATAAGCTCAATACCATCCATATTAGGCATATTGACATCGGTAATAACCAAATTGAACTGCTGACTTTTCGCCTTGTCTAAAGCCTCAACGCCATCGGCTGCTTCAACAACCTCGTATCCCGCACTTTTTAATGCAAATGAAACCATCTGCCTCATTGAGGCTGAATCATCTACTGCTAGTATGGTTGTCATAATTTTCTCCTTATCGCCTTTCTAACCCTTAATAACTAACCGTCTTGTAACGCCAAATGTTTTCCCAGCCCCAACAAGTAAATAACACGCTTTACCGTCTCGGAAGCTGCTTTCCAACTAACGTCGATTTGTTTTTGCTGGGCTGAAAGAAAAAGCGCCAAAATCGCCTGAACGATCGCCGTATCGATTCGAGTGGTATTAGACGCATCCAACTCAATATCTTTACCTACCTTGATGGCTTCAAGAAATCGGGTTTTATAGCTTTCCGCTTTTGCAATGTCTGCCACTTCACCCAATGAAATACATGTTTTTCCCATATCCCTACTTTTCGCCCTTATCGTAAAATTACAACGTTAAACCAGACACCGTTTCTGTAGACTGGTCATCGACTTAATCTGGTAAAACTTTATTAATATCTGCCAACAATCCGCTAGCGATATTGCGCCTGAAAATTCTCAATATTTATTCGACCTGAATAATATTAGCAATTATCATCTGTTAATAAATTACGTTACAATAACTCCGACTATACCTGATCAAATTTGTAAACTATCGGTTGCAATAATTCAGCCAAATATTCTCGAAGAGATATTTAAATATTTACCGAAATCACTTAGTCACTACCAGTCAAATGCCAATTTGCAGCTAGGTAATGAGATTAAGAGTTAGAGATAAACCACTGAAAAAACTATTAAATTAGATAGGCTGTCAGGCAGTCTTTCAAACCAGCCTGATTTTCATTTGATTAACGCTGGATCTATAAATGAACTATCTGCAACGACAATACTGCGCACGGAATAGCGGCTATCGCAGATAGCAATATTGCCTGGCAATTTTACGGATTAATACTGTCAAGGAACCCTGGTCTGCAACTATTGCCAGTTAAGGCGAAAGATCAGGTATAATATTTTACGTGCTAACAATGGTTTGGAGACTCGATTGATCCATAAGTTAAGTGTTGGGCTGTTTCTTGGGGTTTTGTGGTTACTGTTGTCTGGTAAAACAAGCCCGTTATTACTAATACTTGGTTTGCTAAGCGCATTGCTGGCACTTTATTTGTCGCTACGAATGGAAGTCATCGACAAGGAAGGATATCCGATCCACCTTACCGTCAGCACATTTCGCTTTATTCCATGGCTAATATGGAAAATAATACTGGCAAATCTTGAGGTCTGTTACCAAATCTTAAACCCAAAAGCACGCATAAACCCCGTCTATGCGCGAATAAAATGCTCGCAAAAGTCGGATCTGGGTAAAGTGGTTTTTGCCAACTGCATCACCTTGACGCCAGGCACAATATCCATGAGCATAGACGCAGACTCCATTGCTGTGCATGCACTGAGCAAAGCGGGTATTGATGAACTCGAACAAGGTGAAATGGACAAGCGTGTGACCAAAATGGTAGGAGAAAACTAGTGTATTTGGCAGTGGTCATCGCGATACTGATTACGATGTTGTTGGCATTAATAAGAGCCATAAAAGGTCCAACTTTATATGACCGGATACTGGCGGCAAATATCATCGGCACCAAAACTGTTCTTATTATCGCCACCATGGGGTTTCTATTTGGCCGCCCGGATTTTCTTGATATTGCCCTGGTCTATGCGTTAATCAATTTTATTGGCGTAGTGGCGGTTCTCAAATACTTTGAGTATGGCGGGTTTCATTTTTCAGGAAAGCCTAACGCTAAAAAACCCGAAGGGAAAGACTAGATGGAACTGCTGTTTACTCTATTAGAGTGGCTTTGCTTGCTACTGGGTAGTATTTTTTTAATTATAGGCGGCATAGGCATCCATCGTTTTCCCGATCTGTTTACCCGCTTTCATGCTGCCAGTATAACCGATACACTCGGTGCCGGGTTTATCCTGCTGGGGTTAATGATTGCAGCCGGAATGACACTGGTAACGGTAAAACTGCTGATGATACTAATATTTATCTTCATTACCAGCCCAAGCTCGACACACGCATTGGCGAAAGCAGCTATTCACGGCGGCTTGAAGCCAAAACTGGATGATCAAAAAGATAATCAGGAGAAACCGTCATAGAAACGCAAGAACTAGGAACGCTTATACTGTCGGTATCGGTTCTGAGCTTTATGCTGATCTGTGCAGTCGTCATTACCTTGATGCGCAATTTATTTGCCGGGGCGATCTTGCTTAGTATTTATAGCCTGCTGGCCTCTACTTTTTTTATGACCATGGACGCCGTTGATGTCGCGTTTACTGAAGCTGCAGTGGGTGCTGGCATTTCCACTATTTTAGTTTTGGCAACCTTATTACATGTCGGTCATGATACCAAACCGGCAAAAACACTGCGCGTGTTGCCTTTACTGGTCACCGTTTTTGTCGCTGGCTTACTGATTTATGGCTTGCACGATATGCCCGGTTTTGGCCAGGCAAACAACCCGGTACATACACATCCGATCGCTGAATATTATATTGAAAATAGCGAATCCGATACCAAGTCACCCAATATGGTTACCGCAATCCTCGCCAGTTATCGGGGATACGATACACTCGGCGAAGTGACAGTGGTCTTTACGGCAGGTATTGGTGTATTGCTGTTATTGGGTGGTCGCCGAAAAAATAACAAACGCAAAGCAGACCCGAAAATCTCATGAACCATCATATCGTATTGCGCGTTGTTGCAAAATTATTGATTCCGTCGATATTACTGTTTGCTCTCTATACACAATTCCACGGAGACTACGGACCCGGTGGTGGTTTTCAGGCTGGTGTTATCTATACAGCCGCCTTTATTTTACACACCTTGGTCTTTGGACTTGAGAATACTAAAAAAATTATATCACCAACGCTGGTGCAGGTATTATCTGCTGTTGGAGTAATACTTTATGCGTCAGTTGGATTTGCCTCTATTTTTCTCGGCGGAAATTTTCTTGAATATGGCGCGCTAATTCCCAGTGCACTCCCGCATGCAGCAAACCCCGGCGGACAACACCTGGGAATTTTGCTGGTTGAATTGGGTGTCGGTATTACCGTCTCATCGGTCATACTAAGCATTTTTTATAACTTTGCCGCCGAAGATGATAGTGATATTGAAGCGGATGGAATACCGAATGAAAAAGGTAAACACGAATGAAAATTCTAGGACTATTTAATTACTGGATGGTTATCTTGCTAATGCTCGTCGGATTGTATATGGTAATCGCCAGCTCTAATCTGGTTAAAAAGATTGTGGGTTTAAATCTGTTTCAAGCGTCGGTTTTTATTCTATATATAAGTTTAGGTAAAATACTCGGGGGGACCGCACCTATTTTTCTAAAAAATGCGCCGGATACCGTTTATTCCAATCCTCTACCCCATGTGCTTATTTTGACAGCAATTGTAGTTGGGGTCGCCATGACCTCCCTAGGGCTAGCGCTCATTATTCGGATACGCAAGGCTTACGGTACTATTGAAGAAGATGAAATACTGGAAATTGAGAACAAGCAACAATAAAATACCCTGTCGCAAGCAAGCTTCGGAACATAATGAATAAATACCGGCGGTCTAAGTAATATGCAGTCTCATTTTCTGGTTTTGCTGGTTGCTATTCCACTTATTGCCGCACCCGTTTGCGTGTTAATAAAATCACGCGCACTCGTTTGGGCGTTGGTATCCGTTGTTTCCGGTATCTGTTTTCTGCTCTCGGTAAAACTGCTTATCCTGGTTTCAACATCGGAAACCGCCCTCACCTACGCCATCGGGTTTTGGGACGCCCCGGTAGGTATCCAATATCGCTTAGACATGGTCGCCGCGATCGTCGCCTTTATCGTTTCTTTGATCGCCTTTATTGTTGCACTCTATTCGCGAGTCAGCCTGAAAGACGAAATTAAAGCAGAAAAAATACCCCTGTTTTATTCAGCGTACCTACTATGTCTGACGGGTTTATTAGGTATCACGGTCACGGGTGATGCCTTTAACTTGTTTGTATTTATGGAAATTTCATCGCTGGCTTCATACGCGCTTATCAGCATGGGCAAAAACCGGGCTGCGTTAATATCATCATTCCGCTATCTGATCATGGGAACCATTGGTGCGACTTTTTTGCTGATTGGTATCGGCCTGATGTATGCGCATACTGGCACGCTTAACATGACCGATCTGGCACAACGCCTACCGGCATTACTGGGTAAGCAATCCGTTCAGGTATCGCTGGCGTTTATCGTAATCGGGCTGGCAATCAAATCGGCATTATTTCCAGTGCATATCTGGTTGCCAGGAGCCTATACCCATGCACCAATCTCGGTATCCGCATTTTTAGCCGGTACGGCAACCAAAGTATCCATTTATGCACTGATTCGTTTTTTATTTACCGTATTCGATCAAACATATGCCGTAAGCAAGGCCCATCTTGGTCCGGCTTTTATTATTCTCGCGGTCGTCGCCATGTTGTTTGGATCGATACTGGCACTCAAGCAAGACAATCTAAAACGCATGCTCGCCTATTCCAGTATCGCCCAAATTGGTTATTTATTTCTGGGTATCGGCTTATTTAGCGTTAGTGGTTTATCAGCAACGATCACCCATATTTTCAATCACGCGATTATAAAAACCACACTGTTCCTGGTACTCGGTTGCATGATCTATAAGCTTGGACATGCACAATTATCCCAGTTAAATGGCATCGGCAAACGAATGCCCTGGACGACCGCAGCCTTTGTCATCGCCGGTCTTAGTTTAATCGGCGTGCCTTTAACTGCGGGTTTTACCAGTAAATGGGCTTTGGTTTCAGCCACGTTGGAGCAGGAATACCTGATACTGACTGCCCTTATTATGTTTACCTCTCTGCTAGCAATAGTCTATATATGGCGAGTTGTTGAGGCGGCCTACTTTAAAGAGCATGAGACAAAAACAACGACTGTCAAAGAGGCACCGCTTGCTTTGCTGATACCCCTGTGGATGCTGGTGATTCTAAATATTTACTTTGGAATCGATACAACCATTAATATCGAATTTGCGCGCCAGGCCGCTGATAGCCTTTTTGGGAGTTAGCGTGAATCCAGTTATTCTTTTATCGATCATTCTACTCACACCAGTCGCTTGCGCTGTGCTGGTACTCGTGTTTTCCCGGTTTGCCAATATTCGCGACGCAATATCGCTTATCAGCGCAATTGTTTTGTTTACCGCAGTTTGCCTGCTTTTCCCCTTCGCTTACTCTAACTCGATTGAATTAAAATTATTTAATCTGTTCCCGGAAATTGCCTTTAAATTCAGGGTCGAATCACTCGGGATGTTGTTTGCGACACTGGCCTCATTGTTATGGATCATCAATACGATCTATTCAATCGGCTATATGCGTGGCAATAATGAAAAACACCAGACCCGATTCTATCTCTGTTTTGCCATCGCCATCTCCAGCACCATGGGCCTTTCCATGTCTGGAAATCTGCTGACTTTATTTATATTTTACGAAATTCTGACACTGTCGACCTATCCACTGGTCACCCATAAGGGCACCATGGCTGCGGCCAAATCAGGTCGTGTCTATCTTGGTGTTTTACTGGGTTCATCAATTGCTTTTTTCCTATTTGCCATTATCTGGACCTGGAGCATTACCAAAACACTGGAGTTCACGCCAGGCGGCATTTTTTCTAAAGACGTTGATCCTGCAGCCTTGTCAATCTTACTACTGCTTTACGTGTTTGGTATTGGCAAGGCTGCCATCATGCCGATGCATCGCTGGTTACCCGCAGCCATGGTTGCCCCGACACCGGTCAGTGCCTTGCTGCATGCCGTCGCTGTGGTTAAAGCCGGTGTGTTTTCCATTACCAAAATTGTCATCTATATCTTTAGCCCGGGGCTATTGGTAAAGATTCCGACCACCGAGCTTGTCATCTATATCGCCGGATTTACCATTATAATCGCTTCCTGGATCGCCTTTAAACAGACTAATTTAAAACGCATGCTCGCCTACTCAACCATCAGTCAATTGTCTTATATTATTATGGCGGCTATGCTGGCTACCCCGTTTGCAATCATTGCTGCCGCATTACATATCGTTGCTCATGCCTTCGGTAAAATCACCTTGTTCTTTGCCGCCGGTTCTATTTATACGGCAAGCCGTAAAACCGAGCTTAACCAGCTTAACGGCATAGGGAAAATCATGCCCTGGACCATGGTCGCCTTTACTATTGGCGGACTGTCGATGATCGGCCTGCCACCGCTGGCCGGGTTTATCAGCAAATGGTATCTGTTGATGGGCGCGATTAATGTTCAGTCCTGGTTTGTATTGGCCGTCATTATTATTAGTACGCTACTGAATGCCGGATATTTTTTGCCCATTATCTATTCAGCATTTTTTAAATCGCCACCCGCTGGCGAGACGGAAATTAAAGAAGCCCCATTGCCGATTGTTATTGCCTTGGTCTGTACTGCAGGTTTAACGTTAATATTTTTCTTTTTCCCAACGGTATTCACAACCCTGACCCAGTCGCTAAAAGGAATCTTGTGATGAATGAAAAAATTCATTGGTTACAGCGAAAAACCACCATCAAAAAGTTGTGGATCATTTTATATTGCTTGCTGGCGATCAGTGTTCTGGTTGAGCTATTCGTTGATGTTAAAGCCTATTTCGGATTAGATGGCAGTTTTGGGTTCTCGGCATGGTTCGGATTCGGCGCCTGTGTGTTAATGGTATTATTCGCCAAACTGCTCGGGTGGCTAATCAAGCGGGATGAGCAATATTATAATGACTAATCTAATGATACCGCCGGGCCTGCTCTTAGTATTGGCTGCGTTTTTACTGCCACTGTTACCCAGCCTGTACCGAAAGTTTCTGCTGATCGCGGCCCCCATTGCCAGCCTTATTCTGATACTACTGATTCCGGATGATTACAGTCTAAAACTGCCTTTCCTCGAATACGAATTACTGATCATTAAGTTGACGCCGTTTGGAAAACTATTCGCCGTTATTTTTTCGATAATGGCGCTTGTCGGCAATATTTACGCGCTCAATCAGGCTAAATTAACGGAATTGGTCTCAGCAATGATTTACGCGGGATCAGGCATTAGCGTCGTACTCGCTGGCGACCTGATCACGCTGTTTATCTTCTGGGAAATCATGGCAATCGCATCGACCATGATCCTATGGGCTAATAACACTAGCGGATCTCGCAAGGCAGGCATACGTTACCTTCTGGTGCACTTGTTTGGCGGCGTTATTTTGATGATAGGGATCATCAGTTACTATTCAGAAACTGGAAAAATTCTTTTCGAATCGATGGTCGGACGCGAAGCAACCGTTTCCTATTGGTTTATTCTCGCTGGGTTCTTGATTAATGCCGGCGCACCGCCTTTATCCGCCTGGATAGCCGATGCTTATCCGGAAGCCAGCCCGAGTGGCTCGGTTTTTCTATCCGCTTTCACCACAAAAACGGCAGTCTATGTGTTGCTAATTGCGTTTGCGGGTACCAAACTACTTATTTTTATCGGCCTGTACATGGTGTTTTACGGCATTATTTACGCGCTGCTTGAAAATGACATGCGCCGCATACTCGCCTATAGCATTATTAATCAAGTCGGGTTTATGGTCACCGGTATCGGTATCGGTACCGACTTAGCACTCAACGGTGTTGCTGCGCACGCGTTCGCCCATATCATATACAAAGCCCTGTTAATAATGTCAGCGGGATCTGTTTTATATCGAACTGGTTATCGAAAATGCACAGACCTTGGGGGTTTGTTTCAAACCATGCCGGTTACTGCCGTTTGTGGCATCATCGGCGCACTTTCAATATCCGCCTTTCCGCTAACATCCGGTTTTATATCCAAGTCGATGATATCCAGCGCTGCGGCGTATGAACACTTATCGGTGATTTGGTACCTGCTGCTCGCGGCGACGGCCGGTGTGTTTTTACACGCAGGCATTAAATTTCCATGGTTTGTCTTTTTTCAAAAAGATTCGGGACTGCGTCCCGCAGAAGCACCGCTAAATATGCGCCTGTCTATGTATATTTTTTCTTTTTTATGCATTGGGCTGGGGATATACCCAGACCCCTTATATTCACTACTGCCAGCATTAAAGACAAGCTATGTCCCCTATGACGCTGCGCACGTCGTTACCCAAATTCAACTCTTACTGTTTTCCGGGCTCGCCTTTTTTATATTGCTACCCATGATGAAACGAACGTTGACAATCAGTCTTGACTTTGACTGGTTTTATCGTCGATTGTTACCCGGCTTAGTCAATTTGCTTGAGCCTTTGTATTATATTGGCACGGCGACGATAAAGCGTTCCATTAAAACACTCTATAAAAAACTGCAACTGGAACCTGACTCAAGGATAAAACAGCTGGGGTACTGGAGTCTTAGTGTTGAAGGCATGGTGTGGATTAGTCTGCTAATATTCGGCATTGCCCTATTAACCATCTTTACGTATTCAACTTACTAGTGACCCGAACTTCGCTAAGAGTCGGGGCAAGTATTAAATAGAAACACATTTATGAGTAGCCCGGACTTCGCGTAGCGAACGCCGGGAGAAAGAATAACCACTCTAAATACAAACAAACGCTAATACCCCCCGTGAGAGGTATCCGGCACATCCTGCTTACCATTGTAACCATGTTCGTTTCCCTGGCGTTCGCTGCGCGAAGTCCGGGTTACATGTCACCCCGTAACCATAGACATTGGCCGTTACTGGCTTTGTTAATTTTTTCTAGTTTTTGCTGATGCGCTTTCTGCTCTTCTTCTGAGGCCTTGATAATCCGTAACTGATCTAGTCCGGCTATATCCAACTTTTTATTCACAAGACTGGCAGCTTTATTTTTACCGTTGTCGGCAACGGTCGCGTCTAACAATAGATCGGTCTGGCCGCCGGTCATTGCCAGAAAAACGTCTGCAAGTATCTCGGCATCGAGCAAGGCACCGTGTTTCTCGCGTCTGGAATTATCTATATCATAACGTTTGCATAGCGCATCAAGGCTATTGCGTTGCCCTGGGTGTATTTCCCGGGCCAACACCAGTGTATCGAGTACTCCACAGATTTTATCAACGGATTTTGCACCCGCATCTAACAGCAACAACTCGGAATTGATAAAACCGACGTCAAACGGTGCATTGTGAATAACCAATTCCGCGCCTTTTATAAAATCAATAAAATCATCAACGATATCGGCAAACTTGGGTTTGTCTAATAAAAATTCATTACTGATACCGTGAACCTCAATTGCCCCGGCATCAATATCCCCGTTTAATAAGCTCAACACAACCAATTTCAATAATACGATGTCCCTGAGCCGGATCTAACCCGGTTGTTTCTGTGTCTAGTACCACCTGTCTCATAATAAGCCTTTATAATTCATCGATCGCCTGGTTAGCCAATTGATCGGCAAGTTCATTTTCGGGATGCCCTGAGTGTCCCTTGACCCAACGCCAGTCGATCTTGTGCTGAACAACCAATTTATCGAGTTGTTTCCATAAATCAACATTCTTGACTGGCTTTTTTCCCGCCGTCATCCAGTTCTTCTTTTTCCAGTTATGAATCCACGAGGTGATACCGTCCATCACATACTTGGAATCGGTTGTAATCACCACCTCGCAGGATTGCTTGAGCGCTTCCAGACCTTTAATCGCCGCCGTTAACTCCATGCGATTATTGGTCGTTTCTTTTTCTCCGCCATATAATGATTTTTCATTGGCATCATAGCGCATTAACACCCCCCAGCCACCCGGGCCCGGATTGCCTCTGCAAGCACCATCGGTATATATTTCGACTTTAGTTTCTGACATATTAATATCTTATGATTGATTAGCGTTTTTTTGTGAGGCGGTATCAACAACGCCGCCAACCATTTTACGGTTACGACGCCACCGCGGTTTAATGGGCGTCATGGTTGACACCTTTTTTCGGGCAACGATTAAATAACTCGCTCCGGAAAATGGCAGCAGTTTAGGCATTATTTTTTCCATAAATCCAAATTTATTTAGTAAGCTTTCGCGCTGCACCGGTGGCCGGTGAAACATATAGCGGGTATTGATCAGTTCAAATCCTAATAATCTTAACCAGTCTTTGACTTGTGTTGTTCTGCGAAAACTGCCATTCCAGGGTGCCGACTTACGTCTAAACTTGATTAAACGGTACAACCCCCAGAGGCTACCAGGATTAAAGCCGACAATAAAAATATGGCCTTCGGCAACCAAAACCCGTTCCGCTTCGCGCAATGCCTGGTGTGGATCTTGAGAAAAATCCATCGAATGATAAAAAATCAAAGCGTCTATACTGTCTGTGCGAATCGGAAGCTGTGTATCACTACCGCGCACAATCGTCAGATTAATGGCACCGGGCTGCTCTTGGGGTACTTCGGAGACAACTGAAACCCGATGCATTATTCGGCTGGCGTCAATCAATCCACTATCTGAAGCACCTAGCAATAGCAGGTTATAGCCAAAGATATTTTGTAGCTCAGTCGAGAGTACCGTTTTTTCTGCGCTACCAAGCTCTTTGCCCAGCTGACATTGATACCAGTCGTTAAAATCACTCATATTGATTGTAGTTTCGTTTTTGGCTAATTTTCAATCGCTTAATCGGAAAGCTTTCTAGCTTAATGAAATTTTTGGATGTAACTGAATTCTAAACTATTCTTACATAAATCCAAACCCTGTCTTAGTAAAACTTACTATTTTTCAGCGCTATAACCCGCCGCAATTATTCGGACTTTATGATTGCTTATCAATAACTTATCAGTTATAGTTTAGCATCAATTGCTAAATAAATCCCTTAAAGTTCAGGCAGATAGGCACGTTATGCTATTAAGGGCTGGTGTTGAGCATATTAATTGCATTATTGTGACAGCGACAGCGAAACTTGACGGATAGTTTAACTGCGCTTGGCACTTTATCATCATTGTCTTTATAAGACACTGATTGAATTTGCACTTAAATACTATTCTAGTTTTCAGCAACATTGAGTTAAAAAGGGTTTATTAGATGAGATACTTTCACTGGCTAATCATTATTGTATTTTTTATTCTCGCAGGTTGTAGCGTTAACAACCGTAACTCTGCTTCCAATATCAATCATGCAAAAAGTGGCAAGCTTAACGATAAGCTGGTCGAGGCATACCTGCATACTCAACCCGATGCTGACTACCAATACAGTTACAATATTATTACCGAAGGGCATGCTAAAGACCCGGAGGAAAAGACCCAAGAAAGCAAAGAGCCCGACGTCGAGCAGGCCAATGCCTTGTGGAAACGGATGCGTAAAGGATTTTCGATCAAAACGATTTCTCACGCCCGCATTGATGCCCAGTTACGCTGGTATTCTGTGCATCCGCAATACCTGGAAAGAATTTATGATCGCGCGTCACCCGTACTATATTATGTCCTTCAGGAAATAGAAAAAGCTGGC
>QILK01000247.1 GCA_003233345.1 Gammaproteobacteria bacterium | reverse complement strand
AACATTTTATAAGCAGTTTAAAGACTAGGCCGCATTTTAAGACAAAAATTATTAACACAGTAAAAAAGAGTTTTATGTCAGCATAGAAACCTAGTAACCGTACTATTATACACCAATTAAAACGGCCGCTGGCAAGATTAGTTGTCAGCACCAATTAATTTTCTAACGCAGTTGATTTGTAGCCCGGACTTCGCGCAGCGAACGCCGGGAAAGCAAAAGTGATTCGCTTTATTCCTAATCCTATTCAACAATGCCCATTGAATAGCCGGGCAACGGGTGGTATCACCGTTCTTTTCCCCGGCGTTCGCTGTGCGAAGTCCGGGCTACCTATTTAATACTTGCCCAGTCTCTGCGCGAAGTCAGGACCACGTTATTTTTTTAAGCTGGAAGCCAGGAAAATTAGTCCTAGCACGCCGGTCGACCAACTGGCGACATTTAATACTGGCGATTCTAGTTCACGGGTGAAAAGAAAGGTCGATAGAATAACTAGTGTTGCACCAAATATTGAGCGTGTAATTAGTTTTCTCGATTGTCTAATCGACGCGTGGACTTTTTTCAGTTCGGCTGAATTAATATTAACTTCGTGGGTTCCTTTGGCATGTTTACGCAAGTAGTCGTGAAAGAGTAGCGGTAGCTCGGGTAATTGATGGATAAGCAAAGGTGCATCTTTTTTAAGTGTATGGAGCAAATGTCTTAAACCAAATTGCTCCTTCATCCAGTTTTCCAAAAAAGGCTTGGCGGTTTTCCACAAGTCCAGGTCCGGATAAAGTTGTCTGCCTAAACCCTCGATATTTAATAATGTTTTTTGCAGTAATACCAACTGTGGTTGCACTTCCATATCAAAACGCCGGGCAGTATCGAACAGCCGCAACAATACTTGTGCAAACGATATTTCTTTTAGTGGCTTATTAAAATTAGGTTCGCAAACCGCGCGAATTTCGGCTTCAAAATCGTCAATTCTGGTATTTTCGGGTATCCACCCGGATTCGGCATATAGTTCTGCCACGCGGTGGTAGTCACGATTAAAAAAGGCGACAAAATTCTCCGCCAGGTAGTGCTGATCCTGCTCTGAGAGTGTTCCCATGATACCAAAATCGACGGCAATATACTGGCCATCATCGGCGACAAAAATATTACCTGGATGCATATCGGCATGGAAAAAATTGTGCTGAAAGACTTGTGTATAAAATATTTCAACGCCATTTTCAGCCAGCTGTTTAATATCAATATTAGATTTTTTTAGTGTCTCCAGGTCGCTGATGGGTATGCCGTGTATGCGTTCAAGTGTCAGTACATTGCGGGTAGCCAGGGGCCAATAAATCTCTGGAACATAAAGTTTTGTGTTATTCTCGAAATTGCGTCGCAGTTGTGATGCATTGGCAGCCTCCTTGACCAGGTCAAGTTCGCCGAGTATGGTTTTTTCAAATTCCCGCACTACCTCCACTGGTCGCAGTCGTTTGCCGTATTTAGAGTAGCGCTTCGCCAGTTTTGCCAGGTAATACATTAAGCTGATGTCGCGGCGAATAACCGGTTCGATATCGGGTCGAATGACTTTAACCACTACCGTTTTGCCGTCGAGCAAGGTCGCGGCGTGAACCTGGGCGACCGACGCCGATGCCAGCGGTGTTTTATCTATTGTCGAAAATATTTTCTCGATCGGCTTACGGTAAGCTTTTTCAATCGCGGCAAAGGCCAGATCCCCGGAAAATGGCGGCACACTATCCTGTAACTTTGCCAGCTCATCGGCGATATCATCTGCCAGCAAATCGCGGCGTGTTGAGAGAATTTGTCCTAGTTTAACGAAAATGGGGCCTAGGTCTTCCAAGCATCGTCGTATGCGTACCGCCCTTGGTGCGCGGTTTTTTTTAAACCAGTTCCAAGGGGCGAGATAATAGAAGAAGCGGTAGGGGCGAAAAAAATGCGTGGAAAATATGATTTCATCCAGACCATGGCGAATCATAATTCGGTTGATCCGCAACAAGTGTCGTATGTGTCCAGGAGTGATCAAGTGTCTATTCTCGTGCGAGACGTACTATTCTTGCTTCAAGGCGTTCGACGTCATTGCGTATGGTATCGATTGTCGATAAAAATTGACTGATTTCATAGGGGTGTGCCACCAAGCGTTTTTCTTCGAGCACATATTCTGACAAACTACGGCCGGTTGAGCGTTTTAACTGTGTGGCCCAGCGATTAAACTGTTGGAATGCGAGCGTTAATTGGCGGGCAACAACATCACCGCTTAGGTGTGATATCTGTTCTTCCCAGTCAATATCAATTTGATCGAGTATTTTTTTGAACGCGTGTCCGGTATCAATTTCACCACTAATTTCCAGTTTTCCTGTTAGCTGGGTCGGCTGGTTTTTATTAATCGCCATATTCAAAAGGGTGGCAAGATCAGTTCGAATAGTGGTATTTGGATTCCCGTCTTTAAGGTTGCCTAGTTTTAACTGTGCATCGCAGACTAGGATGCGCATTTCCAGTTTAAGGTCGGTAACAATAATATCGATCGATTTGTTATTAAGTTTTGATAGTTTTTTTGTCGCCGAACTATCGAGGCTCAGCCAGCGATTAACGGCCGACTCCAGAACGCTAAAAAACACAAACGAAATTTCTGAAAATGAACTCAAGCTTTAATCCCTTTATGCAAAGCCACTATTCCACCGGTCATATTATAATAGGTGCAACTGGAAAAACCTGCGTCGAGGATCATTTGCTTTAATGTTTCCTGGTCAGGGTGCATACGAATTGATTCGGCGAGATACTGATAACTTTCACTGTCTTTGCTGACCCATTTTCCCAGACGCGGCAAAACGTTAAAAGAGTAAAAATCATAGGCTTTGCCAAATGTTGGTGAGGTAGGTTGTGAAAACTCCAGAACCAGTAGGCGCCCACCGGGTTTAAGAATACGATACATGGATGCAAGCGCACTGGCTTTATCCGTTACATTGCGTAAACCAAAGGCGATGGTGACGCAATCAAAATAGTTCGATTTAAAGGGCAGGCATTCGGCATTGGCTTGCACACAGTCAACAATCACGCCTTTATCGATTAAGCGGCCCCGCCCTATTTTGAGCATAGAGGCGTTGATATCTGTTAGAATGACTTGTCCATCAGCTTTAACCCGTTTACTTAGTCCAATCGCGATATCACCCGTACCGCCGGCCACATCGAGCGCTTTATTGCCTAGTTTTAATCCAGTTTGGTCCAGGGTAAAGTATTTCCAGACCCGGTGTACACCGAATGACATCAGGTCATTCATCAGGTCATATTTTTTGGCAACCGAATGAAAAACCTCCGCAACCTTTTTGGCTTTTTCGTTTTTTTGGACTTTTTTAAAGCCGAAATCGGTAGTGGAGTCTTCGGGTAGCTGTTGTGCTTTTTTGCTCATTGTATTTTACACGGTCTCGTGTTTGTGGCCGGCTTCTTTAAGGCGCTTTAAATAGCTTTCCCAGTTAGCCTGGTGATTTTTTCCAAGCAGGTATAACGTCTCCCAGGAATAGATGCCGGTATTATGGCCGTCATCAAAATGAATACTGACGGCATAGTTCCCTACTTGCTCGAGCTTTTCAATGTTTACATTTTCTTTGCCAATTTGCAGGACTTCCTGCCCAGGGCCGTGTCCTTGCACCTCGGCCGATGGCGAAAAGCAGCGAAGATACTCGCAGGAATAATCAAATTTCTCATCACCCTCAAAGATGATTTCCAATACGCGAGATTTCTTGTGTAATTCAATTTTTACCGGGTTGGGTGTTTTTGCGCTCATAATTAGTGCCATTCTGTTAACGTGTTTAAAGAATATACCGGCTCAGGTCTTCATTTTTGGCCAGATCAGATAAGTGCTTGTCGACATATTGCTTGTCTACAATGACTTCCGCTTCAGTGGTATCAGCCGCGACAAAGGACAAGGATTCGGTCAATCGTTCCATTAGGGTATGCAGTCGACGGGCGCCAATATTTTCTGTGCGCTCGTTTACTTCCCAGGCTATTTCGGCAAGGCGTGCCACCCCGTCCTTGGTAAACTTGAGAGAGACGCCTTCCGTGCCAAGGAGAGCGGTATACTGTTCAGTCAACGAGGCGTCAGGTTCCGTGAGTATGCTAACAAAGTCATCGATAGATAATGCTTTTAACTCGACTCTAATGGGCAGCCGGCCTTGAAGTTCAGGAATAAGGTCAGAGGGTTTAGACAAGTGAAAAGCGCCTGAGGCGATAAATAAAATATGATCCGTTTTGATCATGCCGTATTTGGTCGATACCGTACAGCCTTCTACTAGTGGCAATAAATCTCTTTGTACCCCTTCACGGGACACATCCGGGCCGCCATGTTCTGAGCGTTTTGCAACTTTATCTATTTCGTCTAAAAATACGATTCCGTTTTGCTCCACATTGGTCAGGGCGCTATGTTTTATGTCATCTTCATTGACCATTTTACCCGCTTCTTCTTCCTGCAATAATTTTAATGCATCACGTAATTTTAGTTTACGTTTAGAGGTCTTACTGCCAGACATATTCTGGAACATATCTTGTAGTTGGTTGGTCATTTCTTCCATGCCAGGCGGTGCCATGATTTCCACACCGACAGAAGAGGAAGACACTTCTATTTCTATCTCTCTTTCGTCGAGGTCGCCTTCACGAAGTTTTTTACGAAGTTTTTGTCGCGTGCTGTCATCAGGCTCATTTTTTTCGGATTGAAGATTCTCAGACTCGTCAAAAGAATAGTTATGTGGCTTGGGCAGCAAAACATCGAGCACACGTTCCTCAGCCGCATCCGCAGCACGGTGGCTGACCTTCTTCACCTCTTCCTCACGCCGAAGCTTGATAGCAACATCGGCAAGGTCACGGATAACCGATTCTACGTCGCGACCCACATAGCCTATTTCAGTAAATTTAGTGGCCTCGACCTTTATAAAGGGTGCTTTTGAAAGTTTTGCCAGCCTTCTGGCTATTTCTGTTTTGCCGACCCCAGTCGGGCCGATCATCAGGATATTTTTTGGGGTGATTTCGTTACGCAAAGTTTCGTTGAGCTGCATGCGTCTCCAGCGATTGCGTAAGGCAATGGCAACCGCACGTTTTGCGTCGTCCTGACCAATGATATGCTTATTTAGTTCAATGACTATTTCACGTGGTGTCATTTCAGACATTTACAGTTCCTCAGTATTCTAGTCGATCGTTGTCGAAATTTACTCACAGTACTTCAATTGTCAGGTTATTATTGGTATAAATACAAATATCCCCGGCGATACCGAGGCTTCGTTCTACGATTGAGCGCGCATCCAGTTCAGTATTATCCAGCAGCGCGCGGGCCGCCGCCTGTGCATAGGAGCCACCTGAGCCAATCGCCATTAGCGAATCTTCTGGCTCAATCACGTCGCCATTACCAGATATAATCAATGAGGCACCGCCGTCAGCGACTGCTAGCAATGCTTCCAGACGGCGCAGCATGCGGTCAGTTCGCCAGTCTTTGGCTAGCTCAACGGCAGCCCGGGTAAGATTGCCGCTATGTTTCTCTAGTTTTCCTTCAAATCGTTCAAACAGGGTAAAGGCGTCAGCCGTTCCACCAGCAAATCCGGCAATAACCTTGTCATGATACAAACGCCGTACCTTGCGGGCATTGCCCTTCATAATGACATCGCCCATTGATACCTGGCCATCTCCGCCTATGACGACATTGTCTCCCCGGCGTACAGATAGAATTGTGGTGCCTCTAAATTGATCCATTATTGCCTCTTTGTTAATCAATCGTAATACACTAGATCGCAACTGTAAAATGTGTTTGTCAGTAGCCCAGACTTCGCACAGCGAACGCCGGGGAGCGAATATTATATTCTGCGGTATCTTAGTTAGAAATCGACTGCCCGGTACTTGCGCTTGTTTTAAATGAATTTTAAGCTATTGTCCTTTTCCCCGGCGTTTGCTTCGCGAAGTCCGGGTTACCTGCTCTATCTGCCTAGTGAAAAACTAATTGGGTAGAGTGCTAGCAGGAGAATCAGTATATTGTTTTAAGGTATTAATATATTCAATAAGACTTTGTTATTGATTGATTAATTCTTAATTTGAAATATGGAGCCACAATAGATAAAGATCAAGGTTTTTTGTCAATTCTATTTCTCGTTTTGTTTCTGGCCCTAGGGTGGGCCTGGTCGTATACCTCGGCCAAATGCTGGTAGTCAAGGTGCGTATAGATCTGTGTCGTCGATATATCCGCATGCCCCAGTAATTCTTGCACTGCCCGCAAGTTGCCGCTGGATTCAAGTAAATGGCTGGCAAAGGAGTGGCGCAGTTGATGTGGGTGTAAACCTGGGTTCAAATTTTGCTTTAGTCCCCAATACTCAAGTCGTTTCTGAACAGTTCGTGGATGAATACGGCTGCCCCGATTGCTGACAAATAAAGCCTGTTCACCTAACATGGCTATTTGCGTGCGTTGTTGTAGCCAGTCTGCCAGTGCAGCCAACGCATGGCTTCCAATAGGGGTTATTCGGGTCTTATTGCCCTTGCCGATAACCCGCACGGTTGCGTCGTTGGTATCAATGGCAGTGATGTCCAAATTGGTTAATTCTGTTAGTCTTAGCCCGGAAGAATAAAATAATTCCAGTATCGCGCGGTCGCGAGTATCCCGCCAATGACGATCTTTGTAATCAAAAAGTCTGAATATTTGATCTACCGAAATAGGTTTGGGTAGTTTACGGGGAGATTTAGGTGCCTTGATACCGGTAGCGGGGTTATTTTCAGCTAGCGCTTCTTTGATCAGGTACTTGTAAAAACTTCTGATTGACGATAATTGTCTTTGAATCGATTTCCCTGACAGGCGGTGCTTACGGTGTTGCAGTGCCACAAAATCTCTGATCAAATAAGGTTTAACTGACGTCCAGTCAAGATCTGAATGTTTACATAAAAAGTGATAGAAGGTATCCAGGTCATGTGTGTAACTGACAAGTGTATTAGCCGATAATCGCCGACTGATTTTTAAGTAGTCTAGATAATTCTCAATAGCCTTTTTATCGAGACTCGCTGTCGGCATATGTGCTATCCGGTTAGACCTTGCCCTGAAGTGCGCTACCCAAAAGCTCAGATAAATGCAGCAGGAAAACGATGTCTTTGCTGGGAATAAAGCGCTTTCTATCACGGCTGCCGATAGCAACAAAACCATATTCACATTTTCTACCAATAGGAATTAGCGCAGTAGAATGTATATTCTTTGCCTGTTTTGCAAACAGATAGTCCAACTGGGATGGCTTTAGTTGCCCGCATAAAGGCCGTTTTGCTCTAAACAAATTGTCAAAAGTTGCCATTCGTGGCTCATCTTTCTTAATAACATATTCTTTGCAACTTTCTGGGGCGATATTATGTGGATCGAAAAATTTAATGGCCACCGCATCAGCTTCAAAATCGTCGTACATGGATTCTTCGATAACCAACAAGGTATCATCCAGTGAGGTTACTCGAATGAGTGCGCCGGCCAGATGAAACATCCGGTCGTTAAGTTTGTCATTACCCCTTGCAGCACCAAACATCTCTTTCAGTTTTTTATTCAAGCGTTCATTTTTTTCGCGTAGCACTTTGACTTGATATTCGATCAGCGATACAGCGCCTTTTGTGGGGTGGGGAATTTCCAGTTTTCCTAGCAAACTTGTATGGCTGGTAAAAAAACCTGGATTCTCGCGTAAGTAGTCAGCGACCGCCGCATCGGTTATTTCATCGATTGCAATATTGGATTCTTGAATGCTCATATTTCAATGTGTCCTTCGTAGACTGATGTTGCGGGGCCTGTCATCATGACCGCAGAACCTGCTCCCGCCCAATTGATTTTTAATCTGCCACCTCTTAATCTTACGCTTACCTGATTGTCTAGTTTTTTTAACATAATTCCGGCAACGACAGCTGCACATGCGCCGCTGCCACAGGCGAGTGTTTCACCAACACCCCGCTCATAGACTCTGAGACTGATTTCCTGTTTATGCACTATCTGCATAAATCCTGCATTAACACGGTTCGGAAAACGTTGATGACGTTCAATTTCCGCGCCTAATGTTTCTACCGGTGCCTTTTCGATATCATCGACCTCAATAATCGCGTGCGGATTTCCAATAGCGACTACCGATAGCTTAATCTTTTTTCCGGCAATATCCAGATTATAACTGCTAGATTGAGTTTTTGCCTCAAAAGGCACTTTTTGTGGCAAAAATTCTGGTATGCCCATGTTAACGGTAACCTCACCGTCTGTTTGTAGCTGTAGTTTTAGTATACCGGATTTTGTCTGAACTGAGATAATATCTTTATTTATCAGTTTCTTATCTACAACAAAACGTGCAAAACAGCGGGCACCATTGCCACATTGCTCTACTTCATTGCCATCAGCATTAAATATTCGGTAAACAAAATCAATATCGGCCTGGGTGCCAGGTTCTACCAACAGCAGTTGGTCACAGCCGATACCGAATCGTCGATTGGCTAAAAAAATTATATTTTCCACAGTTAAGTCAATGCTTTGTGTGATTTTTTCGATGACAACAAAATCATTGCCTAGGCCGTGCATCTTTGAAAAATGGATCTGCATGGTGACTAGAGTAACAGAATGTTTTGCAATACAAAATTACGGATGTTTGCTGTTGTATTTTTGGTTATTTGGATTTGTTATCCTTTTTTAGTTTCTACGGTCAGTCAGAAGTTTTTTTTTCACTCCACACCGTGGCTCAGTCGCGAAAAAAAATCTTCTGACTGACCGTAGAGGGGCTTCCAGGGAATTTGATATTGTTATTATTTTTTATAAGGAATTTTAGTTGAATTTAGGCGGGTTATTTTCCCGGCATTCGCTGCGCGAAGTCCGGGCTATGTTGATGGTTTAAGGGTTTTTAGGTTTTTGTTGAATTCAATGGAAGCCCGTCATCCGCGAGTCAGAAGTTTTTTTCAGCGTCATTACAACCTCAGTTGTCTGCGCTGAAAAAAATCTTGTGGCTCGCGGATGTAAAGGGCGCTGCAGAAAAGGATAATAACACTGAATCCACTGAATCCACTGAATCCACTGAATCCACTGAATCCACTGAATCCACTGAATCCAAAGCATTTATGAAACAGGCGTACTGGGTAATACGGATTCTCCCTGAAAGAGGTCTTCGTGGCTTTCACGACTGCGTACCAGATGAATCTGTTTTTCGTCAACGATCACTTCCGCAGCACGCGGTCTGGAATTGTAATTAGAACTCATGCTCGAACCGTAAGCACCGGATGAGCGTATCGCAAGCAGGTCACCTTCTTTTAAAGTTAACTCACGATCTTTTCCAAGAAAATCACCGGTTTCGCATATCGGCCCGACGATATCGTAGGTTTTGCTCTCGCCGTCGGCATTTTCCCTGATGGGTACAATACGCTGCCATGCTTTGTAGAGTGAAGGCCTTAGTAGATCATTCATTGCTGCATCGACAATGGCAAAGTTTTTAAGTGACGAGCTTTTAAGGTATTCCACTTTTGTTAGTAAGACGCCTGCATTGCCCATAATCGCCCTGCCCGGTTCTAGTAAAATTTCCAGGTTGCGTCCGCGCAGGTGCTTGGCAATCGCTTGTGCATATTCGGCTGGTTCTGGTGGGGTTTCGTTTTCGTAGCGAATACCGAGGCCGCCACCTATATCAATGTGTTTAATAGCGATACCAAGTGCAGAAATTTGATCAACCATGTTGAGTATACGGTCCAGTGCATCGATAAAGGGGTTAAGCTCGGTCAGTTGCGAACCAATATGGCAATCAATTCCTTCCAGGTTGATACCGTCCATATGCAGTGAGCTTTTAAACATATTGATCGCAGTGCTCTGTTCCACGCCAAATTTATTTTCTTTTAGTCCGGTTGATATATAGGGATGCGTATTTGCATCCACGTCCGGATTAACGCGAATGGAGACAGGTGCGACTTGGCCCCGTGCAATGGCTATGGCATTGATTCTTGCCAGCTCTGACTCCGACTCAACATTAAAACATCTGATACCAGTTTGCATTGCATATTCAATTTCATCAGCGCGTTTACCAACGCCGGAAAAGACTACTTTTTTTGCATCCCCACCGGCCGCTAGAACCCGTTTTAGTTCACCACCGGAAACAATATCAAAGCCTGACCCAAGTTGTGAAAAAATACTTAACACACCTAGATTACTATTGGCTTTGACTGAATAACAGATCAGGTGCTGCAGATTCCTAAACGCACTATCAAAAGCCCGCCAGTGACGTTCTATTGTTGCGCGCGAGTAAACGTAACAGGGTGTGCCGTGTTTTTTGGCTATTGCTGACAGAGGTACTTGCTCGGCGAATAATTCGCCGTTGGTGTAATTAAAGTGATCCACTAGAACTACTTCTTTTTGTTATCTTTATCGTTATCTTTCTTTTGGTCTTTTTTAGCCTCTTTGGTGTCTTTCGGATTATCAGGTAAATACAGAGGTCCCTTTTGACCGCATGCTGTTAACAGGGAAGCCATTCCAAATAGAGTGATGCATATCCAAACACAGTATTTTGCCCAACAAAATTTCACGATTCACCTCGGTCTAGTAGTGGGATTGGCACGAGCCGGTCCGCATGTGAGTATACTATGGTTTAAAAATAAAGTTTATGGCGTTTATGGCGGTTTTTAGTAAAAAAGAGTTTTTTGCGTAACTAAACAGGCTAATCTATTGTTAATGTAACTTAAAATTTACAACCGTAAGCAGTTTATAGCAAAAAAGCCGGAGATTTTTGTTGAGATTAAAAACCAGTATATTTTTGTGGGTAACGTTGGCGACTTTGTTGCCGTTAGTGTTACTGGTTTTTGCTGTCACCGCCTATAGTGAAAAACGCTATCAAGAGGATGTCGCCGATCGGGTATCAAAAAATTTAGATAATATCGTATCGGAAATAGACCGGCGTATTTATTACGATCTTAAGGTTATTATTTCGCTGGCCTCATCGCGGAACATGAAGGAATACCACCGCGTACTGGAATCCTTAAACAAAGGTAAAATGCATGCACAGCATTATCAGCGAAGCGAGCGAGTGAGTGAGTTTCTTGCGTCATTTCGTGCAGTGGTGCCTGGCCTGAAAACCATTCGGCTATTGAGTCAGCACAATAAAACGCTGGTGAAAATTACGTCCAAGCAAACTCTGATTGGTGAGTTGGCGGGTATCGAAAGCTCGCCGTTTGTTGATGAAGATACTGGCGACGAATCGGTACAGAAGCTACTTGAGGAGCTGCCAAAAAACGAAGTCAGTTTTTTGCTGTTACCGGAAAGTAGGTGGGACTGGGAAGACCCAAGGGGCCCGCCTATGTTGAGTGTTGTTGTACCTCTGGAACCTAAAAAGGAAAGGCTTGGGTATTTGGTTATTGGTTTTAGCGGTGAGGGTATCGATCGCATTTTTGAATTGGCTACCAAAGCACATAACGGCTCGCTATTGGTCGCTGAATTAAATCCTGAAGATAAAGAACGCAATGGAATGCTGTTATACGAAGATCTGCAAGGGGTTCGTTTTGCTAAATCCGAATCGCCGCCAATATTCTTACGCGTGGTAGATGGCGGCCGGCTATGGGGATATGTTCATAGTGAACCCGAAGGAAATTTTGTCAGCGCTGGTGGTCATTATCGGACGTTTTATAAAGAATACGAGCCGTATAAAAATCGCTTAGTGAGTTGGGTAGTTGCTATTCGTATTAATCTGGAAGAGGTTAGCGCACCCTTTAGACGAATACGAGCTGGCATTATTGTATTAACAGCGATTGCGTTACTGGTTTGCCTTTTCCTGGCAAGAATGGGTGCAATAAATATTGCCCGCCCGGTGATTATGATGTCAAAAAGCCTAAAAGAGTATGCGGACGGCAACAAAAAAGCACGCGTACAGGTTAAGGGCGCGGATGAAATTCGGATGCTTGAAAGTTCTTTTAATTATATGGCCGATAATTTGGAAAAAGCGCAAAAAATGATGTTACAAAATGCCAAGCTCGCGAGCATCGGGCAAATGGCAGCGGGGATTGGTCATGAGATTAATAATCCATTGAATAATATTTTGTCGTTAATAAAGCTGATTCTAAGGTCATTACCCGAAAATAATGAGCGCTTAGCTAACGATATAAAATCATTACGTGAAGAAGGACAGCGTGCCAGTGAGATTATCAAGGGCGTGTTAAATTTTGCCCGCCAGGTGCCACCACAATACGTAGAATTTGAAATTAAAGACTGGGTAGAAGAAACAGTTCGGTTGGTTAGCCAGGTGTCTAAAGAACGGCTTGTCAGTCTCGAAATAACGATCGCGTCAGAAATTACCATTAGCGGCGATCGCAACCAATTGCAACAGGTATTGGTCAACTTACTAATCAATGGTATACAGGCAAGCGAGCAATACTCGACAGTAACGATCAAGGTTGAAAAAAGGCAAGAGGATATTGTTATCTGGGTTATCGACCAGGGCGTGGGCATTAAACCTGAGGTGCTGGATCAGATTTATGACCCGTTTTTTAGTACTAAGGCGGAAGGTGAAGGGACCGGATTAGGCTTGTCGATTAGTTTAGGCATTATTGAACATCATAGTGGCAGCCTGGTTTTGGAGAATAACGCAGGTCGTGGTGTTACGGCATGTATTCATTTGCCCAGTGGTCCCGATTAGGACGTGACTTGGGATTGCCCTATCGTCTATGTTATTTGATAGTGTTCTTGCATTACCGGGAATAACCGGGATACTATAATAAGAAAGCAAGTGGAAGTAGAGGAATATGCCCGCAGTACCGTTAATTCTTTTTATTGATGATGATCCAAAAGCAGGCGAATTAATGCTGCGTTTTGCCGAGGATGCGCCGTTTGGGGTTCGTGTTTTTAGCGATCCGCGGCAGGCGCTTGAGTTTTTTAATACGTCTGGCGCTGATCTGGTGGTGACTGATTTTCGTATGCCCGGTATGACGGGTATCGAATTATTGGAAAATGTTCGTAAAAAAAATGATGAGGTACCCGTCATAATTATCACTGCACATTCCACGCTTGATAATGCGATTAAGGCTTTGCGCCTCGGGGCGACAGATTTTATTAAAAAGCCGTTTGATATGGATGAATTGATGATCCTGATTGAGCGTACCTTGGAAAGTAAGGCGCTTAAGCAGGAAAACAAGTTGCTAAAAAGACAGCTAAAGGATGAAAAAAAACGCTATGGAATGCTCGGTAAAAGTGAAGAAATGCAGGACGTCTATTCGATCATCGATAAAATCGCTGATATCCGTTGCAATGTCATTATCGAGGGCGAGTCAGGGACTGGAAAAGAATTGGCCGCCCGGGCCATACATGGTCAGGGGCAGGCAACGGATAAACCGTTTATTGTTATAGACTGTGGTGCATTGACGGATACTTTGCTTGAGAGCGAATTATTTGGACACGAAAAAGGTGCCTTTACCGGTGCGAATAGCACTAAGCAAGGATTACTCGAAGCGGCTTCGGGTGGAATTGTTTTTCTCGATGAGATTTGTAATATATCTGATAACATGCAGACCAAGTTATTGCGGGTGGTACAGGAGCAGCAAGTTACGCGCGTTGGCGGTGTCAAGCCAATTGATATTAATGTTAGGTTTATCGTTGCCACCAATCGTAATCTGGAGCAGATGGTTGCGGTGGGTAAATTTAGGCATGATTTATATCATCGCCTTAATGTGGTAAAAATAAATTTGCCACCCTTGCGAGACAGGCGCGAGGATATTCCTGAGTTAATCCAGTATTTTGTCAAAGAGTTAGCGCATCAGTATCAGCGTGACATAAACGGTTTTAATGCAAAATCAATGAAATCACTTTGCGACCATGATTGGCCAGGTAACGTACGTGAGTTACGTAATACGGTCGAACGGCATATCGCGCTTGCTGACAGTGCTGAGTTACACCTGGAAGAATTACCCTCACCTCTAGCGTCGTTGCAATTAGGCGGTATTGACTCAGACTTCCCTAGTTTAGATGAGCTTGAAAAACGTTATATTCTTAAAGTCTTAAAAAAATATAATGAAAACCGTGAAAAAACCGCGACAACGTTAAATATCAACAAGTCAACTTTGTGGAGAAAGTTGCAGCAGTATTTAGGTGAAGAACAAAAATAAGAATTGCCAATTTGCAATATCATATTGCAATATCAAAGAAATTCCCTGTTAATTTTTTACCCATATTGTTCTAAGTGTTTGTTCTAATTAATTTCCCCGGCTGTGGCCCATAGATTGCGATAGTAATAGTGAGTCATCACAACGGGAGAAACAAAATGAATGTAATTCGTAATCGCCAGCAATCGTTATCCGCTTTGGGTCTGATTTTATTATTGGGTCTGTTGTTACCGTTAAGCGGATTTGCACAATTTGACAAAAGTCTGTTTAGTGAAAAAGATCTAAAAAAAGTGATCAGCAAGAGCACTGATAACGCCAATGTCGTCGTGTCTGACAAGGTAACAATAATCGCGCCGCGGATAGCTGAAAACGGTAGCGAAGTTGGTGTCCGTGTAAAGTCTTCACTTAAGAACGTTGAGAAAATAATGTTGTTTTCCGACACTAATCACTACCCGCTTGTGGCCAGTTACGCGATTTCTAAACAGGCAGCACCTGTTATTCGAAGTCGAATAAAAGTCGGCAAAAATTCCAACGTGATAGCGATCGTCAAGGCCGATGGTAAATATTATAGTGCCAAGCAATTAGTAAAAGTAACCATCGGTGGTTGCGGCGGCGGCGCAGCGCCTGATAAGCCGGTCGAAGTGTCGAGTGCAAGTGACAAAATAAAAGGCAAAAAATAACTGAATAAAAGCGGAGAAATAATATGAAATTAGCAACAGAAAAATTATCGTTAAATACACTGATATCAAGCCTTGTAGTTGTTTTGCTGATGATTCTGCCGGTGGCCAGTCACGCGGAATCAATGGGTAAATTATTTCAAGAGAAGGATCTTAAGGTGGTTGTTAAAACCATCACCGGTGGTGCTGAAATTAAAACAGCTAAAGACGGCGAATTGGTATTATGGGCACCCAATATTGCCGAAGGCGGTGATCAAGTCTCAGTTCGGTTAAAGTCCAAGCTAAAAAATATAGAACAGGTGATGTTAATCGCTGAAAGCAATCCCCGCCCATTGGTCGCGAGCTTCTCCGTTCCGAACGGGAAAATACCCCTGATCAAAAACAGCATCAAAATGGCGAAAACCGGTTACCTAACGGCATTGGTTAAAGCAGATGGACAGTTTTATAGTGTTAAAAAGAAAGTGAAAATTACCATTGGTGGCTGTGGCGGATAGCCTTGTCCCAGTAAACTAAATAAAGGTATTATGGCGTTTGCCATGATGCCTTTTTTTATGCTCATTATAGCAATAATAATATTCATCAACTTTCATTCTTCTGCTTAGCTATTCAAATAGATTATTCCATCCTTGGTTACTTGTTTGCTGTCATAGTTAGGTTATTCAAAAAAATTTTGTCCAGGAGGATACTAGTGACAGATGATACAGTCGACAAGCAATATGAAGAATCGAAATCCAGCCGTCCGGTTATAGAGCGTGAAGTCATATTGTATAGTGAACAGGCGCAGCGCGTATATAGGCGTAATTTTCAACAGGTAGATAACAATGCCTTTTCCATTAGTGTTATTTCCCGGGCGCACGGAAATTATTCGCAGGCAGCGTTAGCTGAAAAAGATATCAAAAATCAGCTGGCACAAAACTGTGAAAAACTTGATCTGGAGTTAGACCGCATTAAAGTACTGAGAGAGAGAATAGGTTTAGTTGACGAAGGTGTGATGTCCAATCCCCTATCCGTTAAGGCACGGCTGTCGGCTAATTTGTCGATGGAATTTCTGCAATTGCTAACAAAAATGGATGATTTTCTTTGCCTGTTTGAACCTTTGGTTATTCTTGGTGAAATAGATTATGATCAGAGGCAAGCGATTACATTTGATTGGCAAAAACGTATGAATAAATTATGTACGGTTATTAGAACTTATGCAGAAGACCTTAGAAGTCTATACAAGGGGCAACAGGAAAAAACATCAGTGTCAGATGATAAATTACAATAGCTAAAAACTAAATATAAGGTAATTATGGCTTTTATAAGTGTCAATGGTATCGAATTGCGATATCTGTCGTCGGGTGCTGGCGAGACAATCATATTTCTACACGGGCTGGGTTCCTGTGTAGAAGACTGGGATTTTCAAGTTGACTACTTTAGTCAATTTTTTCACGTTGTGGCAGTCGATATGCGTGGTCATGGTTTATCTGCCAAACCACGCGGTAAATATACTATAGAGCAGATGGCGAATGACATTGCCGAGTTGATGCAAAAGCTTGATCTAAAATCTGCTCATTGTATAGGGTTGTCACTCGGTGCTATGGTTTTGTTGCAACTGGCACTGGATCGCCCGGAATTGATTAAGTCTATGGTTATCGTAAATGCAACACCTAAAGTGGACAGGAGCACCTTTAGAAAAAAACGGCTAATAGCAATACGTTTTTTTATTGTACGGGTACTCGGACTGAATGTTGCCGGGAAAATATTAGCCAAAAAACTTTTCCCTCACCCTGAGCAAATACAACGTAGAAAAAAATTTTTAAAATACTGGTTGCGTAACAGAAAGCATGCCTATTTATCGGTTGCACGCGCTATAATCAATTGGGATATTTCCGATGAACTCCATAAAATAAATATTGCTACACTCGTGGTGTCTGGGGAGTTTGATTATACCTCTGTTGAGGTAAAGAAAAAATATATGCGTTGCATAAAAAATGCGAGATTAGAAGTGGTTAAAAATTCCGGACACGCTACTCCCGCCGACCAGCCAGAGTACTTTAACAAAATTGTTAAAAAATTTATACGTGGCCGTTAAATTTTGACTTTGTTTGCTAGTAGTCACCTAATTCATCCTCTCGTTCCATTTCCGGAGAGTCATTGGTGATGACTATCTCGCTAAGTATTTTATCTATATTGGAGCTGCTTTGTTCGCTATTTTTGTTTAAAAACGCAAATTTAATTGCCGCTTTATCGAGAACATCCATTGCCTGATTGTTTTCAGAAATTAATTTATCTATCCGTTGGATTTGCTTTGTTGAAAAATCACTTTCAAGATCGTTGCGAGAAATATAGGTATCTGAATTCGAAACTTTTAAGGGCTTTGCGTCATTTGACTGAAAATAAAGTTCGCCAATATTTTTCTTGATATAGACGACAGTTTCCAGGTTACTGAAAGTGGAGGTTATCACTTTATCAATAATCTGCTTGTAATTAATATAAGTGAAATCCCGGCTGTTTAACTTGTTTCCGAGTGCGCGGACAACGTGGATAAATTTTCGTTTGATAGAGTCTAGATGCTCAAGGGTTAAATCATCGTCGAGTTGAATCAGGCTGGACTTTAAATTTTTAAATTGTTCTAGTTGAGTAATCGACATATATTGTGATGCGGCGCTTTCGGCAACATCATACGATTGCAGTCCTTCGGTTTCACTAAACATAGCAATCGTCCGGTCACTGGATATTTCCACCATTGCTGTGAATAACGAAACCAAGTCATCCTTGTTGTAAATCCATGTTCCATAACTTAAAGGAAATATTGCTAAACCTGCGCGTTCAAATATGCGGTACTGATCAAGGTGCAGCGTATCGTGAATTTCCCCCGGGAAGCCAATTAAGTCAATGACGATAGTCGTACCATTATAGACAATAGCCATATCCATTCGGATACCGGAAAAGGTAAAATTGGGAAAGACACTGTATCCCTGGCTTCGTAGCCAGGAGACAATTTTCCCCACCTCTTGTTCTCGACTGCTAGTCGTTGTCTCTTCCTGGAGCGGATTGCTCTGCATCTCACTCAGATATTTGTGTAACAGGCTTTTTCTTGGAAGAGAACTTATAGGGCGCGATAGAAAAACGATTTGCCGCGCCCGCGCGCGTGTAATAGCGACGTTGAATTTATCGAGGTTGTCTAAATAGTGAAAAAAAATGGGTTCTGGTGTATTTTGATCTATAACACATGAAACAAGAATAGTGTCACGTTCCTGTCCTTGAAATGTTTCTGGCAAGCCGATTTTTATATCAAAAGTTTTGAGTACTTTTAGATCGAATCGACTGAGTACCTGCTTTTCTAAATAGGACAAGTGCTCAGAGAAAAAGCTAATAATACCGATTGACTGCCGGTCTACCCCAGGTAGTCGGCTTTGGTATTCGATGATTTGGCCCAGCCGCATTAAAAGAGAATCTGCTTCAGGCCGATTTATATTATTCTTGTTTTTGCCCTTGCAAGTTATGATTTCGAAAGAAGCGTCCGTTTCTGAAATGGGTTTTTCGGTCATAATGCGAAGTTTGTTATGATAAAAATGCTTGTTTGCGTAGGCAATTATATTTGGATGACAACGATATTGTTCGCTCAGATTGGTGGTTGCCGAAACGGAAGTAGCCGCCTTCTCAGCGTAGTCCAGCAGGCTGTTACTGTGATAGTAGATGCCGATATCTGTCGCGGTTAACTGGTGATTTTTGGAAATACTGAGATCGTTTTCGGCAGAAAGCAAATTCCGAATGCGTAGCTGGTGCTTGTCTCCTATAATGACTGCGCGTTTAGCACGATATAGCGCGGGAAGACTTTTAGCTATATTGCATTGATTAGACTCATCAAATATAACCAGATCAAATAAATTTGGTTTCAGAGGTAAAGTTTGATGGAGCGTGTCCAGCGGTGTTATCCAGATCGGAAAAGTGTCAAGGATCGTATTGTAATCCAGGTTAATACTATTATCCTGTTTTAGTCCAGCACTATGACAATTAAGCAAGTGAAGAAAATTGCTCAAAGCAACCCTACCGTATTTAAGGACTGTGGCAAAACGATTTCTTAAAAAGGTATTGATATAAGATGACTTCAACCGATTTCTAAGCGCGTGGGATTCCTGGATAGTGGCTAACTCACTATAGAGTAGAACAGAGTGTCGCACTCGTCGTCGATGAATCCAGTTTAGTATAGAGTACAGGCGCTTTTTTATTTTGCTTGAATTGTTGTATTTATAAAAAAACTTACCATCCCGGATTGCCTGCTGACAATTTTTTCGAAATCTTTTTTCCAGGTTATTAATAAACCGGTTATGTTCTCGCAAAGTCTCTACGCTATCAAAATTTGGATCTGCGTCATTGGTAAGTGGTTGATCCAATAGATTCTCGAGATTATATTCTAATGGTTTATGGTGGAAGGCATCACCAGTTCTGACAATAGCTTCCTGAGAGATTTCAAATGTTTTGCTTAACATTTTTTGGATAGCGTCTAACGCAGTGTCATTGCTAGACACGATTAAAACAGATTTTTTATTTAAAAAATTATTTAACGCAATACTGGAAAGCGTATAAGTTTTCCCAGTGCCTGGTGGGCCTGTTAACAAGCTTAGGGATTTATTGGTACTGTTTCTAATAGCTGATAATTGTGATTTACTCAGTAGTGCGGGAAGAGCGCTATTGTCAAATGACTCTGGGTCGTGATATTGCTCTTGCTCTGTTACGACTTCTTCTTGTAATAGTATTTGTGCAAGCGGGATGGAAAGTTCTCCGTTTTGGCAGATAGTATCAAGTTCACTAACAATGTTTTCTGAATGAATAGGCGTAGATGCTAATAGCGTTGCAGCAGCTGGAGCGATGACTGCTTCAAATTTAGTTTTGCTATTTTTACTTTGTCCCACAAGTTCCTTTACGGAGCGGGCGTCAAACAAGTTAGGCAGGCAGTCAATAGTATCGATATTAGCCTTGGTGCCAAGGTTTAATAAGAAATCAGCAAAGTGACGGCCAAACTCTCGATCAAAGGGTTCCTTGAGAAAGCTGCAATTAATTATATCCACCCTGTCAGGGTGACTGCAAATGCAGTTTAGCAAGCTTTTATTAAGGCTAAAGTGATGAGGATTGATCTCGAGTGTTAAATGTTGACTGGAAGTGTCTTTTTCAAAATGGTTCTCGACAATTTTTGTTTCGTAATAGACAAGTGGGGCACAAATAGGTTGAGATTCGGTTCCGCTAGATTCAAACGGTATATCGCCGATATAAAAATAGGCCGCACATAAGAATGATGAGTTTATCTCCTGCGTTATTTGTCTTCCGGGAGTACTTAAGAGGTGTTTTATACTTTCGTTTTTTACAGACAAGCTTATTTTGGAACTAAAATTCCCGTCTATTATATGGAGATATTGATATTCTTCTCTAAAAATATCCCATATACTTTGAGCTTCATTATCTTTCTGAAGGCACTCAGAAAAATATCTGATTAAACGGATGTCTAAAGGAAGCATGGATTAGTTAGTCTGTCAATAATAAACCTAGTCAAAATGATGCATTTTGGGTGCCACAATTGTGCGAATCCAGGTCGAGTTTTGTGCTATTTGTTGTTTGTTATAGAATTTTTAGTTGAAACAACCCTAGTATGGGTATAGCTAAAATATTATTTACTATAATGATAGAGGTTTTTTATGAAAATTTTTGTTTTACTCTCTGTATTATTTCCAACGCTGGTATTTGCTCAAAATTATAATATTGCTCTTGTAGCTGAAGTGGCTGTTACGCCAATTCAGTTAGCGCTCACCGTGAGAGTTAGCGAACGTCAAACTCAAGCCCACAGAATACAAAAACTCATAGAGTCACTCAACAAGCTGGAAAACGCCAAGTTTATCCGCAATGGAAAAGAGCATGTTGTGTCCGAAGCGGTTGATCATATGACCAAAAAGTGGAAATGGAAGCAGGATCAAATAAAATCCGCTAACGAGTTTATCAATATCGTCGGCACTAAATCGTCAACGACCGGAAAACCCTATTTAATTAAGATGCAGAGTGGAAAAATTATTAAACTTGAGTCTTGGTTTAGAAAAGAACTAAAGGCAATATCCAAATAAATAGTAAGATATTTAAGCAATAAAACTACATTGAACATGATGGATATTAGTACTTTTACATCAATAGCTGGCCGGGCGAGTCAGGAAGACAGGCTACTCGTAGAGGAAGTTCAGCTGGCGGTAAAAAATGGTAACGGTATATTTATTGCAGTTATGGATGGTCATTGCGGTACTGAAGTTGTTAAGTGTATCCATGAAAAATTATCTCAGGCCTTTTGCGAAAGCATGTTCTTTTGCGAAGGTAATATACAGGCCAGTTTACTGAGGACAGTGAAATTTCTGCAAGACGCTTGTCGCAGTGATATATGTGGCTCTACGTTAAGCATGATATATATTCCAGTTATAAAAGGTCGCCGGGGGAATGTAAAAATATATACAGGTCATATTGGTGACTCGCCCATATTTGCCTGGAATAAAAAGGGTAAATTATTCTCCAGTGCATTGCATAATGTTAGCGAAAACTCCGGGGATGTTAAGGAGATTGAAAAACGACATCGAGACAAGATAAAGCAAGGAGAGTTATACATAAGCAGGAATGGCATAAATTTTCTTGCTAGATATTTGCAGTTAACGCGTTCAATAGGCGATCAGTATTTCGAGAATATTTTGCTTAGAACCGCAGAAAGTAATCAGTTTGAGGTTAAAAGTAACTCGCCTATAATTGTGGCTAGTGACGGAATATTTGTTCAGAATAATACTCAGGAAATAATTGTGGAGATATTGGATCGAGCAGCAAAGGGAAATGATGCTGAAGAAATAGGAGCATGGATATTGGACCGGGCAGCACACGATAATGTGACATTAGTCATAGTACGATAGCGACTCGGCAGTTATTAAATAGTTGGAAAATTTGATAAATGCGTTTTTCTAAAGTTTCTACCTGTCAAGAGCGATACGTTATATATGTATTAACTAAAGGACTGGGTACATGAAAAAATTTATTACTATCCTAATATCTACCACATTTTTATCTCTGTTTAGTGCCAATCTATATGCGCTTGCGTTGGAAGATGCGCTGGAAGCTTATAATGATAAAAATTACGAAGTGGCGTTTAGCTATTTTTTAAAACAGGCTAAACAGGGAGATCCCAAGGCACAAAATGTGTTGGGATTATTTTATAACGAGGGTCTTGGTACCCCGAAGAACCTTAAAAAAGCGGTATATTGGTATAATAAGGCATCGTTAAAGGGTGATGTAAAAGCGCAAAATAATCTTGGTATAATGTATCTAAACGGGTACGGCACAAAAAGAAACTACCGAAAAGCCATGTTCTGGTTTAAACGTGCTGCAAAATCAGGGCTTTCGCAAGCCTTCAATAATATCGCGCAGCTGTATGCCAAGGGATTAGGTGTCAAAAAGAGCCATAAAAAAGCAACATTTTGGTTGCGAAAAGGCGCAAAAAAAGGTGATTTGCTTTCACAGTATAAACTTGGTGCCATGTTTGAAAATGGGCATGGCGTACGCAAAGACAGCGATAAGGCTTACTATTGGTATTCACTGGCAGCGGATCGTGGCCATCGCCCGTCTCAGCAACGTATTAAATATTTGCGGCCATATGGTGATGCCTTTAGTCCACTATAATGGAACCCTTTGTGTAATTAACTTTTTCACACAAGGTGGTTTGTCCGTAGCCCGGACTTCGCGTAGCGAACGCCGGGAGAACGAACATGCTATTTCTCCCTATTTTAGCCAGCTACCGAGTATCTTACGCACACGCCTGTTTTAATTGAATTTCGAACCTTATTCCTCCCCCCGGCGTTCGCTGCGCGAAGTCCGGGCTACTCATAAATTTCTTTTTTATTTAATACTTGCACAGTCTCGTGGAGGACCCGGGGCCTCTTGCGTTATTAACTAAGTGAAAAATTAATTGGGAAGACTACGGGTAAATTGTTTGCTTATTTTGTTTTTTCCTGAAAACAAAGTGTTTTTGATGTTAGAATTATAAGTTGTAACTTATCCAGCGGTCAAGAATAGTTACACCGGGAGAGTTGAGCGTAAGTTTCAATTTTATTATGTTAAGTCATTTTCCGGGTAACTAGAGAATTAAAGGTCATATTTGTGTTTAGTAACCACCATGAGTCAAACGCCGAAGATGCGGATATCGAGGGTGATGTAGATCTGCTCGAACGATTTATCCCAGTAACTGTCGAGGATTTACTCGATGATATTTCTACATCAGAAAAATTAGAGGCAGAAGATGCCAGGCTATTTAAAAAAATATGTGAAATGTTTGTTGCGATTTATCATGCGCAGTACCATAGACATATTTTGAAATTAAAGCGAGCCTATAGTGCTTTTAGCCCCGATTGTGATACGGTCACACCCAGATCAGTGAGCAAAAGTAATAAAAAATCGCGGCTGGAAACGTTAGTCAAAGAGTTAACTTATATCCTCGACCGTGCAAATTTTGAGGCTTTGTCGATTGATGATATCAACAAGGCGATTAACCGAATATCACCCTATGGTGTACAGGTTTCGGTAGATCTTAATGAATTTGATGAAATCGCATTATTTTATCGTGGTCAGGGTATTCGTAAGTTCACCCGCAGAAAATGGAAAACTTTATTTCTTACTAAAGAAGTTATCGAGGTACCACTATACCGCCGTCTGTTTGTATTGTTGAAACCAGCTAAACAAAAAGGCAAATTAAATACCCCGGTAATATTAAATTCAAACAATGTCTATTTGAAGTTATTCAAGAATATTCCGCATTTTGATCTGGAAATGTTATTTCCAAATACTAAAGTTAAAATGACACTTTTTGATAAAGTGAAACTGAGCATTACCGGTGGTGGTGGTACGATTGGTGGTTTATTGACGGCGTTTGGAAAGTTTTCGGTGGCAGTGGCCAAGGGGCCTGTCGCGATTGTCATCGTAGTTGGGGTGTTGTTGGGGGTGATCTGGCGTCAAATTGCGAAAATCTTTACGCACCGAACAAAATATATGGCTGAGTTGACTAAAAATTTGTACTTTTACAATTTGAATAACAATATGGGCGCAATATCACAGATAGTCGATATGGCTGAAGGCGAAGAGTTCAAGGAAGCAGTACTGGCGTATTATTTTCTTTTTTTAAATAAAGACAAAAACTTCAATCAGGAAAAATTAGATAAGACGATTGAGGCATTTATAGAGCAAGAGTATGGCGTATCAATCGATTTTGAAATTACCGATGGCTTGCAAAAGCTTGAATCCTGCCAATTACTTAACCGGGATTCTAGCGGGAATCTGAGTGTTGTTGGACTGAATGAAGCATTGAAAATACTAAACCAGGTATGGGACGATATGTATAGTGTATAAAATAATACCCTTTATGCTTATTAGAATCAGTTTGAGTGTCGTCGTGTGTTTATTCATGCCAGCATGTGATTATACTGGGAGTCCGATAACACATGATTTATCCATAAAGAAAATAGTCAATGCAGGGAGTGTTAAAAATAGTTTTTATACTAACGGGTTATTGCGATTTTCTATTCAAGTGCCAAAAAACTGGAAGTTACATAAAAATAAATTTATAGATTATCAGTCGCAAAGAAACCTTGCTCACAAGCATGGACAGATGTATTCAGATAAAATAACGGAATATGCTAGTGTGCTATTTTTTCTGAGTAAAACCGAGGCCAGTCATGACAATGCTAGTAGTGCAAGCTTACTTGCCGTGGTCGAAGCTATAACCGATACGAAATTGACTTCAAAAACATACCACAATAGCTTGGTGCAGATGATGCGATCAGGAAGAGTAAAGTATAAAGTTAGCGCTAGAAAAGCCAATATTGAAATAAATGATCATCAATTTAGCCAGCTTGTATTTCAGAGTGACCTTTCAGGAATACGCCGACACCATATCGTATATTCGACTGTATTCCCGAATCATATCGTCAGTTTTATTGGAACCTATACTACAACAGACCAGAGACAAATTTTGTTGGATAGTATTAAACAGTTTTCCAGCCTGCCTACCGTTAAAAAATAATATCAAAATACTTTGAACCAAACGAGAGCCGGTCACGACTGACTAGTAGGCTGGTTATCTTATGGATCAAATGATGTTAATTTCTAAAGCTAGAATAGCAAACTCAGAGTATTATCACGCAAGTGTCATGGCTTTTGGTGTAGGTTTATTTTCGTCAATTTATATCGTTTTTTCCCTTATCGCAGCGGCGGCAGTAACAGACCCAGCGTATAAATGGATCGTACCTATGTTGATCACATTAGAGATATTCTCTGCAGTTGTCGTAATTTTTAGGCTCCTAAAACAAAAAAATACGCATTTTCATGGATGGGTATTAAAAATATATTGGTTATTTCAGTTGACTACATTTCCAATTGGTTTTGCGCTGCATGTGGCAATGAAAGATACAATGACAGTGAGATCAGTTTTCCCATGACTGCCAAGTCTGGAAATTCCGGGTTGCTTTAGAGTAACCCGGCTTTTTAATGCTTGTTATATGCAAAAAATATCTTAAATTTTTGCAAGCGCAAGTAGGGTAATCGACATCTACACCTTACTTTTCATTTTGGTACGTAATACTGATAATTCGCGCGAGGAAATTTTTATATAACGCTGATTTGGGTTCTCCTTACTATGCTCGAGTAATAGATGAGAAGGCGTCAGTGGGTGGCTTATATCAGTTTCAATACCATTTATATTCGCAAGCCTAAGTAGTGCCAAGCCTTCAATAAATAATAATTGATCAACTTCATTATCAACTTCAACGTTGTTTATTTTTTTAGAACGCAATTTTAGCAATTCTTTAAATGCGCTATGAAATTCTTTTCGGTTTCCTGCTTTAATAGACAAAACGCAGCGTAAATGTGGTGCTTTCTTTTTTACTTTGGCAAAAATTTTATCTGCCATGGCCCGCAGGCTATTGGGGGAGTTTTTATCAAGTAGCGTTCTTATTAGTGCGATATAAGCAAATTCTGTTGGGTCGTCCGATTCTTTTGAGATTCTGTAAGCGGTTAGTCTCGAGAGCTTAATAGCATTTTCAATATATCCACTTGCAATAGCATCGAATAAATATTCACTTCTGGTGGACGCTAAAAAAAAATTATTTGGTTTTAAACCAGCCATAACCTTAAGCAGGTAGGTCCTGCGGTTCTCCATAGACAAGTATAAGTTACTAAAAAACGATTGTGTGTTACCGTCGAGTATATAATCCAGAATAGCAAGGTTACGGTGACAATATGAAGCGCTGTAAAAGGTAGTATACTGTGAATACGGAACATCTGTTTCTAAGTACTGTTCAATAATTTTAGTCAAAAATAATGTTGAATTTTCTCGAAGGTTGAGCAGCGACACCTTATCTAGATTTAATTTCGAATTACTGTGTTTGATCCGGGTGCTTTTAACCAGGGAAAGTGCTTTATCGGTTGTGTTGTCAGATTGCTGCGAGCCGCTTCTATGCAGTATCTTTGAAATAAGCGTTTGTTTTGTTGTTGTTTTACTATTTGCCTCATTAGCAACTGGCTCGCTGGGCCCAGTTGTTTTGATGTTGTTATCGCTCTTTGCTTCGCTTTCCTCTCCCGCTTGGCTTGCTGTTAGATCTGCATTAGCGCTTGGTTTATTTGCGTTTGCAGAGTTTGTATTTTTCTGGCTGGTATCTACTTGCTCGGGTATATCGATTTCTTTTGCGGTGTTACGAGATTCTAGCAATCCAGGTACAGAAGACAACAACTCGTTAACGTTTTTGACGGTGTTAGAGTCTGATAATGCGTCGGAACTGGAGACTATTCTAGCATTATCACTCTCACTCTCACTCTCACTCTCACTCTCACTCTCTGTTAATACCTGAGTCTCCTCATCTAAACCAGATCTAATACTCGAAGTGGGTTTTTCGTTTGCTTTGTCAGCGCTTGTGTCTTCGCTGGAGGGTAATGTTTTGTTTTTCACTTCTTCTGCCGTAGACAGTTTTTTAACTGACTCGTTGCTTTCTAGAAAATAGTCCTGTGTGTCAACGACAAGATCGAGGGTGTTGGTCTCTGGTTTTGCAGGCGTTACACTTTTCGCTGGTGTGATATTTTGCTGAGGAGTAATGGCAGTTTGCGGCGGAAAATCAGTCGTTTGTGATTTGCTGCCAAGATTGTCATTAGAATTTGAAAGCAAGTTGCCTTCTGCAGGCATTTTGTCTTTTGATGTTGTGTTGGCCGTGTCTAAAAAAGAGTTGTCCATCAATTGAGTAACATGGTTTTTCATTTCTCGAGATTGATCTTCGGCAGCAGCCTTTGATTCTGCATGAGCTCTTCTTTTGTCGGCGATGTTTTTTAGCCAGATCTTCGATTGCCGCTTAAATTTTCCAGCGACAGATTTAGCCAAATGTTTGAGTTTGTACGCGGGCTTGTCAGTTGGTTCCATTAAACTAGTTATCCATTTGTATGAATAATGGAGCATACAAAAATAGACGGAATTATTCAATAAGCATACACAGACACCCATTTAATTATAACTGTAAAAACAATTAGTTATAATTATTTTGTCGTTTTCTAGCAGAGGTGTCGAGTATATTTTGCACGTCTTTTGCCTTTTGCAGAGCGTTACGCGGTTGTTCAAATAACTTGGTTTTTGCTGGCGCTACTGAGTGACCATTATTTCTGTCGGTGCATGAAATTAACGGTAGTAATATGGCTATAAGGAATGTAGTCCGAAACATCTTATTTGTCTCCCAAATAATAAACAGTCACATTAGTTAGCGGCACACATCACTCTGTTTTTATAGCAATTAAATTTTAGCAACGAACCAGCTTACTATTTGCAGTGAAAATTATTTACTTGATGACAATATATGCATATAAACTACATATTTTATCCAATTGGTAAGGGGTAGACAGACGAACTCAGCACGGCAGCAAAAAATTAAGCGCCTATTAACATTACTCTAGTCATAGTCATGTCTATAGATCCATTAAAAAAATAGGATTAACTCATTACCAAATTTATTATTGAAGGCTATCGAAATTAACCGGGAAATAGGGTTATAATGTGAACTCAGTAAAGTGTTTTGCGATAATAATAATACTCTGAAAAGAATCAGGGTTTCCTTTAATCTAAAATTATAATGGTGTGTGAAATGATACGTTATTTGACTATCTATCATCAAATAACCAAGTCGCTTACCAAGCCAGATAATTCTAGCTCCCATTTGAATTTGTCACTTGTGATTGGGACAGCGAATAGTCTCTATAAATTTCTACGCGATTCCGGGCAAAGCCAAGCAAAAATCAATAAAATAATCATTGATCTTTGGATAGAAAGTATCCATAAAATACGGGATAAGGTTAACACGTTGCATACGCAAATCAATGAGCTGGAGGTTAGTTCTGATGCTGAGCCTTTATATATAAGATTGGAAGTAATCGAAGAAAACGATATAGCGGACAACCTTATATCCTTGATTGAAAAATTGGATGTGGTTTTATTGGCGCTTGAGTCATTAATAGGACATCGAATTGAGAAAGAAAAGTATGATAAATTTGCGGCCTATTTTAGTGATAAAATGACTGCGATTATTAATTTCCCACACGAAAAGAATCCAGAGTTGAACAAGCGAATCCTCAATTCTACGATGTAAATTTGTCAAATTAGTAGAATATACTCAAATATAAGACGGGATATATAAAAAAGTTGTATAACTATTTAGCAAAACATGGCAAAGTATCGTATAATGCCAGGAAATAGGTCACACTCTTTAATTAAAAGCTAGTATTATATTTTAGAGATAAGCAGTGGAATAATAATAATCACTTAGGGATGTGATTTTCAGTAATTTATTTGGATTCGTTAATAACTATAATAAAAAAATAGCGGCATACGGGGACGATAAAATTTTAACCTGTCGTGGCATGATTGATGCGTCTAGGTACCCGTAAATTAGAACAGGTTGCTGTTTAGGCTAAATTATGCGATTTATATTACCAATATTTTTGATGTTACCCGTGCCAACAAATCTACTGGCAGATTCCGGTGTTATTGACTTGGAATTTGTGCGCGCACGTATTGTTTTTTCCGCAGAACATGAAGGCGGCCTGCATATACTCGACGTGTCTAATAAACAGGTTAACGAGGTTCAGGTCGGCATGTTAAATATCGGTTTTTTAGATTATGACCGAAAGAAAAATATTTTGGTGTTTGAAGGGACGCGACTTAAGAATTCCCCTAAGTCAATTTATTTATACCACTTTAAAAATAGAGTGATAAAAAAAATATATAATGCCGGTTCTTTTACCAATAGCCTCAGGCGTCCGCGCTTTCACCCAGGTGGTGAGTCCATTTATGCGGTAAATGCTAATAAGGGAATATATCGTTATTCACTTAAAGATGATCAGTGGAGCCGTGTTAAAGTAGAGGGTAGCAAGAGCGAAATATATGGAGCAGTTTCATTTGCTAAGTCTGGAAAAGTTGTCGCGATATCACCAAGAAATTTTAACGGGTTTATAATTGCAGACCTTGTTGACGGAAAGTTTATCGTCAGGAAGCATATTTTAAACAAATATATAAGCACTAACCAGCCTCAATGGGTTGGTGACCATGCGATTATTTTTGCAGGGCGTAATCGGCCAGGGCCACAAAGGTTGTGGAAACTTGATTTTGGTAAAAAGAATAGAAACTTTTTTGCCAAACCGCGTTTGTTAACCCAAGATCCTATTGGCGTTAGAGATTATGTGGCGTTATCTCGCGACGAAAAAACGGTGGTATTTACCGGTATGAAAAATACACTTGAATGGCGACTCTGGAAAATAACGGTCAATGGCGACAACCTGGAGCAGTTGACTAAAGGCGGGCGACTATCTGGCCATTTATCGCCTACATGGGTAGATTAAAACGCTGTCGTCACAAAAGTTGCCTGGATTTTGCGAAATCGTCGGAATAGAACTCACTGGCTTAAATTCAAGTTAAATCCTGTCGTAGTTTTCTGTAGTTTATTTTAGTACCCCCAACTTTGCTGTGGTAATCCATAGTGCCTACAAGTAAAGCATTATAATTGATTCCCGGCCGGGAATATGTTTTGGTTTATTTTTCTAAATTCAAATTAATTACTTATCGTTGCCAGCTACTGGCGAATTCATTTAACTAAAATTTGATAGAATTATTTTTCAAGACAAATGTCTATCCGATTTTGTAATAATTCGTTACCGTGATAGGGTTATATTTTAATAATTGATTGGCTAAGGGTATTTCATGAAGCGAGCAAAGCAGTCTTTGGTAATGATAGGATTTTTATTTGCTGTTCTAGCAATAATTACCTGGATAATGTCGCCTGGAGATCATGACGGCGGTCAAAAGCAAACCCAAAAGAAGAAGAAAGAGGTGACAGTATCGACAAACGTGTCGCCCCCACTTTCTGACGTTTTAAAAAAAGAGATGGAAACCATTGATACTGGCTATTCTGACAGTGACTACCTTAAAGCAAAACAGGCGTTGCGGAACAACGTTTTTAAAGAGGCTGCAAAATTTTTCGAAAAATCGGCAGAAAGTGGTAATCCCGCTGCTGCCAGTGACTTGGGTGTTTTATATTTTACCGGAAAAGGTGTAAAGCAAGACTATTCTAAAGCTATTTCCTGGTTTGAGAAAGGCGCGGAAAAAAGCTATGTTGAAGCCCAATATTATTTAGGTAAAAGTTATTTATTTGGACATGGGGTTGATAAAAATTATGCAGTGGCACTAGAATGGCTGGAAATGGCTGCCGCGCAAGGATCAGGAAAAGCTTACAGCGATTTAAGTATTATGTATTTTAGTGGAATTGGTGTCGAAAAAAATAAAAAATGGGCGTTAAGGTATGTTAAAAAATCAGCAGAAAAAAATAATCCCGAAGCTATTTTCAATTTGGCTAGTTTATATTTGCAAGGGGGGCTGGTTAAAAAAGATTACCGTAAAGCGATTGAGTTATACGGTAAATCTGCCCGCTTAGGCTACGCGCAATCGAAATCTGTACTTGAATATCAGTTGATGCATGCAAGTGAAGCTGGCGATATAGACAAGACAGAAACTATACTATCCAATGTATTTAAAGACAATGCAATCAAGCAGTTTGACTTTGATGGCGCAGTATACTTGGCAGTGATTAAAAATAAAATTGAAGTGTTAACGAAGCTTGGGGAACACGGTGCAAATGTAAATCAGGTTCATACCAATGAAATAACAATGTTAATGCACGCAGCGAGACGCGGCCATACAAAAATAGTAAGGTACTTATTGCAAAAAGGCGCTGATATTAATGCTAAAGATAATAGAGGAAGCACTGCTTTAATGCATAGTAAGGATATTGAAATTACCAAAGAGTTGATAAAGCATGGGGCCGAACTCGAAGTGGTAGACCGCTATGGTAAAAATGCGTTAATCATGGCTGTTGAGCGGCACAAATTTGAACTTGTTAAGCTTTTGATATTAAGTGGTGCGAGTGTGGATTCTAACCGGGATAATAATACGCCACTGACCTACGCATTATCAAAAGGCTATAAAGAGATATTTTTATACTTGTTGGACAAGGGGGCAAATATCGATGCTAAACTAAAGCGAGGTTATCAGGGGAGTATCACCGTTTTGCATAAAGCATCAAGAATGGGGAAAATAGTCTATGTTGAAGCCTTGCTGAAGAAAGGCGCTAAAGTGAATGCGAGTATCGAAGATGGTACGGGCGATTGGGCGGGATATAATGCATTGTTATTTGCCGCTTATCGTGGAAATATTAATATTGTTAAACTGCTTATCAATAATGGAGCCAACGTAAACTCTAAAAATAGTTCCGGGCAAACACCATTAATTATTGCATCGTCACTAGGGCATCGGGAAGTTGTACAGTACTTGTTAGAGAAAAATGCCACTATAAATATACGCGATAGAAATGGAAAAACCGCATTGCGTTACACCAAAACCAATTCAATTAAAACACTGCTTCTTTCTAAAGGTGCTAAATAGACTTTGATAAATTATTCCTGAATAATTGTCTGTATATATAGTTCAAGATTTTAGTGCATCAATATGATAGTATTCAAACTATAAATAGCTTTTCAAGCTAATAACAACAATAAAAATAATAATAAAGAGTTCATAATGATAAATTCCAGAAAAGTTATAACCCATGTTGCCGGTGTATTGCTGGTCCTTGAAATTTTCGCTCTGTACTCCTTGTGGAGTGATATAAGCCGGTATAATCGATTAGCCAAAGCATTCTGGTCTGAATCCAGAACACCGATCTTACAGCAGGGTAAATTCAATTATATAGGATACCGGCAAAAGCAACTGGGTAGATCCAGCGGATTAAAACTAAGTACCAAAGTGTTTAATATATGCCTGGATTCAGATATGGAACAGGTACCGTATCGAATCACAAAAGCGAAGAAAATTGAGGCTTTGTGTGGCTACAAAAATCCCTATGTTGTCGAAGTAAATGTAAGCGAATTAAAACAAAGAAAATTATATTAGTTTATTTATTACTGGACATGGATTGACGAACTATTGTTTAATAATGCGTTTAATTCCAAGGAAATGTTGATTGCGCTTGATAGCGTGACAAATGCTAACTATGGCTGTTTTATTGTATAAACTTCGTGGTGTCCCCGACGACGAAGCAGATGAAATGCGGACTCTGCTTCAGGAAAACAACATTGATTTTTATGAAACCAATGAAGGTAATTGGGGTATCTCAATGCCAGCATTTTGGTTGAACGATAAATCTCAATTGGAATTTTCTAAGAATATCCTTAATGAGTATCAAAAAGAGCGGCAACAGAAATCCAGACAAGCGTATGATAATCTTAAAAAGAATAATCAACTCGAATCATTTGTGGATAGCGTCAGGGTTAATCCCATTGGATTTATTGTTACAATTTTGGTAATTATATTGGTGCTCTATATTTCAATTGCTCCCTTTATCAGCATTAGCAAATAGTAAAATTTATGATGACCGCAAGCGAATCTCCAGAACATATACTGGAATATTGGTATTCTAAAGAGGTGGCCAAGCATTGGTTCGCGTCTACGCCTGAATTGGATGCAGAAATAAAACGCCGGTATGAACATACCTGGAAGAAAGCATCAGTTGGTGAGCTGGATTGTTGGCAGGAGAACCCGAAATCCTGCCTAGCGGTGTTAATTGTTTTAGATCAGTTTCCACTTAATATGTATAGGGGAAAACCGCAATGTTTTAGCACGGAACCTAAGGCAATAGCTATTACTTATTATGCATTGCAAAATAAATACGATGAGCAACTTGAAAAAGCCATGCTTTCTTTTCTATTTATGCCGTTAATGCACAGCGAAAATATCGATGATCAGCACGAGTCAGTGAGGTTATTTACCAAGGCGGCACTTGATTCAAACTTGCGTTATGCGAAACACCACTGTCAGGTTATCAATAAATTTGGCCGATTCCCCCATAGAAACGCAATACTAGGCAGAAAAAACACACCTGATGAGATCAAATATTTAAATTCAAAGCATGCCTTTAAAGGTTAAGACCGGGCTAGATTACTTTGGTGTTTGGTATTAAAGGTTTTACCGAGTCTAGGGCCTTGAGTTGGAGTTGGATTGCTTTAGTCAGTGGGTGGTCTTTACCATAACGCTTTAATGCGATTGTTAACGCTTTTTTAAAGAACAGTGTTGCACTTCCAAATTCACCCTTGCTTCGAAACGCATAAGCGATATTGTGGTAATCGATGGCAACATTGGGGTGGTTATGTCCTAGTACCTTAATATCGATATCCAGGGCTTTTTGATAATAGTCAAGCGCTTGGTCGAAATTCCCCATATTGTCGTAGGTGGAGCCCATATTGTTATAGACGGTTGCAACACTGGGGTGGTTCGCGCCAAGTTTTTTAAGATTGATTTTCTGGGCTTTATTGTAGTAAGACAAGGCCTTCTTAAACTGTTTTTTCCCCCGGTAAGTTTCGCCAATATTGTTGTAGCGTATTCCAATCTTTGGGTGTAGCGGACCGTAGTTTTTTAGGTCGATATTCAATGCTTTTTTGAAGTAAAGTATAGCGTATTTATAGTTTCCCTTGTTACGATAGGTTTCGCCTAAATTATTGTAGTAAACCGCTATTTTTTCGTGTCTTAAACGATGAGGTTTGCTTTCTTCTATATCGATTGCTTTTATAAAATAGTAAATTGCTTTATCAACATTTCCTTTACTGTAATAAGCACCGCCAAGATTGTTATAAGCAATAGCGACACTGGAGTGCTCTATGCCGTAGTTCTTTGAGTCGATGCTAAGTGACTTTTTATAATAGCTAATGGCGATATCGAGATTGCCTTTCTTTTTATTCGCCAAACCCAGATTGTTATAGTCTGCGGCAACAGTACTATGATTGGGACCGAATATTTTTAAGTCTATGGTTAATGCTATTTTGTAGTTTTTTATCGCGCGCGAGTAATGACCCAGTCCCCTAAAAGCTTCACCAATATTATTATAATCATTGGCGATTTTTGTATGCTGTTTGCCGTATTTTTTGATATCTGCTTGTAATGCTTGTTTGAAGAATTTTAGTGCTGTTAGGTAATTGCCCAGATTATAAGATAATTTACCGATTTGATTATATCGATCTCCATGAGAAACACCTGCTGTCGCAGTGGAAAGTCCTATGAGAAAGCTTAAGAAAAATAAAGGTGCAAGCATGGACTGTTTTTTCATACAAGTTCCCTAAGCGTTTTCGATCGATTTATTAGCCATAGCAGCCTAAAAAGCCTTAAATATAGTCAAGGTTGCTGCATTAATGATCATTATACTCTAAGTGGACCCGTTGTGTTGAAATAATTGAGCAAATATACCCCGCAACAAATCTGGACGCAGGTTATTGTAATAGGGATAATAATGTGGAATATTCCTTAATTCTTGTTTTTTATCCAGTGAAAGGCATTAGGAGATGAGTGATGGCAGCTAAAAGGAAAAAATCTTCCGCCAATAAGAGCGCCGCTAAAAAGACAGCCCAGGGAAATACCCGGAAAAAGGTCAGTGAAAAAAATCAGGCAAAAAAAAATACGAGCAAAAAGAAAACGACGCTCAAAAAAAATATCAACAAGAAGACAGTGAGCAAAAAGAAAACAACAACAAAAAAGAAGGTGGTTAGCAAAAAGAAGACTGCGAGTAAGAAAATAGCAAGAAAAAAAGTATCGGTTTTTATAACCTCTATTGGCGGCCCCATCACGGTTGAGTGGACCAGTTACGACCGGATTAATAGTAAAGAAGTTATTAACCATGAACAGATAATAAAATTTGATAATCTCGCGGTAGAAACAAAAAAACACCAGGTGATGCAGCTAGTACAGCTATCAGAAAAATTAGCACAATCGGCGGATCTGGGGTCGCTCAAAGAGGCTAATATAAGAGACGGTATTATATATTTTGAATACAATCAGGAAAATCATCAGCTGTGGTTATGGACACAATATACGTCCACTAGAAAGCTAATCGATAATGAAATAGAATTTCTAGTCAACTTCACCAGTGATAACTGGAATTTAGATATTATTGAATCGTATATTCACGATTTACGTGACCGTTATGGCGGTATTGCTCCCGTTATGATGCCAAAGCAAATATTTTTAAAGCAATTTGAAAATTGTGATGGTAGATGGCCACGTTTTTACTCAGACCCCCTGTTTTACGCGATCAAGAGTGGGAACATCAAAAAGTTAAATAACTGGTTAAAGGGCGGTGGTGATATTAATCTGCGTGATATCCATGATGATTACACATTACTGATGGTGGCTGTTATTAATGATCAGGAAAAAATAGTCAGTCGGCTAATAGAATCAGGCGCGGACGTTAATTCGATAAGCGCGGTTAATGGTGAAACTGCATTAAGCTTATCGACGTCGAGCAGTGAAAAAATAACAAAATACTTATTGGATGCCAACGCCAATACCAATGTTCGCTCAAAAGTTATAGACCACGAGGGAAAGACGCCGCTCTTGTGGTCGATTTACTTTGGACAAAAAAGACATACTAAAATATTGCTCGAGCATGGCAGTAGGATAGATGAATCTGATGACAACGGGGATACGGTGTTACATCAGATCCCGCTGGACAGTCTGGATTATGTCGATATTTTGATTGAAGCAGGTGCAGATGTCTATAGAGAGAATGAGGACGGTGAGACACCCTATTTATTCACAATGAACTGTATTGATAACTTTGCAGACAAAGAAGAGAAATCGCGATGCCAGGATCTGGCGAATCGTCTAAAAAGACAAATGTAGACAGTTAATTTGAACCACGAAGCCAGTTGTAACGACTAATAAGGACTAGAGAATAAAAAGTGTTAAAACAAACACCTAAGGCTGGATTATGAAGAAAACCAAGATAATTTTTTTAGCTACCTTAACCCTGCTGGGTATACTAACGGCGACTGCAAGTGGGCTGGCGGCAGGCAAATGTGAAACGCCTAAAATCATCGATTGCGCCAATTCTACCAATATGAAAAAGATATACAAAGTATGTGTAGTTAAAGCAAAATTAACATGCAAAAAAGCGTCAATAACTAAACCAGCTGTAAAACCGTCAATTCATTCTGCCAATATACCGCAAGTTAAAGAAAGAACAGCGCATTTCTACACGTATCAATTACTTTGAAGGTTTGGGAATGGAGCCCTAAAGCGCTTTCTAACCCACTAAGCAATTGCTTAAAAAATATAGAAGTTGTGGGGAGCCTTCAAGTATTGAGCCTGAGTATTTTTATTAGCTTAGTTTGTCCCATGCCTTTTTTTCCTTTTTAGTCGGATTGCCGATGGTTGCAAGGGCATTTTTCAAACGCTCCCGAGTAAGATTTTTTCCGATAAAATGCATCGAGCGAAAAAGCGGTAAAGACTGCTTGTTACCAGTGATTGCAACATAGATACTTGGAATAAGATCGCGGAAATTCAATTCTAGTAATGCCGCATTTTTACGTAGGAATTCTTCAATGCCGGAAATTGTCCAGCTGTCGATTTTTTCTGTCCTCGTGATGGTGATATAAAAAAACTGTCGTAACAAACTGCGGTCAATTTTTTTGCTGAGCAGATTGCTTTCTGTGACCTCAATTTGTGCGGAAAAAAGGAAGCCAACTAGTGGTATGACATCAGCAAAAACCTCCGTACGCGATTGTATTTCGGTTGCCAGTTCGCTGATATCTTTGCGGGCCAATGCCCATTCTTGTAACGCCGTAATAAATTTATCTGCTGAATAATCATCGCGAATATATCGGCTATTAAGCCACTTAAGTTTTTCGATATTAAACACAGGTCCGCCCAAGGATATATTTTTAAGGTCAAAATCTTCAAGTAATAATTCGAGAGAACGTTTTTCCTCGCCTTCGCTGATGGATAGTGCAAATAAGGCAAGAAAATTGACTAGTGCCTCAGGAAGGTATCCCATATCGCGAAAATAGAGTATGCCCGTAGGATTTTTTCTTTTTGACAGTTTGGATTTATCGGGATTGCGCAACAAAGGCAAATGGCAAAATTCTGGCTGTTGCCAGCCGAAGTACTGGTACAATAAAATATGCTTGGGTGTTGAATTAATCCACTCCTCACCGCGAATAACATGGGTAATCTCCATCAAATGATCATCGACCACATTAGCCAGATGATAGGTCGGGTAACCGTCAGACTTAAATAAAACCTGCATATCGACTAGTGCCCAACTAATTTCGCTGGGATCACGTAACATATCCTTGATCTGGCAAACACCGTCAACGGGAACCTTCATTCTTATAACATAGGGAAGTTTTTTCTCCAGGTTACGCTTAACATCTTTTTCATCAAGTGCCAGACAGCAGCCATCGTATTTAGTATTTTGCTTATTGTTTCGTTGTTCGCTACGCATATTTTCAAGGCGTTCTGGAGTGCAGAAACAATGGAAGGCATGTCCCTTTTCTAATAACAGACTGATATGTTCGCGGTATATATCCAGGCGCTCACTTTGTCGGTAGGGGCCGTGGTTACCTCCGCAATCCGGTCCTTCATTCCATTCCAGCCCAAGCCACCGCAGCGATTCCAGTATGGCGGCTTCTGAATGTTGTGATGAACGTGCTTGATCAGTGTCTTCTATTCTTAATATAAATTGACCGTTATTTTTCTTGCTGTACAGGTAATTCATCAGGGCAATATAAGCAGTACCGATATGCGGGTCGCCGGTTGGAGAGGGTCCAATTCTTGTTCTTACAGTCATGACTAGCCTTAATAATTGCTTAAAATTGAAGAAGAATTATAGCCGAATATTGATCCCAGTAGTTAAATTAGAGTGTTAATGTTAGGATGCTTAATGGCTTGTGAGTAGCACTTTCCACGCGGGTTGAACCAAGCATAACTTACTAAATTTTCAGGAAAATTCAGGTATCGCATCAGGGCACTCGATGACCTGCGGATCTGCTGACCAATGAGGAATAAATATGCGGATAAAATCCCAGTATTTCTATTCTGGAGACAATCACTTGTGCCATCAGTGTCCGGGTTTAGACTTTAGTTAAATTCGGATATGAAAGTCAGAAATATTATTGCTGCAGTGATTCTAATACATTATGCGATGTTGCTTGCCGCGTGTAATATCGGGACTTACGCTAGCCGTGATAGTCTTATTCAGTATGGTCTATGGGGGTCCTGTCCGGGATGTATTGCGAAAACATTAGAAATCTCTGGTAGCGGTGATATTAAGTATCACTATTCATCTATGGCAGATGGCATAGGATGTGAAAGCCATTTTGTTTTACAAGCAGAAGATATTGATGACTTGATACTTGGCTTACTACATGCGGGCGTCGCCAATGTTAGCAACAAACCTGTCACTAAGGCGGACTCAGGGATGACCCTTTATATTAAGCATAAAGGTTTTTCGATTAAAGGAAATAGTTTGCCAGAAAAAGTCGTTACGAAGCTCACTACGCTGATGAATCGTTATGGTTGCACGCCAAAATAAAAGTTTTTTCAGACCCAGATATAGCCAGTGAATCTGCGTAGTACCCACTAAAAAAGACTGGACATTGGCTAATATTTCTGTTTTTGTCTATTGTTTATCTTTAATCTACTGGAATTTACCAGAATTTATCAGCGAAATTCAATTGCGGGATAGTTCATTTGGATCAACTGGGGTAAAATATCTTACTTAAGTTGACCAGCAAAACCTAAGAAGTGATGAATTGTGCGCAGGACAGTAAATAGTTACCATCGAAACCTCGAAATCGAATCTGTCATACATAATAACCTGAATAATCAGGATGCATGGTTGGTCTATGCCGATTGGTTGCAGAGCAAGGGAGACCCGCGAGGTGAATTGATCTCATTGGAAACAGCGGCAAATGTTACTGACATAAAAAACCAGGCAGCGATTAATAATGAAGTTCGAAATATATACGCCGCGCATAAAAAGGCCTGGTTAGGCGAGTCTTTATGTAAAGCAGAAGATCAGGGCGTTATTTCATTTGGATGGAAATATGGTTTTATTAATCGTATAACTTGCGTTTCTAAATATATTGCTGGAAAACACCATACCTTTGAATTTTATCTTGAAGATATATTTAAATCTGATATTGCAGATTTTATTACCGCGATAGATTTTGGCAATAGAAGCTACACTTCGCGTGCGGCGACAGACCGATTGTTAGCACTTTGGCAGAGATACCCAAAAAAACACCTTGTATCACTTGATCTAAGATATAACTATATGAGTAATCTACCAGAGTCGATCGGGTATTTTACGCAACTCACACGACTTAATCTTTCAGGCAATGGATTAACGGAAATCCCGGACTCTCTTGTTAATCTTGATAAGCTCACACATCTAAATTTAAGTTTTAACAACCTAACGCGGATGCCGGACTGGATCGGTTCACTAGGCAGTATCAGAGAGCTGAGCCTCAGGCAGAACCAAATTGACGCTCTTCCTGAAACAATTAGTCAACTTAGCGAGCTTATAGAACTTGATTTATCGGTAAACCGGCTAACAAAACTACCGGTATCATTTGGCCAACTCCCGAAATTGGAGAAGTTGTACTTGTCCAGCAATTTGTTGAGCAGCCTATCTGAATCAATTGCGCTATTGGGTAATTTAGTTAAACTGGATGCAAGTTATAATAATATTCGCAGCGTACCTGAGTCTTTGGCAAAGCTGGAGCAGTTAGCCGAGCTTCATCTTAGCTGTAACCGTATCTCTAGAATTCCAGAATCGCTAGAAAATAATAAGACCTTAAAAACACTTTACCTATACGGTAATGATAATATGCGTATTTCTGATACTTTGAGGCGGAGATTTAAAGTTGGCAGGAATATACCCTGGTAACTGTTAGCGTTGTGAAGCAGAATTACCAGGAGTACTATGGTACCTACTCGTTCGGGACTAGTGTTAATTGCAAGTAAACAAATAGTTTTTGTATTCTATATAAATATATTCGTAAATATTAATTTAATCTTGGTGTTAATCGTCTAATTGATTTTAATTTGCGGTAAAGTCAAAGCTTTGTTATATTATTTGATTGTGGCAGCAAGAAGTATGATAATAACTATTTCTGCAAGATTTTGACTATACTCTTTGCTAGCTTTAATAATTGGTAGTTGCTAGCTTTAATAATTGGTAGCTTTAATAATCTTTAATAACTAAAATATAAGTTTTAGGGAGACGCATTCGTGTTATACCAGAAAATATTACGTGTCTTTGCCTTTTTTGTCTTCGTTTTTTTGCTAGCAGGCTGCGCGCAGTTAAAGCTAAACTGGCGAGATAAGCCCTATAAAGTGCCGAGTAGCCAAGCGACTGCAACGATGTATTATGATGTGCCAGCGCAGACTACTATCGGTTTATTTGCAGATAGTAAGTGCAGCGTTGGAAGTTATGGCAGCAATATTTCCAAGCAGCTGAAAGCGGGTAGCTCAGTAGACATTAAAAAAATCACACGTAAAATAACATTTCTAAGTAAAAAGAAGAAATTTAAGCCATTTAATCAATCGATAAAACAGGTTAAGATCCCCGCTGGAAAGCGTATATTTATGACTTTTTTTCTAAACAAAGAAGTTATTATCGATGGTGAGGATGGTGTCTATCGTTGTGCGATCAATGTGGGTTTTACACCAAAAGCCGGCCAGGAATACATGAGTGTTTTTCAAACGAAGAAAAAACGCTGCAGTGTTTCTTTGTTAGACCTAAATATGGGCCAGAAGGTTAGATATTTTGTACAACCAAAAGATATGACCTTGAAATCGGAAGACTGTTCTAAATAGTATCGTAGCGAATACAGGCGTATTTGCGCTTGCCGCCGCGCGTTCTCAGCATCGGCTAATATGAGGGGTAAACCGCTTAAGCTTGCACGCATGATTCATATCGCTGTCATCATGCTCGTGATGAAATTCTGTTAGCCGTGATAATAGCTCGATGGATCTGGGAAGGTGTTTGAGCTGATTCGACCTTATATCTAAATAGCTAATCATGGGAAGATACTTGCTAGCCTCCGTTAGATCTGAGAGATAGTTATTGCTAATATTCAGCACCTTGATTTGGCTGGTCCCACCAATTTTTTGCGGAAGTTTTTCTAGTCTATTGTCGCTTAAGTCTACTGTTACCAGCTTCGGAAGCAAAAAGATATCTTCAGGAATAGTCGTTAGCCTGTTATAGCCTAAATTCAATGTATCTATTTCCAGCAAGTTATTAATTTTATGATGAACGAGACGTACTGAATTACCGTGCATATCCAATTCACACAAAGAACTTAAACAGCATACCGATTCCGGAAGTGTGATAAATCGGTTAGAGCGTAGCTTAAGGATCTGCAAATTCTTTAAGGAACAAAAATTATCAGGAACAGTACTGAGTTTGTTATATGAGAGATTAATAGACTTCAGATGCTGAAGGTTGCTAATAAAATCAGGAATTTCAGAAAGTCTGTTATGACTAACGGATAGTGATTCGAGTGAGGGAAAATATTTTAGCCAGCCAGGGATAGTAACCAGGTTATTATGAGAAATATCTAAATGCTCCAGCATAGAAAAATCAGTTAACCAGTCGGGTAAATGGGTTAGTGCGTTTCCTGATAAATTCAAACTTTTTATAAAGCGATATTGCACGCAATGTGTTACCCAGTCGGGTATGATTTTCCGGCTTCGGAAAGACAATTTTAAGTGTTTTAGCTGTTGAAAACGGTCCAATGAAGCAGCACAAGTTGTTTTTGCGCCAATCGACAGTGATAACGAATTAATATTTTTCAGGTCGAATAGAAATAGCGGGTAATGATCAATATGGGTATGATCAAAATTAACTGATTTAAGTTTTTTAAACTGGGCAAGCACAGGAGGCACTTCTACAAAGCGATTGTAAGAAAGATCAATTTTCTCCAGCGCTAGTGAGGGTCTGGATAGTTTAGGTAGCGATTGAAGATTGTTTTGGCTTAAATTAAGTTGTCGAAGATTAGTTTTTTCCAACAATTTTTGTGGAATATGCCGCAATTGATTGCGAGATAAATCTATAGACTTAATTGAATGCAGGTAATTGAATATTATAGGCGGTATTTCGGTTAAACCATTGTTAGACAGATTGAGCGTACTCAGATGTTGTTTTGGGTATTTCGCCAGGGACTTTAAGAGCAATTCAAAGAAACGACCATCTTCAGATGTTGTTCCAAGTGAAAGTGAAAGTGTTTGTATAAATTTACTAATCGGGCTTTCAAATAGATTGATGAGATCAGTAAGACAGGAGTGACGATAGATTTGAATAGTTTTTATATATCCAAAATGCCAATCAAACTTGATAGCATTGTAATTCTCAATCATACCTTTAAGCCAGATAGGTATATTGTTTCGGTATAAATCCTCCAATAGTGTATTTTTAAGCAATGCGTTATTAACATTGCCATGTTTAATTGACAATTCAAGAGAAATTATTTGACCGCGAGGGTCGTTTTGAGCCTGAAGCCAGTCTGCATAAATGAACCAGGGTTTAACGTTTTTAATTTCTTTGTGAATCATGGATTCAAGCAGTTTGTTATATACGGGTTTCATAGCCGATTCCTAGCCGGTAAAATAAGCGCCTGGTGTTTCCAAAATTATATACTTGCTTCCACTTAGTTCTTTGGTTGATCTATCGCGTAAATATCGAGGTTGGGAATCCATTGTCGTTCTTCCTGCGCTGTTATGCTCGTTGAAAATAGATTCCGGTTCAGGGTTGAAAAAACTTATATGCAGGCTTTCTACCAGATAGGTTGGTAGGTATTCGCTTATATTATAGTCTAACAAAAAATACTTGAGGTTCTCTAGCTTACGAATAGTGTACGGTAATCTGTTAAGTGGGTTACCAGTAATGTCCAGATATTCAAGCGCTTTCAGTTTTGAAACTGCAGTAGGAAGCATTGACATGTGGTTTTTTTGTAATGACAAGTGATACAGTTTTACCAGGTATCTGATAGCCTCAGGTAGGCGAACACCAGAATTTTTAGAGATATCAAGTTTTCTTAAATTGGCCAGCCTGCCTATTGCGGGAGGGATTAATTTAAGATTATTGGTATTTAAATCAAGTAACCGAAGGTCACAAAAATTAGCTATTGAACTTGGTATTGTTTCAAGATGATTGTTAGACAAATTTATTTTTTCAAGTGACGCTATTTCCAATAAAAATTTAGGAAATATTCTGACGCCATTATTGGCTAGGTCGATATTTTTTAAGTGCTGCAAAGAATTCATGGATATCGGAAAGTCAAATATCTTATTAGTACTAAGCGCTAGTGTTTCCAGATTTTCTAACCCGCCCATCCAGTTTGGAATATCTACAATCGAATTACCCTTTAGCTCCAGGTGCTTGAGATTTAAATAGCTTTGGAATTGATCAGGGGCAGCTGGTAAGCTCGAGTAACTCATGCTGAGAGATTCGATCTGCTTAATCTGGTCTAGACTGGATATCCAGTCAGGTAAAATCGCCGATGGATGAGCGAAAAACTTAAGCTCCTTCAGATCGCCAAAATAATTAAAGCAACTAGGCCGCTCAAATTCCTGGTCAACCCCGATACCAAAAGTCTTCATTTTTTTAAAATTATTTAAAAATTTTGGAAAATGAATAATATTATTATTAGTAAAATCCAATGACTCGAGTTGGGTGAGGTCGCAGAGTGTTTCCGGTAACCGTAAAAAACTATTATAAGAAATATCCAGGTACTTTAGACCGACAAGTTTTCCAATGGATGCTGTCAATGCTGAAAAATTATTCTGGGCCAGATTCAAAGAAGTTAAAGCCGGTAAATTGAAAAGCCAATCAGGACAACTTGTCAAATGGTTGTTGGATAGGTCAATATGTGTCAGTGTATCGAGTTCGCGTATAAACGCTGGCACTTCGGAAAGGTTGTTAAAACTAAGCTGAAGATGCTTGAGAAAGGGCTTTGAAAATTGCGACAGAGCATGTTGAAGGGTTAAGAAACTACTATTGTTAAAATTTAGTGCTGAAAGAGTTTGGCTGGTATCGAGTTTGAGAATGGCTAATATTTCATAATCGGTTGCAGCGGGTTTAATTGTGATAGTATCAATATTACCAAATTTCCACGTTAGTTTTATACTATGACTAGTAAAGGATTGGCCCTGCAGAAATTCATTGATATGTTGACTATACAGACTGCTTAAGTGTTTTTGTTGTGTATAATTTTCGTGCTCTTTTGTTTGTAACAGAGCTATCTCAGTAGCGATAATGATCCCTTGGGGATCATTTTTAGTTTGCAACCAGTCCGCATATACCAGCCACGCCGCTATGTTCTGGGCACAATCAAGCTGTGTTTCCGCAGGTCTTTGGGTGACTGTTCTATCGTCAAAAAGAATGCTTGTTCTCCTGACAAATTCTTGATTGGAAATTGCGTACGGTTAACATGCCGA